>JARRJS010000001.1:0-75381 GCA_037388885.1 Gemmatimonadota bacterium
GTCCGCCATGTCCCGGGCCATGGCATCCAGCCGGTCGGTCACACGCCGCTCGAACTGCTCGCGCGCCGCGCGCTCCGAGTCGAGGCGCTCATGGACCCCGAGGAATCTGTCCTCGAACTTCGCGTCCATGGCGTCCACGCGCTGCTCGAGGCTGTCCATGCGACTCTCGAGGCTGTCCATGCGACCCTCGAGCCTGTCCATGCGACCCTCGAGCCTGTCCATGCGACTCTCGAGCCTGTCCATGCGACCCTCGAGCCTGTCCATGCGCGCGTCCAGGCGGGTCACATCCTCACGGAGCCCGTCGACGCGCGCGTCGAGGCGAACAACGACCTGGCGCAGGTCCCCGATCTCCCGGCCCATGGCCTCTAGCCGGTCCTTCACGCGCCGCTCGAACTGCTCCCGCGCCGCACGCTCCGAGTCTAGGCGCTCATAGACCCCGAGGAACTTCTCCTCGAACTTCAGGTCCATGGCGTCCACACGCCGCTCGAGCACAGCCATGCGGCTCTCGAGTCCATCCATGCGGCTCTCGAGTCGGTCCATGCGCGTCTCCAGCCGGTCGAAGCGCTCGTTCTGCGCCTCGAACGACCACGCGATCAGCTCCGCGAGTTGGTCGAACCGGGCTTCCAACTCCGCGTCCATGTCTCAGCATAGCCTCGCCCCCCGGGACCCGTCCATAGCGGATCGGGACAGGCGCATTCCTACTTGCACTCCAGCCAGTTTTCCCCCACCCCCACCGCCCCCTCCAACGGCACGTCCATCTCCAGCGCATGCTCCATGCGCGCCTTCACAAGTGCGCGAGCCGCATCCACTTCGTCGTGCGGGACCTCGAACACCAGCTCGTCGTGCACCTGGAGCAGCATGCGGGTGCCGGCGCCTTGCTTCGCGAGATCGTCGTGGATGGCGATCATGGCCAGTTTGATGACGTCGGCCGCACTGCCCTGGACGGGCGCGTTGGTGGCCGCGCGCTCACCGAACTGGCGGATGTTGTAGTTCTTGCTCTTCACTTCGGGGATGTAGCGCCTGCGGCCGCTGATGGTCTCGACGTAGCCCTGGTCGTAGGCGCGGCGGATCTGCTCATCCAGATACGCGCGCACGCCGGGGAACCGCTCGAAGTACTGGTCGATGTACTGCTTGGCTTCCTGGTAAGATGTGCCCAGCTGCCGGGCCAGGGCGTGGGGTCCGATGCCGTAGACGGTGGCGAAATTGATGGTCTTGGCCCGCTCACGCATCACGGACGACACGTCGTCCAGCGGCACGTCGAACACGCGCGCCGCGGTCTGCCGATGCACGTCGATGCCCTTCTTGAAAGGCTCTGCGAACGCCGCGTCGCCCGACAGGTGCGCCAGGATGCGCAGCTCGATCTGCGCGTAGTCGGCGGCCAGGAACACGTAGCCGTCGGCCGGCACGAAGCCCCTTCGGATCTCGGCTCCGAGCTGGGTCCGGATGGGTATGTTCTGCAGGTTAGGGTCGCTGGACGACAGCCGGCCGGTGGCCGCCACCGCCTGGTTGAAGCTGGTGTGGATGCGGCCGTCTGGATCCGCCAGCACCGGCAGCGCATCCACATACGTGCCCTTCAGCTTGTCCAGCTGGCGATACTCCAGGATCAGCGTCGGGATACGATGCCCCTGGGCCGCCAGTTCCTCCAGCACGGACGCGTCGGTGGACGGGCCCGTCTTGGTCTTCTTCAGCACCGGCAACTCCAGCTTCTCGAACAGGATCTCCCGGAGCTGGGGCGTGGAATTGATGTTGAACTCGGCGCCGGCTTCCTTGTAGATATCCCCCTCGATGAGCTTCAGCTCCTTTTCCAGCTTGCCCGCAAGCTCCGCGAAGAAGTCGGTGTCGATGCGGATTCCCACGGTTTCCATAGCGGCGAGCACATCGATCAGCGGCATCTCCATCTCGCGGTACAGCCGGTCCAGCTCGTAGCGCTCCAGGTCTTCCCGCAGCCGAGCCTCCAGCCGGAGCGCGACGTCGGCGTTCTCGCACGCGTACCGGGTCACGTTCGCCACATCGCACTCTTCCACTGGCGTCTGCGACCGCCCGGTGCCCGTCAGGTCGGCGAGGGTCATGGTGCGATGGCCCAGCAGCTCCAGCACGACCGCGTCCAGCTCGTGGCTGCGCCGGCCCGGGTCCATGACATAGGACGCCAGCATGGTGTCGAATTCCAGCCCGGCAAGGGCAGTGTCCGCGCGACGCAGCAGCAGCAGCGCCCGCTTCAGGTCGTGCCCGGTCTTGGGCAGCGATGCGTCCTGCAGCATCTCCACCAGCGGCCGCATGGCATCGCTGGCCAGCGCCGGCAGGTTCAAGCGGCTGTCGCCGCCCAGGTCCAACTCGCCTTCGGCGCGATGGCGCAGCGGCAGGTAAAACGCCGTGCCCGGCTCCGCCGCCAGCGCCAATCCCACGACGTCGGCCCGCATGGCGTCCGAGCCGTTCGCCAGCACGCTCAGGGCGACGCGCCCGGTGCGCCGCACACGTTCTACGACGTCGCCCACACCCGCCACCTGCACGGTCTCGTACGACTGTTCCAGCTTCGCCGTTTCCGGCTCCGGCACCGCGATCTGCCGCACCATGGAGTGGAACTCGAGATCCACGAACAAGTCCCGCAACCGGTCCCGATCCGGCTCCGCCACCTTCAGATGGTCCAGGTCCAGCTCGATGGACAGGTCGTCCCGGATGGTCACCAGCTCCTTCGACAGGCGCACCTCGTCGCCGTGCTCTTCCAGCGCCGTGCGCGCTCGCTTGCCCCTCACCTCGCCGGCGTTCGCCAGCGCCGTCTCCACGTCGCCGTACTGCTCCAGCAGCTTGAGCGCCGTCTTGGGCCCGATCCCCGGCGCTCCCGGGATGTTGTCCGACGAGTCGCCGATCAGCGCCAGGTAGTCCGTCACGCGCTCCGGCGGCACCCCCAACCGGTCCGACGCATTGCGCTCGTCCACCCACTCCTCTTCCACCCCCGCGCTCCCGCCCCGCCCCGGGTTCAGCAGCGCGATGCCGTCCCCGATGAGCTGGTAGAAGTCCTTGTCGCCCGACACGATGACCGCTTCCAGCCCCTGCGCCGCTGCCTTCCGCGCCAGCGTGCCGATGACGTCATCCGCCTCCTCGCCCTCCAGCTCCAGGATCGGGATGCGGAACGCCTCCACCAGTTGGCGGATGCGCGGCAGCGACGAGCGCAGCTCGTCCGGCATCTTCTCCCGCGTTGCCTTGTATTCCGGGTAGCGCTGCGTGCGGGCCTCCGCACCGGCGTCCATCACCACGCCCAGGTAGTCCGGCGCGTGCTCCTCCAGGATCTTCATGATGAAGCGCGCCATGCCGAACGCCGCCGACGTGTTCTCGCCCTTCGACGTCGTCAGCGGCCGACTGATCATGGCGAAGAACGCCCGGTAGATCAGCGCGTAGCCGTCGATCAGGAAGAGCCGCGGCCGCGTTTTCTCAGGGACTTCGACCATGCATGTTCCTTGGGTTGCGGTGCAGGGGATTGGCCACGTGCCACATGCGATGATACGACCCGGGGACACTCAGGGAAACGTCGCGGTCCCGGGAGCACCGCCCGTTAATGTCCTGCGATGGCTGGAGGGCCTACCGGTGCGCCAGATGGACCCCTGCACCGGGTGCCGGTGCACGTGCGAGTCCCGTGCCCGGCTTCCTCAGCAGAAAAGCAAACCGCCTCGCCGGGGGGAGTGCCCGGCGAGGCGGATGGCAATCTTGACGACCAGAGGTGCTACACCCGCTGGACGCTTGCCGCCTGAAGGCCTTTCTCGGTCTGGCGAACTTCAAACTCCACCTCCTCACCCTCCGCTAGAGTTTTGAAGCCCTCCATGGTGATCGCCGAGAAGTGGACGAATACATCCTCGCCATCAGGTTGCTCAATGAAGCCGTATCCCTTGGCATCATTGAACCACTTGACCTTGCCCCTGGCCATCAGAGCTGTCCTCCAGAAAACGGTGCCTTCGGAAATACTGCTATCAGCGCTTGCGAAGATAGGCGTCATTCGAAACGGGAGTCAAGCAAAAACTTGTTTTCGGGCTCACGTGATGAGCGCGACAGCGGCCCAGGTGGCCAGTGCTCCGACGATGGGCAGCATCAGATTATCATCAATCACGGTCGGCAGCGACTCGAACAGCGTGGTGGCCAGAGCGGCCACCAGCGCAGGGAAAAAGGCTACCTCCGGCGCGATCCAGCCGGCCGCCACGGCGGCCAGGAAGAAGGCGACCGAGCCCTGGACGCTCTTGCCCCACGGGAAGCGCAGCCCGCCCCAGCGTCGTCCGACAAGCGCCCCGGCGGCATCGCCGACGCCGGCGTAGAGCATGCCGACGCCGGCGAACTGCGGTGGGAAAGCAAGGGCAGCGAAAAGGAACCCGAGGGCGAGCATCGTGGCGCCGGTAAGGCCGTGGGTTTCGTGCCTCCGGAGCAGCGGCCCCAGGCTGTGCAGAAACCTTCGAGCGACGGTCGTGCTGAGGCGGCGGGCGATCTCGACGGCCAGGGCGAGGAACACGGCGCAGGCCAGCATGGTCCGGCCCGTGAGGGGCGGCGCGATCCATACGATGCCCACGGCGATGACCGAAGCGCCCACATGGATGAGCTTGCGCGCCAGCTCGCCGCGTCCGGTCGGCCCTTCGACGGCGGGCCGCGCGTCGGGATCGGTGCGGCCGTCCTCCGTCGTCATTCTCCACCCACGGCCGGAACGGCAGTGCCGTAGAGCATGGCGTAGATACGCGTGTTCTCCTGGACGTAGCGGACGTAGTCCCGCGTCTCCCGGAACGGAATCCGCTCCGTAAACAGCTCCATGTCGCGGTACTCTGGCAGTCGACGCCAGTTGCTGAGCCTGGATGGCCCGGCGTTGTAGGCGGCGAGCACGGCCGGCACCTTGTCATTGTAGCGGTGCAGCAGGTCGGCGAGGAAGGCCATGCCCAGGTGCAGGTTGATCTCCGGCAGATCGAGCATGTCCGTGTGGAAATGGCGAATCCTGGCGTTCCGCGCCAACAGCCGGCCGGTGTGCGGCATGATCTGCATCAGGCCCATGGCCCCTGCCGGACTCATGGCGTCTGCGGCGAATCCCGACTCACGCCGGATCAATCCGGCGACCAGGAAGGGGTCCAGGTTCCGGTCGCGGGCTTCCGCCACCACGAGATCACGATACGGGAACGGGTATACGATCCGCAGCAGCCGCTGGTTCCAGGCGCCGGCGCGGTCCTTGAGCTTCCAGCCGATATTGATGCCGGCAGCGGTGTAGCCGCGCGCGTTGAGCGCTTCCGCCAGGTCGTACAGGCCTGCATCGACCGTATCCAGCTGCCGGGAGGCCTGCTGGATCTCCCAGTCGACCGCGTCTGCTTCGCCGGCATCGGCCAGCAGGTCGACGCGCTCCAGCGGCCGCGCCAGTGCAGCCTCCAGGGCGGTGTCGGGCTCCGGGCCCGCGCTCAGCTCAGTGGGATATGCGTCGCCCAGCCGCGCAGCAGCAGCCAGCCCGTAGTAGCCGACGGGATCGTGACGCGCCGCTTCCCGGAACCGCTGCCTTGCGTGTGCCGTGTCACCCAGCATCTCGTACGCCCGGCCCGCCCAGTACGTGGCCTGATCGATCCTGCGGCCGTTAGGGAATTGCCGCCGGTACCCTTCGTAGACTGCCAGCGCGGCTTTCGTGTCATCCTGCAACATGGCCAGTCCGGCCAGCCGCATGCGCGCGATCCCGGCCTCGTCAATGTCCGGAGCCAGCGCCACGGTGCGCCGGAAATATTTCCGCGCCCGTGCGAGATTGCCATCGTCCTGCGCCAGATCCGCCACCGTGAAGACCGCGCGGGCCGCCACAGCCTGCCCGGGGAACCGCTGGGCCGTTCGCAGGAAGGTCGCAATGCCTGTCTGCTTGTGGCCGCGTCGATACTGGGCACGAGCCGCGATGAACATGGCGTTGGCCGCCATGGATGGTCGGGACGACGACGCGGCGTCCACCACCTCCAGCAGCACACGCTCCGCGTTCGCCGCGGAACAGGGCGTTCCCCAGCTCGTACCGGATCTGCAACCGCTCGGCGCGCGAACCCTCGCTGGAAGCCAGGTAGTCCCCGAACCCCTTCGCCGCCCGATCCATGTTGCCGTGACGGTAATAGATGCGACCCACGCGCAGCGCTTCGTCGGCGGAAAGGTCAAGGTCGGACAGGGCACGAGCCGCGTCCACCGCCGCCATCGAGCCGGGGGAGATGGACAGTGCGCGTGCCAGCATTTTGCGCCCGCCCGCGGTGTCACCTGCCGCGAGCGCCAGTCGGCCGGCGAACGTCCACGTCGCCGCTCGCTCGCTCGCCGCGTGCAACCGCCCACCCGCCTCCTTTGCCCACCGGATGGCACCGGCCGTGTCGCCCGCCTCCGCCAGCGCCCGCGCCGCCGTCGTCCAACCTCTGCGAGTCGCCAGCGGCTCGCCCGCCGCCGCCAGATGTTTCCGGACCAGGGCCGTGTCCCCCTCGGTGGCCGCAGCGGCCGCGCAGAACATGTGGATCCAGTCGGCGATCTGAGGCAACAGTCGCAGGCTCTCGTGGAACGCGACCAGCGCCTGCTGCGCATCCCCGGCCGCGGCCAGCGCGCGCCCGCGCCGGATCTGCACCAGACCCAGCTCGCGATCACTCGCCCGTGCAGCCGTGCGCACGTAGTCCGCCAGGTCCGCGCTGCCCGCTTCGCTTTCGCCCTGCTCCAGGCGACTGCGCCCCAGCAGGCGGCGACCGCGACCGTCTGCAAGCGAATCCAGCCATGACCGATTCGCCAGCAGGTCCTCCACCGTCGCCCAGTCGTCCCAGCCGGCCGCCGCCTCGGCCGCCACCAGAATCTGGCCGGGCGTCGTGTCGCTGCGAGCGTCGAGGAAGCGGTCCAGGATGCGGCTGGCTCGCCAGTAGCGTCCACGCGCCAGCGCCTCCAGCGCAGACGTTGGCACGTCCGGCGTTGGTTCCGGTGGCGCACTCCGCGACAGCACGGTTGGCACCGCCGCCGTCGCCAGGAAGACCACGAGGATATGGGCGTAGCGAGTTGCCATCAGCAGCGGCGACTTCCTCGGATGGTGGAAATACAGGACCTACCCTTTCAGGTTCGCCCGCGCACCGGCGACGCGCAAGCTCCACGCGTGAAAGAAGAAGGCCACCGTAACGGTGGCCTTCCAGTGTACGACCCTGTGCTGCGGTCAGGACAGCGCGCTAGGCGCCGACCCCCATCTCACGGAGCACGTCGACCGTGTTCTGCGCCGATTCTTCCATGTCCAGAACGAGCCGGTCGACTCGCGTCACGAAGTAGTTGTGCATGATGTTGACGGGAATGGCGATCGTCAGGCCCGCAGCCGTCGTGATCAACGCCACCTTGATGCCGCCTGCCACCAGTGTGGCCTCCACCTCGCCCGCCAGCTGGATCGCCGAGAACGCCTGGATCATCCCGATCACCGTTCCCAGGAATCCCATCAGCGGCGCAACGTTCGCGACCGTCGCCAACCAGACCAGGCCACTCTCGAGGCCGGCCATCTCGATCAGGCCGACGTTCTCGATGGCCTTCATCACGCGCTCGGTGCCTTCCTCGTGCCGCTCCAGACCCGCCAGCAAAATCCTGCCGGCCGGCGTGTTGGAGTCCCGGGCCACAGAGATCGCACCCGAGATGTCACGAGCCGCCAGCTTCTCGTCCACCTGTGACAGCACCCGCTTCGTACGCGCGCCTTTGACCGTCAGGTCGATCAGCTTCCAGATGATGATGATGACACCGATGAGCGCGGCGGCGCCGAGCGGCCACATCATCCAGCCACCGTCTTCCCATGTCTGGAGCATCCACTGTGACGCCGTCAGCTGGGGGCCCTGGGCTCCGGGCAACTGGAGCAGGGCCAGAGTCAGAGTTGTCAAACCGCTCAACGTAACCTCCATGAGGTTCAGATCGCCGTATCGGCACGCCACAAAATGGTACTGCAGGCAAAGTCCAGCGAACATACGGAACGTCGCGCGGCGGTGTCAAGGGGCCGCCGGCTTCGCAGCGCCGGTGGATCCGGCCAGAGCGTCCGGGCCGGCAGCGTCTTCCTTGATACACGCGGCGAAATGGCCCGGCGCCTTTTCCGCCAGGGGCGGTACCGCGCGCGTGCACTCGATGTCCTTGAGCGGATGCGGACAGCGAGCATGGAACGGGCAACCCCGCGGCGGACGCAACGGACTCGGGACTTCGCCCGACAGCACGATGCGCCCACGGCGCGCCTCCGGATCCACCTTGGGCACCGCAGAAAGCAACGCGCGCGTGTAGGGGTGCCGCGGTGTTTCCCGCACCGCCACGGCATCCGCCAGCTCCACGATGCGCCCGAGGTACATCACGGCGATGCGGTCGCTCACGTGCTCGATCACGCCCAGGTCGTGCGCGATGAACAGGTAGGTCAGGCCCAGCCGTTGCTGCAGGTCCACCAACAGGTTCACCACCTGGGCCTGCACGGAAACGTCCAGCGCCGAGACCGGTTCGTCGCACACCACGAACTCCGGATCCACCGACAGGGCGCGCGCAATGCCGATCCGCTGACGCTGCCCGCCGCTGAATTCATGCGGATACCGCTCCGCATGCTCGGCCCGTAGCCCCACCAGCGCCAGCAGGTCGCCCACGCGCGCGTCCACCGACCCACGGGCCGCCAGCCCGTGCACCCGCAATACCTCGCCGATCGCATCGCCAACCGTCATGCGCGGGTTCAGCGACCCGTACGGATCCTGGAACACGATCTGCGCCCGCCGCCGCAGCGCCCGCAACGCATCCGCATCCAGCTCCGCCAGGTCCTGGCCGTCGAAGCGCACGGTCCCGGCCGTAGGCTCCAGCAACCGAAGCACCATCCGCCCCACCGTCGTCTTGCCCGAGCCCGACTCGCCGACCAGCCCCAGCGTCTCCCCCCTCCGGATTGCGAAGCTGACCCCATCCACCGCCCGCACGTGACCCACTACGCGCCTCAGAACGCCCCGCGTGACCGGGAAATGCTTCTTCAGCTCCTCGGCAACAACCAGCGGCCGCGGCGATGCCGCGACCGACGGCCGACGACCGTTCACCGTTGCACCCGGCACGTCAGACGTCGGGCGAGATCCGGCGGGTGTCGTCATGCCTGCTCCTCACGGTCGACGCGCTCACCGTGACCCTCCCTCTCTCCCCCCATCCCCCCGTCGGGGCGGCGGGTGGCTGGGCGGCTCTCCCCGTCGGGGTAGGAGGGTGGAGTGGCGGTTTCCAGCCAGCAGCGGTCGAGATGGTCGGACGACGCTGGAAACAGCTCCGGCTCCCCGGCGGTGCACCGGTCCCAGGCGTACCGGCAGCGCGGATGAAAGCGGCACCCGGCGGGCCAGGCGGTAGGCGCGGGCACGGCGCCGGGAATGACTGCCAGACGTTCTTGGCGGCGATCCAGCTGCGGCAGCGCCTCCAACAGTCCCTGCGTGTACGGGTGACGTGGATCGAGGAACAGATCCCGTGCGGGTGCCTGCTCGACGACACGTCCGGCGTACATGACGACGACGCGGTCGCAGGTCTCGGCGATGACGCCCAGGTCGTGCGTGATGAGGATCACGGCCATGCCCAGCCGGTCGCGCAAGTCCAGCAGCAATTCCAGGATCTGCGCCTGGATCGTGACGTCCAGCGCCGTCGTCGGCTCGTCGGCAATGAGCAAGGCCGGCTCGCACGCCAGCGCGCTGGCGATCATGACACGCTGGCGCATGCCCCCGGAAAGTTGGTGCGGGTAATCGTCGATGCGCTCTTCAGGACTCGGGATACCCACCATGGCCAGGAGCTCCAGGGCCCTCTCCCGCGCCGCAGACCGGTCCAGCCCCCGGTGCACCCGCAGCGGCTCCGCGACCTGCGCGCCGACACGCTGCACCGGGTTCAGCGATGTCATCGGCTCCTGGAATACCATGGCGATATCGTTGCCGCGTACCGCCCGCATTCCCGCGGCGGACAGTGACAGCAGGTCCCTACCGTCGAACTCCACACGGCTGCCCGGCTGGATCTCGCCCGGCGGCTCCGGGACCAGGCGCATGACCGACAGTGATGTCACCGACTTGCCACAGCCGCTCTCGCCCACGATCCCCACCACCTCACCACGCCCGACATCGAACGAGACCCCGTCCACCGCACGCGCCACCCCGGCATCCGTGTGGAACCAGGTCCTCAGATCCCGCACCGAGAGCAGCGCCATCAACAGCTTCCTCGGCTGGCGACCGGCGATCCGCTGCGTACCGGCACACGACAATCCCCAGCCCACGAATGCGAGCCCGGCGCCATCGATCGACGATCGACGATCGACGATCGACGGAAACAGCCGAATTCGAGCCCGGCCCCCGCCGCGACCCATGCCGCCCGCCAGAATGCCGGCCCGCGCCGGAAGGTCGAACTCGAACTCGAATTCGAATTCGAACTCGAAAAAGCGGGCCTCATCGCCGCAGCCTCGGATCCATAGCGTCCCTCAGGCCGTCCCCCACCAGGTTGAACGCCAGCACGGTCAGCACGATGACCAGGCCGGGGAACGTGGCCACCCACCACGCGCCCAGCAGGTTCTGTCGTCCGTCCGCAACCATGTTGCCCCACGAGGGCGTGGGCGAGCGAACGCCCAGGCCCAGGAACGACAGGCCTGCTTCCAGCACGATGGTGTTGCCGATGCCCAGAGTCGCGGCCACGATCACCGGTGCCAGCACATTCGGCATCAGGTGCCTGAGGATGATGCGTGCGCGTCTGAAGCCCAGTGCATAGGCCGCCTGGATGAACTCCCGCTCCCGCAGGCTCAGCACCTCCCCCCGCACCAGCCGCGCCACGCCCGGCCATTGCGTCAACCCCAGGACCACGATGATCAACGTGATCGACTGGTTGAACAGCGCGACGATCAAGATCAGCAGCACCAATCGCGGGAACGCCAGCACCATGTCCGTGAATCGCATGATCACCGCGTCCAGCCACCCGCCCAGGTAGCCCGCCACGGCGCCCAGCCCGCAGCCCAGCACGACCGCGATCGCCACAGCAATGAACCCGATCGACAGCGATATGCGCGCCCCGTACAGGATCCGGCTCAGCACATCCCGCCCGAACCGATCTGTCCCCAGCCAGTGTGCTGGCGAGGGCGGCAGGTACCCCGTGCGCACCAGGTCATGCTGCGCGATAGGGTTGTACGGCGCGATCAGCGGTGCCAGCACCGCCACGGCGTACAAGCCGACCACCACCCCCAGGCCGATCACCGCCAACCGGTTGCGCTTGAAATGTTCGACGGCGATGGCCCAGGCCCCCGCACCCCCCGCCACACCACCATCCACCCCTCCACCACCCACCGATCCGCCACCGACCCCACCCTCTTCCTCCCGCCCCGAAGGGGAGACGGGGAGGGTGGGAGACAGGGAGACCGGCGCGAGCTCCGGATCCGGCGGGATTCCGGCACGCTCGGCGTGCACGCTCCCCGCCCCCGCCCGCGCCTGCATCTCGGCCCCCGCCTGCGCGCCGTCAGAGGCGGCGCCCCCAACGCGCCACGCGTCACGCAAGGCGTAGATCCACACCGAGAAGTAGATCGCCGCGAAGACGCCGGCCGCGACCCAGTCGTCCAGCCCCTTGCCGCCCGCATACAGGCGTCCGCGCACCAGATAGTTGAACGTCTGGATGCACGCCCACGCGATGAGCAGTCGCACCCCGCGCCGCCGCCGTCCCACCACGAGGTGTCCGGACCCGGGGAGCACGAACGACGCCGCGAGCGCCGCCCACGAACGAAGACGACCCCGACGACGATCCCGCTCAATCATACCGGATCCTCGGGTCCGCCAGGCCATACAGCAGGTCCGCCAGCAGGTTGCCGACGATCACGATGGCAGCGAACAGGAAGCTGGTGGCCATGACGACGGGGTAGTCGCGCTGGAAGATGGACTCCACGATGACGCGGCCCATGCCGGGCCAGGAGAAGATGACTTCCACGAACACACTGCCGCTGAACAACAGCGGCAGGTACAGGCCCAGCAGCGTGATGACCGGCAGCAGGGAGTTCCGCAGCGCGTGCTTCAGGATCACGGTCCGCTCCGGCACCCCGCGGGCGCGGGCGGTGCGGATGTAGTCCTGGCGGATCACCTCGAGCATCTGGCCGCGAGTGTAGCGCGCGATGCCCGCCGACAACACCAGCGTGAGCGTCAGCACTGGCAGCACCATGTGCTCCAGCAGATCACCCAGCTTGCCCCAGAACGACAGGAACTCGTAGTTCACGCTGGTCATGCCCGTCGCAGGCAGGGCGAACGGCAGTCCCCACTCATGTGCCTTGAGGGACAGAAGCAGCATCAGCATGAGACCCAACCAGAACGACGGCATGGAGTAGAAGAAGAGCGAGGAGACGCTCAGGATCTGGTCCGTCGCCCGGTTCTGCCGCACCGCCTGGATCACGCCCGCGATCACGCCGAGCACGAACGTGAGCAGCAGCGCGGAGCCGGCCAGGAGCAGCGTAGCAGGCAGCGCTTCCTTCAGGATGTCGATGACGGGACGGCCGTGGGCGAAGCTGTAGCCGAAGTTGCCAGTGAGGAACGCGGCGAGCCACTTCACGTAACGGACGTAGATGGGTGCGTCCAGCCCGAAGCTGTGCCGTAGCTGGTCCAGCACCGCCGGCGGCAGGTTCGCGTTGAAGTAGAGGGCCGTCGGGTCGCCCGGCGCCAGGTTGACCACGAAGAAGATGATGGTGGCGATGCCCAGCAGCAGCGGGATGGCGCCGAGCAGCCGGCGCAGGGCGTATGACGCCACGGCTCAGGGCCCGATGTGCCAGCGGGCGATGGACGACAGCTCGCCACGCTGGTCCATGGTCACCCCTGACACCGCATCGCTCGCCGCCGCCAGCTCCGACAGCCAGAACATAAACGTGAACGGTTGCCGACGCTGCAACAGCAGCGTCATCTCTCGGTAGATCCGCTTCGCCACGGCCGGGTCCGTCGCCGCGGCCGCCGAGTCGATGAGCGCATCCAGCTGTGGAATGGCCACCCCGCTGCGATTCGCGGAGTTCGGCACGTCCACCCAGCGCGAGTGGAAGAGCGCCGCCGGCGCGGCGGCCATCTGGAAGTTGTCCAGAACCCAGTTGGCCAGCACGACGTCGAAGTCGCGTGCCTTGTGCCGGGCCAGCATCGTCTGGAACTCCAGCACCTGCAGATCCGCCCGCGCGCCCACCGCCTTCAGCTGGCTCTGCAACACCTCCACCACCGAGCGCGTCAGTGGCCGGTCCGACGTCAGGATGGTGAAATGCAACGGATTCCCGGCCGCATCTTCCCGCACGCCGTCACCGTTCCGATCCCGCCAGCCCGCGGAATCCAGCAGCGCCCGGGCGTGTGCCGGGTCGTACGGCAGCGGCTTCACGTCCCCCGGGTAGTACGGGCTCCACGGCGGGACCGTGCTGGTCGCCACGGTGCCGTAGCCCGCCAGCAGCCCGTTCACGATCTCCTGCCGATTGATCGCCAGCGTCATGGCACGGCGCACTGCCGGATCCTCGAACGGCGCACGACGGTTGTTCCAGCCCAGGTAGTAGAGCGTGTTGCCCGGGTAGTCGTACAACGTGTCGGCCGGCGCGGCCTTGATCCGCGCCGCCTGGTCTGGCTCCACCGGGATGTCCACCTGAATGCCGCCCGTGAGCAGCTCCGTGAGTGTCGTCGCCGGTTCCGGGATGATGCGGAACACGATGCGCGTGGACGATGGCGGGCCGCCCAGCGCCTGCGGGAAGGAGGGGTTCGGCTCGATCACCAGCCGGTCGTTCTGCCGCCAGTCCACGAACCGGAACGGGCCGCTGCCCACCGGATGCCGGTTGTACGCGGCGTTCTTGAGCTCCATGGGCGGGATCGTGTCCAGCAGGTGCTTCGGGACCGGCGCCCACCAGAAGTCCTCCAGCGCCTGGGCGTGGGGCCGCGTGAAATCGAACCGGATGCGGAACGTGTCCAGCACCTCCGCCGACTTCACCTGCGCCAGGAACACGGAGCCGAGCAGCGAAGCCGTCACCGAGTCCTTCGCCAGGTCGAACGTGAACTTGACGTCCTGCGCCGTCACCGGCGGGCCATCCTGCCAGTGCACGTCGCGGCGCAGGTCGAAGACGACCGCCGTGTCGCCTTCCATCGTCCACGACCGCGCCAGGTACGGCGCCGGCCGCAGGTTCGCGTCGTAGCGGATCAGCGGTGTGAACAGCGCGTAATCGATGAGCTCGCCCGTGTACTGGTCCGTGTTCGTCACGGGATTGATGCCGCCGAAGTCCGTCTGCATGCCCACGACCACGGTACCGCCGCCGCCACCACCACACCCCACCAGCAGCGTGCCCGTCAGCACCAGAGCGCCCATGGACAGGGCAAAGCGGCCCAAGCCCGGGGCACCCCTTACACCATTACCGTCTCCAGGTCCAGTCATCCGACCGATAGTGCGATTCCAGCTCCCGCGCCCGCGCCCGCTCCCCGTCCGTCAACACGCCAGGCTCCAGCACGACGCCCAACTCTTCCTCGAACCCCGCCACCAACGCCGCCACCAGCGCCTCGCCCTCCGGGACCGATCCCAGCACTGCGGCCAGCGACGTCGCCGCGAGGGAGCTCGCCACGAGCGGAGCGACGGGGGAAGCCGCCGTGACCCCGGAGGAAGTCGCCGGGCCGGGGCCCGTGACCCCACCTGGACCGTCGTCGATCGTCGATCGTCGATCGTCGATCGGTTCCGCCTGCGGCAGCAACTCCAGCTCCAGCACCTCCGCCTGGTCCCCCTCCAGCAGCAGCGAGCCATGCTGCAGGATGGTCCGGGACTCACAGCGTTGCGCGCTGCCGACCAACTTCTTCCCCTCCACCAGCACTTCGCCGGGCGCGCCTTCGTGGAAGCACGGGCCGCTGCCCAGCATCCCACCGGGCCCGCCTTCCCGCACCAACACCACCGGCACACCCAGCCGGCGCAGGCCCGCCGCCAGAGCCCGGTTGATGGCCTTGTAGGCAGCCCGCGGCTTGCCGATGACGCTCACCGGGGCGGCCACGGCGTACGTAAGCTCCCGGTCGTGGTACACGGCCAGGCCGCCGGTCGGACGACGTACGATGTCGATCCCCCGGGTTGCCGCCGCGGCAGGGTCGTACCGGCCGCGCGCCGGCTGGTTGCGTCCGAAGGACAGGCAGCCCGGAGTCCACCGGTAAAGACGCAACGTCGGCGGTGCGCCCCCGCGCACGCTCTCCATGAGCGCCTGGTCGATGGCCATGTTCATGGCCCCGGCCACACCCATTACTCCCGCACGCGGTGCCCCTTCCGTTCCGTCGCCGATGATGCAACGCCACTGCGTGGCACGTCCATCGCCGTGTCCCGGTTGGCCGCCGGCCCTCTGCATCGTTTCCTCAGTCCTGCGGCACGAGCGCCGGCTCCCGGTCGTCCGAGTAGTCCTCCGTCGGAGGACACGAACACACCAGATTGCGGTCGCCGAATGCCGACTCGATGCGTGCCACCGACGGCCAGAACTTGTACTGGCGAGTCGCATCCGTCGGGTACGCCGCCAGCTCGCGACCGTACGGATGGCTCCACGCATCCGCCGTAACCGTTTCCGCCGTGTGCGGTGCGTTCATGAGCGGGTTGTCCTGCTGGTCCCACTCGCCCGTCTCGATCTTCCTCATCTCATCCCGGATGGCGATCATCGCGTCGCAGAACCGGTCCAGCTCTTCCCGGGACTCGCTCTCCGTCGGTTCCACCATGAGCGTGCCGTGCACCGGGAACGAGACCGTCGGCGCGTGGATGCCATAGTCCATCAACCGCTTCGCAATGTCGATGGCGTCCACGCCCGTGTCCGGCTTGAGGGGACGCGGATCGATGATGCATTCGTGCGCCACCGTGCCGTTCCGGCCCGTGTACAGCACGTCGAAGTGACCCTCCAGACGACGCGCCACGTAGTTCGCGTTCAGCACGGCCACGGCCGTTGCGCGCCGCAGGCCCTCCGCTCCCAGCATCCGGATGTACATCCACGAGATGGGCAGGATGGACGGGCTGCCGTACGGCGCCGCCGCCACCGCGCCGATGCCGTGCTCGCCACCCGTCTCCACCACCGGGTGCGTCGGCGCGAACGGAGCCAGGTGCTCCGCCATGCCGATGGGACCCATGCCCGGGCCGCCGCCGCCGTGCGGGATGGCGAACGTCTTGTGCAGGTTCAGGTGCGCCACGTCGCCGCCCCAATCGCCTGGCCGGCTCACGCCCACCATCGCGTTCATGTTGGCTCCGTCGATGTAGACCTGGCCGCCCGCCTCGTGCACGATGTCGCAGATTTCCCGGATGGACTCCTCGAAGATGCCATGGGTCGACGGGTACGTGACCATGATGGCGGCCAGCCGGTCCCGGTGCTCGTCCGCCTTCGCCCGCAGGTCATCCACGTCAATGTTGCCCTCCTCGTCCGTCTTCACCACCACCACCTCGAGCCCGGCCATGACGCTGCTCGCCGGGTTGGTGCCGTGGGCGGACGCGGGGATCAGGCCCACGTCCCGGTGCGACTCGCCCCGCGACGCGTGGTACGCCCGGATCACGAGCAGGCCCGTCAGCTCACCCTGCGAGCCGGCGTTCGGCATCATGGACACGGCGTGGAAGCCCGTGATCTCCGCCAACCACGCCTCCAGCTGGTCGATCATGAGTCGGTAGCCCTCGGCCTGGTCTCGCGGCACGAACGGGTGCAGCTTCGCGAATTCCGCCCACGTGATGGGGTACATCTCCGACGCGGCGTTCAGCTTCAGCGTGCACGAGCCCAGCGGAATCATGGAGCCCGTGAGCGACAGGTCCCGATTTTCCAGCCGCTTCAGGTACCGCATCATCTCGCTCTCGGAGCGGTAGCGGTGGAAGACCGGGTGCGTCAGGAATGCACTCGTGCGCCGGAACGGCTCCGGGTACGACGGCTTCAGCTCCGCCCCCTGCTTCTCCAGCAACGCATCGGCTTCGTTCCGCGACAGCTTCGGCCCGCCCGCCGGCGCGCCTGCGCCGAACGCTTCCACCAGATCCAGCAGGTCGGTCTTTCCGACGGTCTCGTCCAGCGCGACGCCCAGCGTGAACTCGTCCAGCACCCGAAGGTTGATGCCGTTCGCTTTCGCGGCCTGCAGGATGACGTCCAGCCGGTCCGCGTCCACCTGCACGCGCAGCGTGTCGAAGAACGGCCGGTGCACGATGGTGTGGCCCAGCTTCTCCAGCGCCTCGGCCAGAGCCGCGGTCATTACATGCACGCGCGTGGCGATGGCCCGGAGACCTTCGGGGCCGTGGTAGACGGCGTACATTGCCGCGATCACCGCCAGCAGCACCTGCGCAGTGCACACGTTGCTGGTCGCCTTCTCCCGACGGATGTGCTGCTCCCGGGTTTGCAGCGCCATGTACAGCGCTTCCTCCCCGTTCGCATCCCGGGACACGCCGATGATGCGGCCCGGCATGCTACGCTTGTACGCCTCGCGCGTCGCCAGGAACGCCGCGTGGGGACCGCCGTAGCCCATGGGCACACCGAACCGCTGCGTGTTCCCCACCACGATGTCGGCGCCCCATTCGCCCGGCGGCGTCAGCAGCGTCAGCGCCAGCACGTCCGCCGCGACGACCACCAGCGCACCCGCCTCGTGGGCATGCTCCACGAGCTCCCGGTAGTCCACGAGCGCGCCGTCCGTCGCCGGGTACTGCAGCAGCACGCCGAACACGTCCTCGTCGATGTCGAACGACTCGTGGTCGCCGACCACCACGTCCCAGCCGCGCACCGACGCACGCGTGCGAACCACATCGATCACCTGCGGGTGGCACGCCTCGGACACCAGGAACCGCGTGCGCTTGCCCTTCACCGCGGCATGGCACATGGCCATCGCCTCCGCGGCCGCCGTCGCTTCGTCCAGCAACGACGCGTTGGAGATCTCCATGCCGGTCAGGTCCATGACCATTGTCTGGAACACCAGCAGCGCTTCCAGTCGGCCCTGCGAGATCTCCGCCTGGTACGGCGTGTAAGCCGTGTACCAGCCCGGGTTCTCCAGGATGTTGCGCTGGATGACCGGCGGCGTGACGGTGTCGTGGTACCCCATGCCCAGATAGGAGCGGAATACCTGGTTCCGCGACGCCGTCTCCCGCAGCTCATTCAACGCTTCGTACTCGCTCTCAGCCTCCGGCAGCGCCAGCGGGCGGTTCACCCGGATCACCTCCGGGACCGCTGTGTCCATCAGCTCGTCCAGGGACCCATAGCCGATCAGTTCCAGCATTTCCGCGATATCGTCCGGCCGCGGCCCTATATGCCGCCGGACGAAGCGGTCCGTGTATTCGAAGCTGTTCGTTGTCATCGTTTGCCTGTCCGTTTCGCCGTTGTCGGGCGCTGGTATTCGGCCCTGATCAAGAACCTGATTTTACCGCCGCTCCCGGCGTGGTGAAAGGGGAGACGCGCACCATCGATCCCTCCCGCCAGCCCTGCCCTGTGACCTTTTCGCCGCGAGGCACGTCAACCCTACCGACTCCCCCGCACGGCCCCAGAAGTGTTCACCAGTAGCAAACGGAGCATCCATGCGCAGAAGCATCTTCCTGTTGGTCGCAGTGGCAGTGACGGCCGCGTGCAGCAAGGACTCCACCGGCCCCAAGAGCACGCCGGTGATCAACTCGGTTGCGCCGGCCCAGGGCACGGCGGGCACGGAGGTCGCCATCTCGGGCAGCTCGTTCTCGGCCGGCGACGTGCAGGTCTTCTTCGACGACCTGCCTTCGCCTCGTGCGGTTCTTGAAGGCGGCACGCTTTACGCCCTGGCGCCTGAAGGCATCACGGAAGGCACCACGTACGATGTCCGCGTCGTCAATGGCGACGGGGGGGAGGCTACGTTGACGGCCGCCTACGAAGCCGTGGCGCCAACGGCCGTCCGCATCAACGGCGTATCACTGCCCACGGGCCTGCGCGGCATGACCATCATCATCGATGGCGATGCATTCGGCGACAGCCTGGCGCTGTCCGCGGGCAAGGTCTTCTTCACGGATGGCACCGGCTCGCCCGTCGAGGCGCCGGTCGTCGATACGGCCAACGACTGGACGGACAAGTTCATCGTGACGTCCGTACCGTCCGCCGCGGCGGACACGTCGTGGGTCTGGGTCCAGACGGCCACCGGCGTCAGTGACTCCATCCAGTTCCTGATCACTGCCCAGGGCAGCTTCAGCCCCAGCGCCATCAACTGGACGACGACCACACCGCTGCCCCAACCGCTCCAGGGCCTGGGCGCGACGTTCGTGCCCGTCGAGAGCGGGCAGAGCCCGGCCAACTACGTGTTCGCCGTGGCCGGCGCGGACACCCAGAACGTGGCCACCGACGTGGCCTTCCGCGCCACCGTCGCGCAGACCGGCGCCCTGGGCGCGTGGACCGAGCTGCCCCCGCTGCCGGCGCCACGCGCCTACCAGGCCACGGCGGCAGCCACGGCGTACACGGCCGCTCTGGACACCACGACAACGGGCGCCTACCTGTACGCCCTCGGCGGCGTGGACAGTACGGGCGCGACCGTCAACACGGTGTATTACGCGCAGGTCGACCTCAACGGCGATGTCGGCAGCTGGGCGGAAACGACGCCTCTGCCGCAACCGCTGCATTCTTCGGGCGTCGTGCTCTTCCGCGGCTACCTGTACCTGGTGGGTGGTGCAGACTCCACGCACACGGCGGTCCCGGACGTCTACAGGATCCCGGTGAACACCGACGGAACGCTCGGCGCTTCCTGGGAACAGCTGGCCTCCCTGCCGGCACCCTCCGCCTACGGTTCGTTGGTGAGCTTCGGGCCGTACCTGTACGCCATCGGAGGTGACTCGGCCACGGTACTGCCCGTGACCGCTGCACAGTCGGGAACGGAGACGAGTGCCGTTTACCTCGCCCGCATCAACCTCCGCACGGGCAGCCTCACGGACGCCGGCTGGTCCGCCACGGCCGCCATGGGCAAGACGCGCAGCAAGCACAGCGCCATCTTCAGCGGCGGGTCGCTGCTGGTGACGTCCGGGTTGTACGCCGGGAACGCCGGCTCGAGCGAGAACACGTTCGCCCAGCTCCTGAACGACGGCACGCTCAACCCATGGCAGGGAGCCACGGGTGCGGAGACGATCGCCACCGAGCTCGGGTACTCGCTCTACAACCAGGCGGCGATCACGTTCATCGACAGCAATGGCATCGGGCACGTGCTCGTGCTCGGAGGCGCAAGGACAGACATGGAAGGCACGCCATCGGCCAGCGTGGTTTACTACTGATGATGCGACGCCGGCGCCCCGGCTATACCGGGGCGCCGGCGCATTGCCATGAGCCGGTCGTGGACAGAAGCGGCCGGGTCAGGGCGTTTCCACCCGCCAGCCACTGGGCATGCGGACCAGCCGCGCAGGTTCATCGCACGGCGCACCATCACACAGGCGTACGCGCTTGAAGGCGAGGGTGTCGGGCGCCAGCCAGTGGGGGTCTTCCGCGCCCCAGGCGTCCGGCCGGACCTGCCACTCCAGACGCAGTCCGTCCGGCCCGACATGCCACACCTGGAGCACATTGGGCGTGTACTCGGCCACGAGATCGGCGTTGGCCACCGCCAACCGCTGGCTGTCAGGGGAAAGTACCGGGATGCCGAAGACCGGCTGGCGCCGACCGGTGTGGCGACTCACCAGCACATACTGGCTGCCCTCGTACATGTAGTGCGCCACCAGGTAGTACCCGATGCCCGCGTAGTACGCCCGGTACGTGTGGTAGCTCGCCTGGTCCGGAGTCGACTGAGCAGCGTCATCATCCACGAACGTGGCCGCGCTGTCGTTCGCCAGGGGCAGCACCAGCGAGTCGTTCGCGCGTCGAACGCCCGCCGGGGCACGCGGCAGCTCGTATGCCTCGATGGCGCGACCGCACTCGAGGGCGTTGTAGATCGTGTCGCACAGCCGGTCTACCGTGAGCGCGCTGCCACCGGCACCGCCCCCACCACTGCAGCCCCAGAGCAGAGACACAAGCAGAAGATGAACGGACGCCACCCACAACGGCCGGCGCCCGTCCAGAAGGCCTCCCCCCGTGCCCGGCCTTGCGGACCGGGGTGCCACGTTAGCCCAGATGCTCCTCGTACTCGCTCGGCCCGAGGAGTTGGTCCAGCTCGCTCTCATCATCGATCCGGATCCGGATCATCCAGCCCTTGCCGTACGGGTCGCTGTTCACCACCGCCGGGTCGTCTGCCAGCGCCCCGTTCACTTCCACGACCTCGCCTCCTACTGGGCAGTACAGGTCGCTCACCGCCTTCACGGCTTCCACCGTGCCAAACGTGTCCATGCGCTTGAACGTGTCACCTTCACCGGGCAGCTCGACGTACACGACATCGCCCAGCTCGCCCTGCGCATAATCCGTGACGCCGACGGCGTACACCCCGTCGCCCACCGGCTTCAGGTACTCATGCTCTTCCGTATACATAAGATCCGTGGGGATCTCGGACATTTATCCCTCCGTGCGCGCTCCAGGTTCATACCACCGGCGCGGTCACTATAGACGGGCTCCCACGCGAGCGTCAAGGCACCGATCGCCCCGCAGTCGCCTCATTCCGCCTTCACTTCTTTCAACCGCGCCAGGATGTCCATCATCCGGCGCAATTCGCGCTCGATCACCTTCAACGACTCCTGCACCTCCGGATCGCTGGCCGCAGGTTCGTCCGCCAGCAGCTGGACGTTGCCCAGCGCCGCCGTCAGAGGACTGTTGACGTCGTGGCGAACGGAGCGCACGAGATCCACCATCTCGCGGCACCGCGCTTCATCCATGGGCAACCTCTCCATCCTCTGGCCGTCGTTCTATTGCGGGCTTAGTATACGCCTCATGATGTGGAAGATACAACGGGGCGGATCGCGCCGCGCGAACCGCCCCGAATCGAACCCCACCGATCGGGAATTACGATCATGTTGACCGATATTCACCCATCGCCCCTCACGTCGCTCACGGAAGAAGAGCAGATGTTCCGCGACACGGTGCGCCAGTTCGCCGAAGAGCGCATCACGCCCCTTTCCCACGACATGGATCGGGACAGCAAGCTGGACCCGGACCTCGTGCGCGAGCTGTTCGAGCTCGGCCTCATGGGGATCGAGATCCCGGAGCAGCACGGCGGCGCGGGCGCGTCGTTCTTCAGCGCACTGCTCATCGTCGAGGAGCTTTCGCGCGTCGACCCGGGGGTGGCCGTGCTCGTAGACGTGCAGAACACGCTCGTCAACAACGCCATCCTGCGCTTCGGCAACGACGACCAGAAACAGCGCTATTTCCCCCGCCTCGCCGGCGACACGGTCGGCGCCTATGCCCTGTCCGAGGCCGGATCCGGCTCCGACGCCTTCGCCCTGGCAACGCGTGCCCGCCAGGACGGTGACGACTGGATCCTCGATGGCACCAAGCTCTGGATCACCAACGGCGGGGAGGCCGGCATCTTCATCGTCTTCGCCAACGCCGACCCGGAGAAGGGCTACCGCGGCATCACCGCCTTCATTGTGGAGCGTGACACGCCCGGCTTCACCATCGGCAAGAAGGAGGACAAGCTGGGCATCCGTGCCTCCTCCACCGTCGAGCTAATCTTCGAGAACTGCCGCGTTCCGGCCGCCAACGTCATGGGCGAGGTCGGCATCGGCTACAAGATCGCCATCGAGGTGCTGAACGAAGGTCGCATCGGCATCGGCGCCCAGATGGTCGGCCTGGGCCAGGGCGCCCTGGACCACACCGTCCGCTACGTCCAGGAACGGCAGCAGTTCGGCCGCCCCATCGGCGAATTCCAGGGCGTGCAGTTCCAGCTGGCGGATATGCGGACGCAGCTCGAGGCCGCCCGGCTCCTGGTTTACAACGCTGCGCGCGTCAAGGAGGCCGGCGAGACCTTCCTCATGGAAGCCGCCATGGCCAAGCTGTACGCCTCCCGCGTCGCCCAGCACATCGCGTCCGAATGCGTAGACCTGTTCGGCGGCTACGGCTTCACCAAGGAATACCCCGTCGAGAAGCTTTACCGCGACGCCAAGATCGGCAGTATCTACGAAGGCACCACGAACATGCAGCTCCAGACCATCGCCAAGAGCGTATTGCGCTGACGCACAACACATACGGAGACCAGAACGGAATCAGGGGCCGGGATTGGCGACCCGGCCTCGACGCAACCCGCTTCCCCCTTCGTGACTTCGTGTGACTCTCCTCTCGGGCCTTCGCGACTCCCCTTCGGTGCCTTCGTGTGACGGTCCCCAAATTGCGACGCTTTCAGAGCGCAGGTAAATTTCCAGCGGTAGTCTTTCCGCACGTGGGACGCTATCGCGTCGTCAGGAGGGAACGATCATGGCCACCACAACCCACTCTCCCGACCAGCAGCCGGTCACGGAGAAGGACGCGCGCGAAGTCACCGAGGCCGCGCGCGAAAAGGAGTGGGTAAAGCCGAGCTTCGTGAAGGAGCTGTTCCTGGGCAGCTTGCGGATGGACCTGCTCCATCCGCTTCCGGACCCCGACCCGGACACGCGGGCGCGTGGCGAAGCGTTCATGGTGGATCTGGAGAAGTTCCTGCGGGAGGAGGTGGACGCGGACGAAATCGAGCGGACCGGACGCATCCCCGAGTCGGTGATGGAAGGCCTTCGCCGCCTCAATGCGTTCGGGATGAAGATCCCGCAGGAGTACGGCGGCCTGGAGCTGTCGCAGGTCATGTACGGCCGCGCCATCGGGTTGGCAAGCGCGTACAGTTCGCCGATTGGTGTCCTGCTGTCGGCGCACCAGTCCATCGGTGTGCCAACGCCGTTGAAGATGTTCGGCACGCCGGAGCAGAAGAAGAAGTACCTGCCGCGCTTCGCGGAAGGCCAGGTGTCGGCGTTCGCGCTCACCGAGGACGACGTGGGCTCGGACCCGGCGCGCATGAGCGCGACGGCCGATCCCACGGAAGACGGTGAGGCGTATATCCTGAACGGCGAGAAGCTGTGGTGCACCAATGCGCCCATCGCCGACGTCCTGGTGGTCATGGCGCGCACGCCGCCGCCGCCCGGCAAGACGCGGCGCGGCATCAGCGCGTTCATCGTGGAAGCGGCCTGGGAAGGCGTGGAAGCGGTGGACCGGCTGGAGTTCATGGGCCTGCGCGGCATCGAGAACGGCGTCATCCGGTTCACGAACGTCCGGGTGCCGAAGGAAAACGTCATCATGGGCGAGGGACGCGGGTTGAAGCTCGCGCTGACCACGCTGAACACGGGCCGCCTGACGATTCCCATGAGCTGCGCGACCGCGGGCAAGTGGTGCTTGCGTGTGGCTCGGGAATGGGCAGCAACACGCCAGCAATGGGGGGCCCCTGTCGGCAAGCACGACGCCGTGGCCCAGATGCTGGGCCGGATCGCCGCCAACACGTTCGCCATGGAGGCGGTGGCCGAAGTATCGTCCATGCTGGCGGATGCCGAGGGGTACGACATCCGGCTGGAGGCCGCCATCGCAAAGATGTGGAACTCGGAGACGGCGTGGCACGTCGTTGACGACACCATGCAGATCCGCGGCGGGCGCGGCTACGAGACATCGGACTCGCTGAAGAGCCGGGGTGAGCCGGGTATTGCGGTGGAGCGTGCAATGCGCGACTTGCGGATCAACATGATCTTCGAGGGCTCCAGCGAGATCATGCGCCTGTTCATCGCCCGCGAAGCGCTGGATCCGCACCTCCAGAAGGCCGGCAAATTCGTGGAATCAGAAGCGCCGTTGGGCGAGCGCGCCAAGGATGCCGTCGGCCTGTTCACTCACATGAGCGGTTGGTACGCCGGAAACATGACGGGCTGGAGTCGGTGGCCGCGTTTCGGCGATTTCGGGCCGCTCGCGGGCCACATGCGTTACATGGATCGCCGCGCCCGCAAGCTGGCGCGCACGCTGGCTCAAGCCATGGCCCGCTTCGGACCGGCCCTCGAGAAACGCCAGGGCGTGCTGTTCCGCATGGTCGAGATCGGCGCCGAGCTGTTCGCCATGGCGGCGACGTGCGCGTTCGCCATGAAGAAGGTGGGCCAGGACGGCGCAGACCGCGGCCCCATCGAACTGGCCGACTTGTTCTGCCGGCTGTCGCGTCGCAAGATCGAGCACCGGTTCGACACGGTGTTCGACAACGACGACGTGCGCACGTACAAGGTCGCCCAGCATGTGCTGGAAGGGAAACACGCGTGGGCGGAGACAGGCATCATCGAGCCACCGTCGCCGTCGATCGGGTGAGCCACTTCCGGCTCCGTCACGCCCTGGCTGCGGCGGTGGTCGGCGTCGCCATGGCTGGGGCGTGCTCCACGCACCCGGCGGACCAGGTGTCGACGAACGCGTACATCGACCGCAGACTCCGCGACCTTGCCGAAGCGCACCCGGACAGTATAGTAGGGGTGCTGATCCGGACGAGCGCGCCGCCGGACTCGACGTGGCGCGCGTCGCTGGTCGATGCCGGGCTGGCCGTCGGCACCGTCGCCGGCGACGTGGTGACAGGTCGGTTGCGAGCCGGCTCCGCGCTCAAGGTCGCGAGGCTCCCGTTCGTCGTGCACATCGAGTTGTCACGAAAGATCCCGATCCTGGAGCATCCGTCGTAGCGAGGCCTGCTCCTCCTTCCTCGCCGACTCACCATGGAGAGATTGCCGTGCTGCGCATCTTGCTACGCCCACGCTTGAGCCTGGCCGCGTTGGTGCTGCTGGCGGCGCCCCTGACGGCGCAGACCGGGCCCCATATCGACCCGGCGTTGCGCTCCCTGATGCGGCCGACCACCCGCAATATCGTCATGGGCGCTGCGTTCGGTCCCGGCCAGCCCACCAGCAGTAGACCGTTTGCCGGCCTGCTCGCGCTGCAACGGGAAAGCGGTGTGGTGTGGGTTGGCCTGTTCGCCCGCATCACCAGTACCACCGCGCTGAACGACCTGCGGGCGGCGGGCGCGGAGATCGGCACGCGCGTAGGCGACATCGTGACGGCGCGCGTGCCTGTTTCGGCGCTGCCGCAGCTCGCAACGTCGCGCCGGATCCGCGACCTTCAGGCGGCACACGAGATCCCGGTGGTCCTGGACTCCAGTCGCAAGGCCATCCGGGCCGACGAGGTGCGTGGCCGCGTCGACGGCACGTGGCTGGGCAGTGCGGGCCAGAACGTGATCGTCGGGCTTTATGACACGGGCATCGATTACGGGCACGACGACTTCCGGGACGCAAAGGGCCGCACACGCCTGCTCGGGCTCTGGGACCAGACCGTCACGGGTGCCGCTCTCCCGACGGGGTTCAATTACGGCTCGTATTGCGACACGACCGCCCTGAACGCGGGGACCTGCAACGAGCGAGACACGGCCGGTCACGGAACGCACGTGGCCGGCATTGCGGCTGGCGACGGCTCCGCCGGCGACACGCCCTACCGTTATTCGGGCATCGCGCCGGCGGCGGACATCCTGGCAGTGAAAGGCGGCAACGGCAGCTTCTCCGACAACCGGATCGTGGACGGCGTCAGCTGGTTGATGCAGGAGGCGGATCGTCAGGGCGAGCCGATCGTGGTGATCCTGTCTCTGGGCGGCCAGTACGGGCCGCACGATGGTACGCTCCTGTTCGAACAAGCACTCACGAACCTCACCGGGCCGGGCAAGCTGCTGGTGGTCGCGTCCGGGAACGAGGGTTCCAACCTGCCGCCGCAGAACGAGCTGATCCATGCCATGGGACTGCCACAGGTAGGCGTTCCACGCTCCTTCACGTTCACCGTGCCATCGTATACGCCCAGCACCCAGCAGTGCGCCAACTCCATTGTGCTGGACATGTGGCACGATTTCGGTGACACGCTGCAGGTGCAGGTGGACCGGCCCGACGGCTCGTCGCTGACAATCAGCGCGCCGGCTGTGCCAGGGGCGGACAGTGCGGCCGACAACGCGTCCGGCGGTGATATCCTCATCCTGACCGACACCGCCCCGGACCCGGAGAACGGCGACAACGAGGTCTACATCGAAGTGAGTAACTGCCGGGGCCACAACCCGGCATCGGGCACATGGACCCTGCAGGTCACGCCCACCACCGCGTCGTCCGGCCGCTATTACCACATGTGGCTGTACAGCAGTAACCTGGGGGGCCAGTCGGCCTACGGCGCGACGGGCTTCGACAATGCATACGTCGTCGGCGCGCCCGGCACGGCCACGGGCGCCATCACGGTGGGCGCGTACGCCACCCGCATGACCTGGCCCTCCGAGAACGGCAGCACGTACCAGTACAGCCAGACCCAGGCGATCGGCGAGCTGGCGGTTTTCTCATCCGGCGGGCCGCGGCGCGACGGCGTCCTCAAGCCGGAGATCGTCGCACCGGGCTTCGGCATCATCTCCACATTGTCGTCGACCGCCCAGAACGTGCCCGTGCCGCTCATTGCACCCGACGGCAAGCATTGGATCCTCCAGGGCACTAGCATGGCCGCGCCTCACACGGCGGGCGTCGCCGCTCTCCTGCTCCAGTACAACCCATCGCTGACTGCCGCCGACGTCCGCAACATCTTCTCGAGCACCGCCGACCACGACATCTGGACGGGACGGACCTACTCCAATGCTCCGGGCACCGACAGCACGAGCTGGTGGGGGTACGGCAAGCTGGACGCCTACACGGCGTTGACGGATGTCACGAACCTCGCCAACCCTGCTCAGATCGCCATCCTGCCCGGCAGCGACACCATGGGCGTGACCGACACGCTGGCCCTGCGCGGCGTCGTGGCGACTGCCGCTGGCGATTCGGTGCCCGGTGCGCCCATCGCGTGGGCGTCGCGGAATCCCGCCGTCGCCACCGTGGACGCCAACGGCTCGGTTATAGGCGTCGCGGGAGGCAGCACCTATATCGTCGCCAGCTACTCCGGTTTGGCCGACAGCATGTTCGTGATGGTGATCCAGCCGTCCACGCTGATCGTGTCCGCCCAGGGCGTAGCCCCGCCGGAACGGTTGTCCAGCGAGGTGGGCACGACGCTGCCGCTGGTGCGCATTGACTTGAAGGCGAATGGCAGCGAGGGCATTCGGGTCGAGCAACTCGGATTCACGGTCACCGGGCGGGACCCGGGCGCGACGCTGCTGCTGGTGGACGACGCCGCGCGAAACGGCGTGGTAGACCCGACGGACCGCATCGTCGCCGATAGCGTCGTGGCGCTCGCCGGCGACAGCGTGAACATCAACCTCCAGATCAGCTCGTTCGTCGTGCCCGCGCAGGATTCGGTAGCGCTCATCGCCGCGCTGCGCATGAGCGGCTCGGCACCCAACGGCGCCACGTTCCAGATGACGTTCGTGCCTTCCGCTACGCAGAGCGTCGGCGTGCTGTCCGGCTCACGCAACCGCCAATCGGCGCCCGGCAACATCGTCGCCTCACCCGTCGCGTCCACGACGCTTCTACAACCGGGCGAAAGCTTCGCCATCAGTGAGAACCCGGTGAAGTCCGACGCCGGCCAGGTCATCTTCAACTTCGACCCCAACACGCCGCCCAACCTCGCGGCCATCTACACGCTTGATGGGCGGCGCGTCGTGGATCTCATGCCCCTCATCGAAGGCGGGAGCCGGGCTGTCTGGCCATTGACCAACGACGACGGTAGCCGCGTGGCGCCCGGGATCTACATCCTGGTCGTCCGATTCGCCGATAGCATGATCCGAAAGAAACTGTTCATCGCCCGTTCGGGCGGCGACGGAGACGGGGAGTAAGACCATGAAGAAGTCGTTCGCGATTCCGTCGCTGCTGCTCGCCGCGCTTGTTGCCCCGGCACCCCTGCTCGCGCAGAACGGAGTCGGCACGGCAGGCGCCCAGGTGCTCCAGCTGCCCGCCGGCTCACGCGCACCGGCGTTCGCCGGCGCCTATACCGCTACCTCCGCCGATGCCGACGTGCTGTTCTACGACCCGGCCGGTCTCGCAGGTCTCGACCGGTCGGTTTCCGTCGCCTACCAGAGCTACTTCGAGGACATCCGGGCCGGCTCTCTCGCCGCAGCCTTCAAGTTCGGTAGGGTCGTGATCGGTGGCGGCATCCTGTACCTGGACGGCGGCAGCATCGACGTCATCGAGCCGGACCCCAACTTCGGCAACCAGCGCGGCAAGGCCACCGGCACGACCGCATCCGCAATGGAAGCGGCCGCCCGGCTCTCGGCCGCTACCGCACTGCTCAATGGCCGACTGCGGCTGGGTGCAAATCTCGGTGTGGTGTCGAGTGATCTGGCAGGCGTAGGCCGATCGGCACCGTTCCTGGACCTGGGCGCGCAGTACGCCATGAGCCGGATCGCCATCGGTGCCTCCGTGCGGCACCTGGGCACATCCATGACCAACAGTAGCAACGGCGACGCACCCCTGCCCAGCGAGGCGCGATTGGGGGTTGCGTTTCGCGGACCGCAGCTCTCGGGGCTCGGCGTGGCGCTGAGCGCCGACGGGCTCTACCGGCTTCAGGAAGGCACAATGGGCCTGGTCACCGGCGTGGAGGCCGGGATCCTGCCGGGCACCTACGGCCCGGTCAGCGCCGTGTTGCGGGCGGGTCTCAGCCTGGACCGCGGCGATGCCTTGGCCCCGTACCGCTTCGGCGCCGGCATCTCGTTCGGGTCCGTCGCCGTGGACTACACTTACCAGGACTACAATCTGCTGGGCCCCGTGCACCGGATCGGGCTGCGCTGGCAAACGCCGTGAAATACGGCGTGGGCCGTTCAGGACAGCGCATCACGCTGCCCGGCGCTGACCTCGCGCACCCATAGCTGGTAGTCGATGGCGGCTGCCAGCGCGCCCTCGATGCTGCGCACCAGATCGCGCTCACCCACCTCGCGCCGCGCCCGCTCCACCAGGTCCACGTCCAACACGAACGTGTGGGGTTGCCGTTCCCGCGGCGGCCGGCGCCGCGCCTTCCGTGTCGACATCGCGCCTCCCGCACTCCTGGTTCCACTGGCGCCAAAGTGCACGGCGCCACGGAGCACGGACATGGCAGGAATGGTCAGAGCGGCGGCAACTCGCCACGTGCGATGTCGCGGGCACCCCGATGCACGCCCACACCCACCCCGACTCCCAGGAGCACGGCCGTGCCAGCCCCGACCACGGGCAGCAGCCAGACGATCGGCGCGGCAATGAGCGCCGCGACGGATCCCGAGACGAGTGGAGCGGCACGATGCCGCGCGGCATCCACGAAGCGCAGGCGGTGCCGGACGAATTGTCGAGCCTTCACATAGCCACCGAGCCCAGCCACGCCGGCGATGGCTAACGCAATCAGTTCCAACATGGCTTCCTCCTTGCACATCACAACGGACGTCGGACGTCGGCAGTTTCGGTCTCGTTGGCCCGTTCGCCGCTTGTGTTTCGGACAGACCGATCCATATTTGATGCGGAGGTGGAAAACCCATGAAACATCTCGTCGTGGTCGGCGACCGCGTGCTCATCCGGCCGGAAGAAGGCGAAGGTCGAAGCAAGGTGGGCCTGTACCTGCCTCCGACGGCCGTGGACAACCAGGCGGTGCAGGCGGGCATCGTGGTGGCGACCGGGCCGGGTACGCCGATTTCCGCACCGACGGACCTGGACGACGAGCCGTGGCGCATCTCCAGCGGCGAGCCGCGCTACCTACCGGTCCAGGCCGAGGTCGGCGACTACTCCATCTTCTTCCGCCGTGCGGCGGTGGAGATCACGTTCGAAGGCGACAAGTACCTGGTGGTGCCCCAGGCGGCGATTCTCGTCCTGGTCCGCGGTGACGAGATGGTGCCATCAGAATAGCGCGCCCGGTTGGAGAAGCCGGCGCGCCCGCGGGCAAAGCAAACGACGGCCCTGCCTTCGCAGGGCCGTACTGCGTCAGGCGGCGTATGACGGAACACGGGGACTATCTGATCCGGGGCTCGGCCCTCGACGGCAGGGTGCGAGCGCTGGCGGTAGACGCCACGCACGTGGTCGGCAAGCTCGCACAGGTGCATGAAACGGCGCCCGCCGCTACGGCGGCTCTGGGCCGCGTGGCGACCGGGGCCTTGCTCCTGGGCGCCCTCCTCAAGCAGGAGCAGCACCTGGTGACGTTGCGCGTGCGCGGCGACGGTCCGGCCGGCACGGTCCTGGCCTCAGCGAACGGAAGGGGAGAAGTGCGGGGGTTGATCGGCAACCCGCGGCCCGAGATCGAGCAGGTGCACGACGGCAAGCTGAACGTATCGGGCGCGGTCGGTCGGCACGGGCACCTGACGGTGGTGCGCGACATGGGCCTGCGCCATCCATACAACAGCACGGTTGAGCTCGTTTCGGGTGAGATCGGCCAGGACCTGGCCTACTACTTTGCGCGTAGCGAGCAGACGCCCTCTGCGTTGGGCGTGGGCGTGTTCGTGGACCGCATGGGCGTGGTCGACGCCGCCGGCGGTTACCTGATCCAGCTGCTCGGTGGTCTGAAGGACGACGAGCTGGAGCAGATGGAAGAAGAGATCGCGGCGCTCCCGCACCCCACCACCATGCTGCGGGCAGGTGAGAAGCCGGAACAGATCCTGGCGCGCGTGTTCGGCGATGGGTTCCAGATGCTGCACCGCGGACCGGTGCGATTCTACTGCCCCTGCGACAGGGATCGCGCCGAGCGCGCCCTTCGGCTGCTGGGCGGAGATGCCCTCGAAGAGTTGCGCCAGGACGAGGAAAAACGGGGCCACAGTGACGTCGTTTGCGAGTTCTGCCGCACCGCCTATCGGTTCTCGCTCGCGGACATTGACAGGCTCATCGCGGAGGCCGCTTGACTTTACCCTTGCGTTTTAGGACGTTTCACCCCGAAATTTGTTGCCGATAAGCCCGAACCCCCCGGAAGAACCAAATCCACGGATCAAAGTGTTTTTCCGACGAGACGGAAACAAAGGGGATCGCTCTGTCCCTATGATCGCCCGGCTGGAGTCTATGCTGCGTTGGGTGCGGCTGCTGCCGCTGGCGCTGCCGCTGCTCATCTTCGGTGGCTGGGGTTTGGGGCATCTGACCACCCACGCCATCGAGCTGCCGGCCGGCGCACAGGTACGGGTCGCTCCAATGCCGTACACGCCCCCCAAGAAGCTGGACCGGCTCAGCCGCTTCACTTCCTTCCTCCGCAACGACGGGCGCGAGACCGAGAACTACATCACCATGTACAAAGACCACGTCTATCCCGTGGAAGAGACGCTGCGGGGCTGGGGCGTGGACCGGAAAACGGCTCGCAAGGTCGCCTGGCCGCTTGTCGAATATTCGTACGACCGGGGGCTGGATCCTGCCACCGTCGTCGCCATCGTGTTAGTGGAGAGCGACGGCCGACCCTCCGCCACGAGCTTCGTCGGCGCGCGCGGCCTCATGCAGGTCATGCCGGCGCACGCGGGCATGTGGCACGGTTGTGGCCGGAACCTTTACGACATCGAGTCCAACATCTGCAACGGCACCAGCATCTTCGCCGCACTGCTCCGCCGCTTCAAAGGCGACGAGCAGCGCGCGCTGTTGGCGTACAACGGCTGCGTCCGTGGCACCAACACCCCCGACTGCGAATATTATCCTGACCGCGTCCGCAGCGTCCGGAGCCAGATCCGTCGCGAATGGGCGTCGTCCGGCGGCGGAGCGCGCATCGCCACCTCGCTGGCCGCAGCACCATAGCGCAAAAGTGTGAAGGTGGCAGGGCGCAAGGGGCCGCGGCCATTCGGCCGCGGCCCCTTGCTGCAGGTAGCAGCTGCGTGGCTCGGGGGTACCGCATGTCCCGGGTCAAAGCCCCGGCCTTCGTCGCGTACGCCTTCCGTCAGCGTTCCGCGCGCCACCGCTTCCTTCTACGCAACGCCTGCCATCCCAGGCGCGACAAGGGCGAGGAGCAACGCGCTCGCCCCATCCCCATCTGCGGTGCACAGCGCCGGGCGCGCCCATGACGCCGGTTGCGCTCAACCGGAAAAACCGCGTCCGCCGCAAAGCCGGGAGCCGCCACCCGCAGCAACTGCGGCGCAGCCGCAGCTGCGCCCTGCTACCTCTGCGCGAAGCGCAGCAGTAGCTCCGCCGCGGCGTGGGTTCCGCGCTCGAAATTCTCCACCAGGAACCACTCGTTGGGCGCGTGGGCGTTCTCGCCTGGCAGGCCCAGGCCCATGAGCAGGGCCGGCGCGTCGAGTGCGTCTTCGAACTCGGGCACGATGGGGATCGAGCCGCCCTCGCCGGCGTACACCACCTCGGCGCCGAACGCCATCTCCAGGGCCTGCTCCGCCGCTTCGTACAGAGCGCCCTGGAGGTTGCCGCGCCACGGTGCACCGCCGTGGATCGTCGTGACCCGGACACTCACGCCCGCCGGCGTCACCCTCTCCACGTGCGCCCGGAACAGCTTGTCGATCTGTTTCGGGTCCTGGTTCGGCACGAGCCGGCAGCTGATCTTGGCCATGGCCTTCGCCGGCAGCACCGTTTTGGCGCCCTCGCCGGTGTAGCCGCTCAACAGCCCGTTCACCTCGCACGTGGGCCGCACCCACAGCCGCTCCGCCGTGCTCTGGCCAGACTCGCCGCCCAGGGACGACGCCCCGGTCTCCTCCAGGAACGCGCCCTCGTCGTAGCCCAACTCCTTGATCTTCGCCCGGAAATCGGCAGCCTCGTCCACGTCGTCGTAGAAGCCCGGGATGGTGACGCGCCAGTCGTCGTCGTGGAAACTGGCAATGATGCGGGCGAGGGCCGTGGCAGGGTTGATGACGCCGCCGCCATAGCTGCCGGAGTGCAGGTCGGTGGCGGGCCCGGTCACATCCAGCTGCCAGTAGGCGATGCCGCGTAGCGACGCTCCGATGGTCGGCTTGCCTCGTGCCATCATGCCCGTGTCCGAGATGATGATAGCGTCCACGCCCAGCTCGTCGGCATGCTCGCGCACGTACGGCATCAGGTTCTCGCTGCCCACCTCCTCTTCGCCCTCCGCCAGCACGATCACGTTGCAGGGCAGCGTGCCCGCCGTCTTCATGTGGGACTCGAGGGCTTTCACGTGCACGTAGAGCTGGCCCTTGTCGTCGCAGGCGCCCCGGGCGTACAGCTTGCCGTCCCGGACCTCCGGCTCGAAGGGCGGCGAGTCCCACAGGTCCAGCGGCTCTGCAGGTTGGACATCGTAGTGGCCGTATATGAGCACGGTGGGCGCGTCGGGCCCGGCTTCATGCCAATCGCCGCGCACGATGGGGTGGCCGGCCGTCTCCTCGATCTTCACCTGCAGGCCCGCGTCGCGCATGTGGTTCGCCAGCCAGTCGGCGGCGGCCAGCAGGTCCTGCTTGTGCTCCGACCGGGCGCTCACGCTGGGAATGCGAAGGAAGTCGAACAGTTCCGACTTGAAGCGGTCCAGGTTCTGATCGATATAGGCGTGTACGTCGCTCATGACGCTCCTCTCGATGGGTTGGGGTCGATCATTCAAGGTTCATGGCGCGGGTGATCTCGTTCACCAACCGGTCCGCCCGATAGATCCTGCGCAGCGCTTCCAGAATGCCGGCAGAATGCACGGCGACCGTGCGGGCGGCTTCTGTCGTGAACAGAAAGTCGTTGGGCAGCGACTCGATGTTGCCGTCGAACGCGGTGCCTACCAGCCGCCCTTGCTCATCCACGATGGGGCTGCCGCTGTTGCCGCCTGCGATGTCCGTCGTGGCCACGAAATTCAGGCGCGTGGCCAGGTCCAGGGAATCGCGTCGCACAACGTAGCGCTGCGGCAGGTCCCACGGATGCTCATTGTTGAAGTTGTGCGCCCGTTCGTACAGCCCGTAGAACGACGTGAACGCTGGCGCGAACGTGCCGTTGTACGGATAGCGTTTCACCACGCCATCGGTGATGCGCAACGTGAACGTGGCGTCCGGCGGGATGTCGGATCCGAACACGGCAAACAACGCCTGCGCCAACCGCTCCTCCTGGGCAGACTCCCGGGCCTGGAGATCGGTGACGCGGGTGTCCAGCGTGTCGAACCCGCTCGCCATGACCCGCGCCAGCCGGATCATGGGATCCGACGACTGCTCCAGCGCTGCCGCGTCGCCGCCCATGAACGTCCGGCGGAACGCCACATCCGCGATGCGCGATCCGCGGATCAGTCGCCGTGCCACGTCCAGCGCGGACTCGTCGCCCCGGAACGCGGTACGCACCACCGGGTCGTCCGGCGCTAGCCAGTCGCGCGCGAGTTGGAGGCGGATGGCCAGCAGGTGGGCCCCTACGTCGGGGTCGTACGGCGTCGGCTGTGTCAGCGTCTGGTAGACGGAATCCAGGGCCGCGTCGTCCAGCGTGCGTTGCTCTTCCGGCCGCGCCCGCTGGCGTACCCACCGCACCAGATCGCCCGCCAGCTGCGTATGCGGATCCCCGATGATGTCGAAGTCGTAGATGGTGTGCCGCGTGCCGATGCGCGCCAGGCGTTCCTCGATCTCCGTGATGCGATTCCACGTGTCGCCATACTGCCGATTGAGCCCACCGTCCGCCTGCACCCGCGCACGGAAATCTCGCTCCCAGCGGATCTTGCGCCCCACGAGCAGCGTGTCCCGGAGTCCGTCCAGCTCACCGCGGTAGGACTTGAGCGCGTTCTGGAACTCTGCCTCCTGCTCGCGCACATGCCGCTCCGCCGCCGGGTTCTGCTGCACCACGTAGTGCAGGAAATCCACGAACGACTGGATCATGGCAACGGTGAACGGGTCATCGTAGCGCGCCAGGTACATGAGCTGCGAGATGGTGCGCAGGCGGTTCGTACTGCCCGGGTTGCCGGTCACGAACACGACGTCGCCCTCTTCGGCGCCATCGGGGTTCCAGCGCAGGTAGTCCGGCGTGCTCACCGGCGTGATGCTGTCCACCTGGTAGGCCCGGAAGAACGAGATGTCCAGGTCGTAGCGCGGGTAGGTGAAGTTGTCCGGGTCTCCGCCGAACGCCCCCGCTTGCAGCTCCGGCGCGAACACCAGCTTCACGGGCCGGTAGCGACGGAAGCGGTACAGGTGGTAGGCGCCGCCGTGGTAGAGATCGACGACCTGGCACTCCAGTTTCGTCTCGTCCTTGCACGCCTTCTCGATGGCCGTCTCGACAGAATCGCGGGCGGCAGCGATGACCGTGTCCGGCACGCCCGTGGGCAGCGCGCCGCGCACACGGCTGGTAACGTCCTCGATCTGCACCAGCTGATCCAGATACAGGTCAGGACACGTCAGCTCGTCTTCGCGGTTCACGGCGTAGAAGCCGTCTTGCACGTAGTCCACATGCTCCGGCGAGACGGCCGCGACGCACTCCCGTGCACAGTGGTGGTTGGTCAGCACGAGGCCATCCGGCGACACGAACGACGCCGAGCAGATCTCGCCGAACCGGACCGATGCGAGACGTACGTGCCGCAGCCACGTCGAGTCCGGCACGAAGTCGTACGCTTTCTTCCAATAGTCGAGCGGCGGGTTCTCGAACAGCCACATGCGCCCCAGCTCGTCGCCCTGGAGCCGGGCCCGGTCGGCAGCGCGCAGCGCCGCCGGCGACGGGGCCAGCAGCTCGCCCGCCGTTTCCGCGTTGGATGGGGAGGCGGGCCGGGGCGTGGGCGCCGCGGCGGGTGTCGGCGCCTGCGCGCTCCGAGGGGCGGAGGCGCACCCGGAAACGATCAACAGCCCGCACAGCAGCACGCCCTCGAACAAACGTCGTCCGGGAATCCTGTCGTTCAGCATTCGCGGCACTCCGATCCGTCAGGGTTCGACGCGGCGCCGGAACCGTTCCGGCAGAGCCGCACCTTCGGGGACGATCGGCATGGCGGCGCTGAGCGTGTGCCAGAACAGGTGCACGCCCGGTGTGCTCGCCGCGGCGTCCAGGACCGCCGCCGCCGTTTTGGCCGTGTATGTCGGGTCCAGGCCCAGACCGAGCGCCGAAAACCGTTCCAGCGCCGCGGTGCCCGCGGGCGTAGGGCGGCCGTAGCCGTCGCCCAGGTATCCGCTCCGGAGCTCGATCCCGGCCGCGACGGCATCGGCCGACGGCAGGTCGTTACCGAGGCCTACGTCGGCGAGGAGCGCCAGCGTCGCGCGCAGCAGCCGGCCGAGTGCCCGGTCATTTGCCACGTAGTCCGGCACGATCTTGACGCCCACGACCCGGGTCTCGAGCCTGCCCAGCGCGAAACCGATGGCGAGGCCCGCCGCCGTGCCCAGCGTGCCGGCCGCCACGTGGACGTGGTCCGGAGGCGGCATCGTCCCTGCCGACACCTGCTCCACCAGCTCCAGGCCCGCGCTCACGTAGCCGAGCGCACCCACCGGGCTGGAACCGCCCGGTGGCACCGCATAGGGCGAGTCGCCGTGCCGGGCCAACCGTGCAAGTCGGAGGGACGCGGGCAGCATCACCATGTGCGGGCAGTAACGCAGATCGGCGCCCAGCCCGTGGATCGCATGCAGCACCTCGCGCACGTGCGGCGTCACCTGCTGGGGGTACAACACCGCGGTGATCGGGAAGCCGGCGCGCGTGCCGTACACCGTCGTGGCCAGCACGTGGTGGGATCCGAAGCCGCCACCCGTGATCAGGCGCCCGGCGCCACGGCGCCGGGCATCGGCCAGCAGGAACTCCAGCTTGCGCAGCTTGTTGCCGCCGTATGTCGGACCCGTGAGGTCGTCCCGCTTCACCCAGAGGTCGGCCGGCAGGGCCTGCACGCGCTCAACGGGGGTGACACCGGAACCGAGGCGGAGCCAGGGCAACCGCTCGGCCAGCGTGGGGAAGCGTCGGAACAGCGCCGTCGTGTCCGCCATGCCGTCGAAGCTACCGCCGGACGCCGGACCCGGAAAGCGGCCCGTCCTGGCAGGCCCATCGGACGGCCTGTATCATGCGTGGCCTGACGGTCGTCCTCACCCCGTCGCCCAGCACTGAAACAAGCGGACCAGGATCCATGAGCCCTGCGAGCCAGCATCAGAGCACGTTTCAGCGCATGCGCGCCCTGCTCGCCGGCAACGTGCTGTGGCTCAGCGTCGTGTCGCTGCTGAACGACACGGCCAGCGAGATGATCTATCCGTTGCTCCCCCTCTTCTTGACCTCCACGCTGGGCGCGGGTGCGGCCTTCCTGGGCCTCATTGAAGGCATCGCGGAGACGACGTCCAGCTTCGTCAAGCTGGCCGGCGGTTGGGTTTCCGACCGCGTGCACCGACGCAAGCTGCTCATCGGCTGGGGCTACGGCGTCGCGGTCGTGGTACGGCCCCTCATCGCCCTCGCCACGGCACCCTGGCACGTGCTCGTCATCCGCTTCGGCGACCGCGTCGGCAAAGGCATCCGCACGGCGCCCCGCGACGCGCTCCTGGCCGGGTCCGCCGATGCACGACAGCGCGGTTCCGCCTTCGGCCTGCACCGCGCGGCGGATCATCTGGGCGCCGTCCTCGGGCCTCTCCTTGCCACCGGCCTGCTGTTCCTATGGCACGGCCAGCTTCGCCTCATCTTCGCCCTGGCCGCCGTCCCGGGGGCGGCGGTCCTGCTGGTTGTTCTTCTGAAAGTGAAAGAGGTGGTTGCCGGGCAGCGGGACAGGGCACCCGATATTGAAGGGCAGAGGGGGAACCAGGGCGACGGGGAGAGGGCGCACGGCGGGGACGCGGCAGCCCCTGGACCGAGCGTCGGTCGCCGGTCGTCGGTCTTGGGTCAAGAGGGCGCGGCCCCGTCGACGGAACCCGGCTTCAAGGACCTCGGCAAGGGTTTTGTGGCACTCCTCGTCGTCGTGGGTCTGTTCACGCTGGGCAACGCCTCGGACGCATTCCTGCTGCTGCGGGCCGGGCAGCTGGGGGTCGCCACCGTCTGGATCCCGACGCTGTGGGGCGTCCACCATGTGAGCAAGTCCGTCTGGAACGTCGTGGGCGGATCCTTGTCGGACAGGTTCGGCGCCACACCATCCATCATCGCCGGCTGGCTGGTCTACACGCTGACGTATGTCGGCTTCGCGTTCGCCGGTGCGGACTGGCAGGTGTGGGCATTGTTCGTGGTCTACGGCCTCTTCTATGGCCTGACGGAGGCGCCGGAGAAGGCGCTCGTTTCCCGGCTGGCGCCGCCGCTGCTGCGCGCCCGCGCATTCGGCGCGTACCACTTCGCCATCGGCTTGACGGCGCTTCCCGCCAGCGTCCTGTTCGGCGTCCTCTGGCAGACGTTCAGCCCCGAAGTGGCGTTCCTGTTCGGCGGCGGTCTGGCTCTGCTGGCGGCCGTGCTGCTGCCGTCCGCCGTCCGCCGAGCCCGGCTTGACGCGGCCGCGGCTGCCGGCGCAGCTTCCGGCGCATGAACAAACCGGACATCCTCGCCGAGAACGTCGTCGTCGTCCTGAACGAGCCGCAGGACCTGGTCAACGTGGCCGGGTCCGCTCGAGCCATGATGAACATGGGGCTGCGGCGACTGCGCCTGGTGCAGCCTGTCGAATACGACGAGCGGCGCATCACCGGCATCGCCCACGGCGCGGAAATCATCCTGGACCGCATCGAGTTCCCGGAGACGCTGGACGCCGCGCTCGCAGACGCCGTCCACGTGGTAGGCACGACCGCGCGGCGCCGGGCGGATCGCCACGTGTGGGAGCACCCGCGCGAGGCTGCGCCGGACCTGGTTCGGCGCGCGGTCGATGATCGTGGCCCCGTCGCGCTGGTGTTCGGCCGCGAGGACGTGGGACTGACCAACGAGCAGCTCGACCGCTGCGATCGCATCCTGACCGTGCCCACGGACCGGCGCCGGCCCTCGCTGAACCTGGCCCAGGCTGTCCTGCTCATCGCCTATGAGCTGCGCCTGGCCGGACCCGGCTCCGACGTACAGCTGCCCCGGCCCCGGCGCGATGCACTGCCCGCCGCCAGCGAGCAGTTCCAGCGCCTCTTCGAAGACATGAACCGCGCCCTCGAGCGCATCGACTTCTACAGTCCCCGCAACCCCGACATCATCCTGCGGACGTTCCGCGCCATCTACCGCCGCGCCGACCTGGATGTGCGGGAGGCGAACCTGGTGCGGTCCATGTTCATCGAGTTCCGGAAGTACATTGAGAGGCTGAGTTCCTGAGGCTGGCCGGGTTCTGGGTGGCGCGGCCGGTGGGCAGATCCTGGACGCCGACTGGGGGACAGGGAGACGCGGCCAGACCCCGGGAACCCCGGCGGCCACCGATCGTCGATCACGCTCCCGCCGCGAACCTCATCCCGCACCGCCGACCCGGCGAAGCCTGGAAACCACACGGCGGTCGTCGGTCGTGTGCCGGCTCCGCCGGCTTCAATCGGCGGCCGGCCCCTCCACCTCCACGGCCTTCCCCATCAACTCGATCTCCGATGCCGGCTGCCAGATCTGGATCACCGGGAAGGTCTTCTTGAACCAGCCCAGCGCGGCCATGACGATCCCGAGGTAGCCGAGTGCAATGCCCACCTCCGGGAAGCCCAGCGGGATGCTCTCGGCGTGGGGGTAGAGGGACGGGTAGACCAGGATGAAACGCTCGATCCACAGACCCATGAGCACCACCGCAGCCATGAACCCGGCGATGTTGGGCGTCTTCTTCGCCTTCACCCCCAGGAGGCTGAAGAACGGCACGATAAAGAGGGCGAACAGCACGAACTGCGTCAGGCCCCGGTACGGCTTGCCGAGCCGGATCACCAGGAAGATCTGCTCGTGCGGCATCTTCCCGTACCATTGCACCATGTACTGCGCCCAGAACAGGTACGCCCAGAAGATGCAGAACGCGAACAGCAGCTTGCCCATGTCGTGGAGCGTGGAGCCTTCCACGTACTGATCCAGATCGAGGCAGCGCCGACAGACCAGGGTCACCACGAACGTCGCCGCGATACCGCCCAGGAAACCGCCCATGAAGAAGTACGGCCCGAACAGCGTGCTCACCCAGTGAGGCTGCTGCAACGACATGATGAAGTCGAACGAAACGAAGCTGAACGCGAACGCGTACAGCAACGCCATCACCGGCGAGAGCACGCTCAGCCGCTTGTGCGCCAGCGTTTCCTCCTCGAGCTGCCCGCGCCAGCCACGGGTCAGGCGGCCATACAGGCGGCCCAGTCGTGGCGGCAGATCGCTCTCCAGGTGCAGGTCCGGCCGCAGCGCCCAATACGCGAACCAGAGCGAGACCAACAGCAGAGCACCCAGGAAGAACACGTTCCGGAGGACCAGGAACCACATGTTCAGATAGAACCCGGTGTTGCCCGTCGGGTGATGCTGCCACCAGGGGAACAGGTGGGCGGGCGCCCAGATGAGCAGCGGCGGGAACAGAATGATGTACGCGATAGGCAGGAACGCGACGAAAGACAACCCGAATCGCCGCACCGGCCGCGACCACAACCCGCGCGTGATGGTCACGACGGCGCCCAGCAGGACGGCCGCCTGAGCCACCACTGCGAAGAACAACCAGTTGAACGTGTAAGCGCGCCACGCCCGGTCCGCGTCCGTCAATAGCGCGGCGATCATCGTCGCCACGCCGACGGCGATGAACACACCCGACGCCAGGGCCAGCCGCCGCGGGAAGCGGTCCAGGCGCCGCACGGGGTAGCGAGGCAGCTCGCTGATGAGAGGCGACATGGCTACTTCCCCGCCTGTTGCTGTTGTTTCTGTTGCTCCTGCTTCTGCAGATGGCGCACGTACTTGACCACCGCCCAGCGAAGGTGCGTGGGGACCCGGTCGTAGGACGGCATCAGGCCACGGCCCGCGGTCGCCACCGCGAAGATGTAACCGTCGGTCCGACCGACGGCGTCCTGCCCCGTCAGATCAGCCGCAAACGGCAACTTGCCCTGCCCGATGATGGGCCCGTCTCCCTTGCCATCGTAGCCGTGGCACACGAAGCAGTACGTGTCGAACACCTGCTTGCCCATGGCGATGGTCGCGGAATCCATGGGAAGCGGGTTCCTGGCCGTGTCCCCGAACGCCTGCAACGAGTCCTCGACAGGCGCGATGGGCCGCATGTACGGATCGCCCGTGCCCGTGATGTACGGCACCGAGTGGGGCGGCACGGGCCGTACGTGCTCGTAAGGATTGAACGCCGGCGACCACCTCATGAAGTCCAGGAACGACACCTGCGACATCGCCTTCTCGAGAGCCGTGCACCCACCCAGCAACGGCACCATCACGGCCAGCACTACCAGACGAGCCAGCCAAGCTCCCCACCACCCACGCCCGGCCACGCGCCCGAACCTGCCCGCGCCCACGCCCCCGCCTGCCTTTCTAGCCATGGCTCTCCTCCCCGGGCGCTTCCTGGACTTCCTCGGCACCGTTCTTCTCGAGGATCCGACGGGCCTCCGCTTCCCGCCCCGTCGGCGGCATGGCCAACACGCCGAAACGATTCGCCGAGAACGACGGATCGTAGATCACATCGGGTATGTCCCTGCCCAAACGGGCGTTGATGATGATGCCGAGCAGCGTCGACAGTGCCCCGAAAAGGATGGTCAGCTCGAACGCGATCACCACGAAGGGCGGCATGGAAACGATGGGCTTGCCGCCGGCGATGAGTGGCCAGTTGAGCGATGTCCAGGTCGTCAGGGCGAACCCGGTCGCGGTGCCCGTGAGCCCGCCCACCAGCGTGAACAACCGGACCGGGCTCTCGTGCACGTGCAGCGCGTGCTCCAGGTCATGTTGCGGAAACGGCGTGAACACCTCGATGTCCTTGAGCCCCGCTTTCCGCAACCCCTCGATGGCCTGCACGGCCGCGTCCACCTCGGCGAACACGCCGAGCACCTGTGGGCCCATCATCGGTCCGCCTCCGTCTCAGGGCCTTCCGCCGGAAGCGTTCGATCTGCCCTGCCCGTCCCGGCCACCGGTCTCTTGCGGGACCGCAAGGGCGCGGGCAGCACTTCCTTCAGTTCCGCCACCGCCACCGGCGGAAGCACCCGCAGGAAGATCAGGAAGAACATCAGGAACCAGCCGAAGCTGCCGGCGAGGATGCCCATCTCCACCCAGGACGGCTTGTAGGTGCCCCACTGCCACGGCTCGAATTCCTTCGACAGGCTCGTCACGATGATCACGAACCGTTCGAACCACATACCGATGTTCACGAAGATCGACATGACGAACAGCGTCGCCACACTTCGCCGCACCTTCTTGAACCACAGCGCCTGCGGCACCAGCACGTTGCATGTCAGCATGATCGCCGTCGCCCACCAGTACTGCGTGTGGATGGCGCCCATCACGTAGTTGCCTTCCATCTCCGGCGGAGCGCCCGAGTACCACGCCATGAACACCTCGGACGCATACGAGTAGCTCACGATGAGCGACGTCAGCAGCATGAGCTTCGCCATGGCATCGAAGTGCCGCGGCGTCAGGTACGCCTCCAGGTGGAACACCCGGCGCACGGGCACCATGAGCGTGATCACCATGGCCACGCCGCTGAAGATCGCGCCGGCCACGAAGTAGGGCGCGAAGATCGTGGAGTGCCAACCGGGCACCAGTGCCATGGCGAAGTCCCAGGACACGACGGAGTGCACCGACAACACCAGCGGGGTGGCCAGGGCTGCCAGGTAGAGGTACCCGCGGGTGAAGTGCTTCCACTGGTTCCCCGTGCCGCGCCAGCCCACGGCGAGGAGCGTATACAGCCGCTTGCGCCAGCGGACCGTCGTCGCGTCGCGCGCCGCCGCGATGTCCGGGATCAGGCCCGTGTAAAAGAACAGCGCGCTCACCGTCAGGTACGTGCTGATGGCGAACACGTCCCAGACCAGCGGCGAGCGGAAATCCGGCCAGATCCACCGCTGGTTCGGGTAGGGGATCAGCCAGTAGAACAGCCAGGGCCGGCCCAGGTGAATGATCGGGAACAGGCCCGCAGTGGCCACTGCGAACACGGTCATGGCCTCCGCCGCCCGGTAGATCGACTGCCGCCAGCGGGCCCGGAACAGGTACAGGATCGCCGAGATGAGCGTGCCGGAATGCGCGATGCCGACCCAGAAGACGAACGTCGTGATGTAGACGCCCCACCCGATGGGGTTGCGCAGCGCCGACATCCCGATGCCCTCGTAGACCTGCAGGGCGAAGCAGAAGAACAGCAGGCCGACCAGCAGGAGCACGAAGGCCAGGAATGCCAGGTAGCTGCGCCCCGGCTTGCTCAGCATCTTCAGGATGTCGCGATTGACGTCCGAATACTGGGCGATGTCCGGGTGCGTTTCCGACCGCAGGACCGTGGCCATGCTAGACCTCCGCCTCGTCCGCCACGACGCGTTTCAGGTACGTGATCGCGGACTGGGTGTTGAGTTCGTCGAGAACGCGATACCCGCGGCCTGAAGCCGCGACCTGGGCGACCCTGGAGTTCGGGTCCTTGATGTTGCCGAACGCGATCGCCTGCCCGGGACAGGTCTGGGCGCAGGCCGGCACGATCTCGCCGTCCCGCACCGGCCGACTCGCCAGCCGCGCCTTGTGCTCCCGGTCCCGGATCCGCTGCACGCAGAACGTGCACTTCTCCATGATGCCCTTCTCACGGACCGTGACGTCCGGATTCAGCTGCCAGTTCAACGGTTCCGGCCAGTCGTAGGTGAACCAGTTGAAATATCGCACCTTGTACGGGCAGTTGTTGGCGCAGTATCGGGTGCCGACACAACGGTTGTAGACCTGGGCATTGAGCCCGTCCGGTGTATGGTACGCCGCGTACACCGGGCAGACCGGCTCGCACGGCGCGTTGCCGCACTGCTGGCACAGCATGGGCAGGAACGTCGTGCCCTTGTAGGGGCCTTCCCCGCCGGTCTGACCGCCCGTCTCGCCCACCTGGAAGTAACGCTCGATGCGCATCCACTGGATGTTGCGTCGGTCCTTGATCAACTTCGGCCCGACCACGGCGATGTTGTTCTCCGCCTGGCACGCCGTCACACACGCGCTGCAGCCGATGCAACGCTCCATATCGATGGCCATGGCCCAGCGCGGCTGCAGCTCCGTATACTCGCCGTAATGCGTGCCCGGGGGCGGGTACGCCTGCGGACCGGCATCCACGTCCGTGGGCTGGAAGCCGCCGTCCGTCTGCAGCGTGCGCACCTTCTGCTTCAGCGGATGCGTCTCTTCCGCTTCCCCGCCGGGAGCGGGCACCTGCTGGGGTCCCGTGCCCTCGGCGCGCTTCACGGCCTGGGTCGCCGTACCGGCGATAGCCGCCACCAGGTCCCGTACGGGCTCGGCTTGGCGCGCTTCCTCCAGCTGCAGCGTCTCCACCACCTGTTCGCGGTCCGTCGTCGTATAGCGGTCCGTCAGGATCGCCAGCCGCTCCCAGCGGCCCTGCGACCGAAGCGTCGCTTTCGTCTGCTGCCACACCGGCCCGCCGGAATGTGGATCCACTTTCGGCTCGAGCAGCCGGGCCGCGTTGACTCCGCGGTTCTTGGCGTAGCGGCCCATGTTCTCATGACCCTGGCCGAGCTGGATCGCGATGACATCGCGCCGCATGCCCGGGTGCCTCCAGACCGGCAGCTCCACCGTGCCGCTCTGCGTTTCGACCTGCACGACCGTGCCGTTGTACAGGCCCATCTCGTCCGCAACCGACGGATGCACCTCGACCCACGACTGCCAGGTGATCTTGCTCACCGGGTCCGGCAGCTCCTGGAGCCACATGCGGTTGCCCATCCGGCCGTCGTAGAACCGATACGACGGGTACGCGATCAGGTAGAATTCCGCATCGGCCGGGCCGCCGAACGTCGCCGCCGACGCCAGATTGAGGTTGCCCAGCACTGTGGCCCGCAACGCGGGCGGACGTTGCGACGGCGCTTCCTCCACCACCACGCCTGCCTCCAGCGACTGGATCCACCAGTCCTCGAAATGAGTGCCCTGGTGGTCCACCCGGGGCTGGATCCCGGTCCGCCAGCGTGCCCGCAGGTAGTCGTAAAAGCTGTTGGCCTGCGTGTGCAGGGACTTGCCCGCCCGCTTCGCCATGGACAGCAAGACATCACCCGTCTGCTTGGTGTCGAACACGGGCGTCATCACGGGTTGGACCAGCGAGTGCACGCCAGAGCGCGGCTCGTGATCACCCCATCGCTCGAGGAAGTGATTTTCCGGCAGCAGCACGTCCGCCAGCGCGGCCGTCTCGTCCAGGAAGGTAGCGAACGATGCGACGAAATCCACCGAGCCCAGCACCTGCGCCACGTCGTCTCCGCCGGGCACGCTGTACAGCGGGTTCGCCCCGTAGAACAGCACCGAGGAGATCTCGGAATTCCTGATCTGCTGGAGCAGATTCCGCCAATCTTCGTAGCTGCTGGCGGGCACACCCTGCTCACGCCGCTCGAAATGCACCGTCCTACCGACGTTGCCCGCCACGTGGTTCAGCAGCGCCACGGCAACGGCCACTTCCGTGGCCGCACCATGGGACGACGACACGCCGGGACCCACGGCCAGCGAGCGCCCGCCGCGGTCGAAAAGCTCGGCGACATCACGGATTCGTTGCGCATCGATGCCGGCCGCCTCGGCGGCGGCGTCCACGTCCACGTCCTCCAGCAGGCGGGCTACGGCGCCGCTCCGGCCCGTGGCATCCACGACGGCTCTGGCCATCGCCAGCGCCACGAGGTGCTCCGTGCCCGGCACCACGGGTAGCCAGTCGTCTGCGTTGAGATCCGTGAGCGACTGGTGCGGCGTGACGGCGATGAAGCGGCCGCGGCGGCCGGCGTTGAACGCGTGCGCCTGTACGTAGCCGTGGGCGTAGTCGACGGGCGAAAGCCATGTCTCCATGAAATCGGCGCCGAAGGAAACCACCACCTCCGCCGGTTCGAAGTCGTGCACGGGTATGTCATTTACGCCGTACAGCATGCGGCTGGCAGCGCGCAGCGGCTCGAACGCGAACGCCTCGAAGCGCAGCCGCTCCACACCCATGGCCTGACACCAGTCGTCCAGCAGCCGATCCATGGTCCCGGTGACGCCGCCCGTCACGAATACGGCCGGACCCTTGGCCAACGCGCTCACCACGCGCTGCTCCGCATCGTCCCAGGTGAGCTTCGCCCAGTGGTCGCCGTCGCGGGCCAGCGCCTGCGGAATCCGGTCCGGGTCGTACAGACCGTTCATGGACGCCTGGCCGCGAGCGCACAGCTTGCCATGCGAGATCGGCGACAACGGGTTGCCCTCGGCCTTCAGCGCCCGGCCCTCTCGGGTGCGGACCTCCATGCCGCAGCCGGCCGGGCACTCGCGACACGTGGTACGGTACCACGTAGCGTTGCCCGGTACGATCTCCTCCGGTTGCACCACGTACGGGATCAGCCTCGAGACTGGCTCCGTGTTGCAGCCGATCAGGCTGGCCCCGGCGCCGGCCACGCCCAGGACCTTCAGGAAATCCCTTCGCTCCATGCCATCGGCCATCGTCTACGGCTCCCCGGCAACGTCGGCGCGCAGCCGGACTAATGGTGACATACGAAACAATCGGTGCGGACGTCCTTCTTGCGGTGGCAGCTGATGCACCAGCCCATTCGCAGGGACGCGAACTGCGTCACCTGCTTCTCATCCTGGACCGGCCCGTGGCATTCCTGACACTGGAGACCGGCGTGGATGTGCATCATGTGCGGGAAATGCACGTAATCCGGGAGTCTGTGTATCCTCACCCAGGGGATTGGCTGGCCGGCTCGCCAGTAGGCCAACACCTTCTGCACTTCAGGCTTGTCCGCCGCGATCAGCGGCACGCCCCCCGGGAAATGGCAGCCCGCACACACGGACACTGCCGGGATGCCGGCATCGATGGACTTGTCGGCTGATGAGTGACAGTACAGGCACGGGATATGGTTGTCCCCAGCATGGATGTTGTGGGGAAACGCGATGGGCTGCTGGGCTTGCTCACCTCCGCCACAGGCTACGAGGATGCTTGCCAGCGTTGCGACCACGACCGCGCGGACCGCCCGCTTGAATCTCACAATTTCTGTCCCGGATGAGGGAGTTCGAATCCCGGTGCCGACCGGGCCATCGGATACAAAGGACCCGGCCGGTGCGCCTGGTCACGCGGTCGCCGTGGGGACCGCCGCGGACCGGCAAAGCGCGGTAAGATTGACGAACCGGGCGAGGGCGCGCAAGTCCGGACCTGGTGCACCAACGCTCTCGCCCCGCGAATCTCAGAGGCGCGACTCAATACATGTCCAATTCCTCGGGCCCCATGAGTGCCGCACGCAGCACGTCGGACCAGAATGCGTCGAAGTCTTCTAGCACATCGGGTGTAGGCGCCGCCCGGACACGGGCGGCGCCCTCGGCATCACCCAGGTCGTCCAGCATCACAGCAATCAGCTCCCGCAACTCGGCGTCCCGGGTAGTATCCGCCATCATGGCGAGTTGCTTGCGCGCCAAGCGCTCCTGCCCGGCGAGCTTCGCGGCTTCCACGTACTCGCCGATCTCGCGTCGTGCATCACCCAGCAACCGCTTGCCTATGGACAGCCAGGCCAGCGTACAGCGGGCACGCACCGCACTGGGCGAGATGCGGAGCAGTTTCCTGCAGACCGCGCCGGATGCATTGTACCGGCGAGCTTGCAGGTATGCGTCGATCGCCCGGCCGTAGTATGCAAAGGCACGCGGCCGGTCGTCTGCCTCGAAGCACAGGTCTCCGGCCCGGTTGTAGAACTGGGCATCGAATCCTGGCAGCGCGATCTGCGCCTGCTGCTCGAGGGACTTCAGCTTCTGCTCTAGGCCGCGATCCTGTTGTCTGGTGCCGCGCAGATTCCGAAACATCGCGTTTCCGGGGTCTCGACAGGGTCGAGAGGGCTGCCCACTCGCACGAGCGGGAGCAGGATGAGTAACGAAACCGGACCCGCGCCGCCACCACGCCGAACGATCCAGGCCCGTCAAGGGTACTCGCAGGAGCGTGGCGCTCGTCCAGTGCCCGGTTCGATTCAGCAAGAAAGACGAATACGCACCCGGAGCCATGCTCATGCGGTCCATATCCTTCATTCCAGCACTGCTGCTCGTCTCCGCCCTCGCGGGATGCGCCAGCCTGCACCGCGCCTCGCCGCCGGATGTCCAGGCCCGCTTCGACGACGCAGTCATCCGCTACGGTTACGGGGACCTGGCCGGCGCCACACGCGAGCTCGCCTGGGTCGACCGACAATGCACGGGCCGTGCCCTCGGCCAGCAGGCCGCCCTCGCCCTGGCCGCCCTCCACCTCGACGGCCGCAACCCAGGCCGGCACGTCGATACCGCCGCGCAGCTCGCACGCTCCTTCTTGCACTCCGCCGACGCCGATGACTGGCGACGACCCATCGCCACCACGCTCTACCTTACGGCGCTTGATCTTGGCGCCAGCATGCCGGACAGCACCACGTTGGCTGCCGATAATTCCACTACAGGGCGCGCTCCGGCGGCACCGCAACATACCGATGTCCCGGGATGCGGCCCCGTGCAACCATTGCCGAATGACGCCGCCGTCCCCACCTTGCCGGTGTTGCCCGGCGAGCCTCTTATCGCCCGGCTCCGCGCCGTACGCGCCGACCGTGCACAACTCGCTGCGACGGTTGACTCGTTATGTACAGCACTGGACAATGTCCGGCTGGAACTGGTCGCCAAAGACAAAGAGTTGCAGCGCATTCGGAAAACGCTCAAGCCTTGATCCTTGTATCGGCGATAGGCGCCAATCCCTGTTAATCGGACCAAGATGAAGGTTCAGTCCCGGTTGCTGATCACGCTTGCGGGTGTGGTCGTGCTCATGGCGATCCCATCCGTCTACGGGTTGCGTCAGCTCAATCGCCTAGAGGACATCGCCGTCGGCCTGCGCGGCCAACACGCCCGGGCAAACCTGGCCCAGGGCCGACTCGAGACTGAGCTGGCGGACCTGGATCGGTTCGAGCGCAGCTATATCATCAGGCCCAGCAATGAGCTGCGCCGGAGCATCAACCGCTCACTCGTGCTGCTTCAGACCCGCATCGCCGATCTGGAAGAGGCGGGTTACAGCAAGACCTCCGCTCCGACCAAGGCGCTTGTCGATTCGCTGTCCAACGCCACACAACACGTCGAAGCCCTGATGGAAGCCGGACGCTACGATCAGGCCACCGACTTTTTCGAGACGGTGAAACCGTTGATAGAAAGGACACGCGCTTCCCTGACCGGCATCGCCGACGTCATTGATCAGCGTAGCCAGCAGAACGCGCATCGGGCGGAATCGTTGAGCCGCGACGCAGCCGAGACGGTCTCCATCACCTTCATCGTGGGCATCGCGCTCACCGTCCTGGTTGGCATCACCATCACCCGCATGCTGTCCGCGCCGTTGCGCAAGCTGAGCGACGCTACAGCCGCGGTGGCCGATGGCAAATTCGTGGCACCACCCGACCTGCCGTACAACCGTAACGACGAGATCGGCGAGCTGTCCCGGTCGTTCGGCTCCATGACCGAGCGGCTGGCCGAGCTCGACCAACTCAAGGCGGAGTTCATCAGCCTGGCCAGCCACGAGCTGAAGACGCCCATCAACGTCGTCGGCGGGTACATCGAGCTGCTGGAGGAAGGCCTGTACGGCGGGGTGAACCCAAGGCAACGCGAAGCCCTGGACCTGATCCTCGCCCAGACCGAAAACCTCACACGTCTCGTCAACCAGCTGCTGGACCTCGGCCGCTTCGAATCCGGCGGCTTCCAGATCCATTTCCAGGACGTCGAGCTGGGAACGCTGATGGACCGGTTGCACCGCACGTTCCGGGCTTTGGCCGAACAGAAGCAGATCGACTTCGCCATGGACATCGCCGCGCCGCTGCCCATCGTGCGCGCCGACCCGGATCGCCTCGAGCACGAGGTGTTCGGCAACCTGCTCTCCAACGCCTTCAAGTTCACGCCACCCGGCGGACGTGTGCGTGTCACGGTGGCCAGCCGCGACGCCATGGTGGAGATCGCCGTCGAAGACACCGGCGCCGGCATCCCCCGGGAGGAGCTGGCCAAGATCTTTGAGAAGTACTACCAGGTCGGAAAAGAGGCGCGGGCCCAGGGCAGCGGACTCGGCCTTGCCATCGCGCGCCAGATCGTGCACGCGCATCACGGTGATATCGGCGTGGACAGCGAAGTGGGCCGTGGCACCCGGTTCTGGATCCACCTCCCTGCTGACTCCCAGGACGCCTGACCACCCGGCGGCGCCACTGCGGTCGCCGCCGATCGAGCGGCATCGACACCCGGCAGACGCGCCACTAGTTTGGACGGGACCGCAACAGCAGGTGCATACGATGAGAGCCGGCCACCAAGACCACCACCTGGCCACCGTCAGCCACGATGGGCGCTTCTGGGACGTCTACCTCGAGATCCAGGAATCCGACCGACGTGGCCCCGCACGCGGACGACTGGCTTTCTCCGCCGCCGACGACGAGCAGGAACGCATCCGCACCGCGGTCATCTTCGTCGAGCCCAGCGAGGACGAGGTCCTGCGTCGCGCCCGTGAGTTCGAAACCCACCAGCTGATCGGCCTGCTCCGCTCCTGCCTGCCCTGAAGTCGAACGACGACGCACGGGGCTACGGCGCAGCCGCAGCCACCGTCCGGGGCGTCAGCCAGGCCAGGATCGCTGCCCGGCCCGCCTTCGCGAACACACGATTCGGGTATTGCTGGCAATCCGGCGTATTCGTTCCGTGCACGCACCCGTTGTACCGTAGCAGGGCGCGCTCCACGTTGCCGCCCGTGCGCCGCAGATCGTTCGCAAAGATTTGCGCCCCGTGACAGATGTTCGTGTCGATGTCCTCCAGGTTCGCACCACAACCCCACCGCCCATCGTGCTCCGGCATCACCTGCATCAGACCCACCGCGCCCACCGAGCTCCTGGCATCCGGCTTCAACCACGGGTTCTCCACCAACAGAACCGCCAGCAACAGTCGCGGCTCCACCTGCGTCCGGTTCGCCTCACGCACCAGCGCCACCGAGATCCGCCGTACCAGCTTCGGGTCATCCCGGTACCGCAGCAGAACCCGCTCCATGGGCACGACCTCCGACCGATAATAGTCCGTCACCCGGTCGAAGTTCGTCTTCAAGCTTTCGGCCTTCACCATCAGGTCCCCAACCTGTCCCGCCGGATCCATGCTCGAAGACCGTTGCACGGGCACGCCACCGTATAAACGCCCGGCCGTCAACACAACGACCGCCAGCGTTCCCAACGCGGACCATAATCGCCATCGGCCGACGATCGCCCCACGCATCCATGTCTTTATCGCCTGCATCTATCGACTCCCCTCGACCTTGTTCCTCACTCGGACGGCGGGCCTGTTGCCCGCCGCGCTTGCCTACCCCGTGCAAGCCGTGTACCCGCACGGCCCTTCTCGTATGGAAACCGCCCGGCTCCTCCGGAGTCGCACCGATAACACCACACGGCGCCCCCCGGTTCCACCACGACGGGCCTCGGGTTGCCCCGCGAGCTATGCCATAATGACAGCAATCCGGCGAACGCGGCCTCCTGCGTATGTTTTCAGGCAGCGGCGGGCCGGAGGGCGGTTGCGGAGGGGATGGGGGGATGGTAGGATATTTGTTTGGTTCCCCGGGACCGTCCGTCACCGCATCAAGACTCACACGGGAGGGCGAATGGCGCTATATCGGACGCTGTACTACAGCGATTTCAACGTGGGCGTCGGCGGCCGTGTGACGATCCCGCAGGACATTCGTGATGATCTGGGCATAGCGGACGGTGACCTGTTGACGGCCCGGGTCGAGGAAAGTCCCGACGGCACGCGGCAGCTGGTGATGTGGCGTGCGAAAGAGCAGCCCGAAGAGGCCAGCGAAGACTAGAGCCGGGTACCCGGACCGCTGAGCCGACCCCAGACGCCTTTCCGGGCCACGCCCGGACGTTGCTGCACGTCGTCCCCCCACTCCCGACGTCCCCCATTTCGCTTTCCCTGCGCCTTTCCCCTCGTCAACGGCTGTGCACATCCAGGTCGGTCCACCGCAACAACTCGCGCAGGGGTCCGTGTCCGTCGTGGTGCCATTCCACGGGCGGCCACGGCAGGTGTTCGAAGTCGGTGATGCGCACGACGCCGAGGCGGGCGAGCTGAACGGCGAGCGTGTGCAGGCGATCTCCGACGCCGACGAGGGCAGCAGATTGCAGGAAGCGGCGGAACGGCCGCAGGTGTTCCGGTACCTCCTCCAGCCGCGCAACGGGCTTGACCCACAGCATACGGTTCAGGCACGACGGGGTGAAAGTGGGGTCATCGTCCAAAATGACGGTGAAGCGTGTGCCCGTCCCCGCCAGGACCCGCACATTCGTGCCGCCCAGTTCCCGGAACTCCGCACCACCGCGCATTTGCTGGATGGCGGCGGCCTCGGAGGGCGTGATGGGCCCGCGCGGCAGCTCGGTTTCGACGCGTTCGAACGCGTCTGCGACTTTCGCCGAGAATCGTTCGGGTGAGGCATCGCCACCGCGCTCCACGTAAACGACGTGCGGTGACACGCATCCGTGCTGGTCAAAGATGGCGGTCGCCCGGGCGACCTGGTCGGCCGTGCCGGGGTCGGCGTCCCGGCCGACCAAGCCGAACGAGATGCGCGGTCCATGGAGCACGAAGCGTGTGCCGGGCTTCACCATGTGCTGCAGGGACGCGGCAGGCTCTTCGCCGCCGTACACGACGACGGCGTCGGCTTCTTCGATCGCGGTGGCGTTCAGGTCCTCCTGCGTTCCAGGCCAGTAGGTGATGGCGAGGCACTCGCCGAGGCCCGGATCGATGCGGGCCAGTGCACGCGCGAAGAGCGCGGGCAGCAAAGGCTCGTCGACGCCGGTCTTGGCCAGGGTAGCAGCACGCACGAGAAGGGATCGGGCGGCCGCGGTGACGGCCACGCCGGGGACGTTTCCGGCAAAGACGTGGAAAGCCAGCTCCGGGCCGAGGGCGAGCACCTCCCGGGCGGCGGCCCGGTCGGATATGAACCGGTCCAGGACCGCGGGGTCGCCCAACTCCACGTTCAGCAACCGGAGCAGGGAATCGGCGGTCCAGTCGGCGCTCATGCGGTCAAGCACGAGCCGGCTCATGGCGGGCGAGTATCGAGTGATCGCCGGGAGCGCGGCCTCGGCCAGCTCGCGGAGCGGCCCGGTCCGCAGACGCGCCGCGGCGGCGTCGATGGCCGCGACGATGTCTGCAACCGGTCGATCGACGAGGTGCCGCTCACGGGCTTCGACCAGACGGCGGGCCAGCCCGTGCACGTGTTTCGGCGCAAGCACGGGCACGCGAAGTCGGACGTCGTCGTAGTCGAGGGTGGTCCACTCCCGGTGCTTTTCCAGGTCCAGGCCCGGGAGATGGAAGGCGTCGATGGCGCTCATCGGTCTTCGGCGTGTAGCAGCTGATCCATGGCGAGAGAACAGCCGCGAGGCGGCGCACCCGCAGCGCGGCCCAGCAGGACGAAGCCGTCGTATTGCGCACGGCCCACGTCCTCGGTCTGGATGGCCAGGACGCTTGCGACGTTCGCCAGATCGTAGTGGCGTAGCAAGCCGATGTCGCCGATCGGCACCGGCTGCAGGCTCTCGCCGTCCACGACGACGGTGCGCACCCACGGCGGGCCCAGCTTCCGGCGGACGCCGGCCGGGGCTGATCGCCCCCGCATGCTGTCCCACAGCGTGGAGTCGTAGAACTGGGAAAGCATCTCGGTCATGCCGTATTCGTTGACGCATGCCGCTTCGGGGATCCCCAGGCGCCGGACGTACTCCCTGCGCAGGGCATCCCCGGACACCGCCCGTCCGCGCCCCTTGTAGCCACCGGTGTCCATGAGACGCGAGCCTTCCGGCAATGCCAGGGACACACCGCGCCCCGACAGATCGTCCAGCCAGTGAATGAACGCCGCGGATGTGCCCAGCAGGCACACCGGGCCGGCATCCCGCGCGGCGAGTGCCGCTTCCAGGCCGGCCACATCCAGACCCGTCGGACTCGCGAACCATCCGGAGTCGTCCGGTGCCAGCTCGTCCATCAGTGCACCGACCATGAACGACAACGACGAGTCCGGCGCGTCCTCGGGGTGCGGAATCAGCGACAGCATCCGGGGCCGGGCGCCGTCGGGCAGCACGTACGTTTCGAAGGTGGGCATAAGCGAGGCTCGGTAGAGGCCGAGGTCCCGCACGTAATGCGTGCCGCGCGCCTGCGACCCGCGTGTGGTGCCGCTCGTACGGAACACGGCTTCGGCGTGGTCCGGCGCCCCACCGGCCAGCGCCAGCTCCTTGAACGCGGCCGTGGGCACACCGGGGATCTGTTGCCAGTGGCTCACATCCGCTGTCACGCCGCGCCGCCGCGCATACGCGGCCAGAGCCGGATCGTTGGCGAGCTGGTAACGGAAGATGCGACGCGCCATGTCGTCGAAGACGTCGTCAGAGATGGGGCGAACACCCTGCCGGCACAACGCCAGCACGGCATCCCGGATCGCGGAGAACGCCTCGCTCACGACCACTCCTCACCCCACGGCACGAAAGTACGTTTCCGCCGCCAGCGCGAACACGGCGCCGTCCGTTCCATAACGGCCCGCGACCGGCGCCAGCACCGCCAGTGTGCGTTCCGCCACGTCACGTAGCGTATCCCTGCCGGTCACCGCGGCCAGCTCCAGGAAGAGCAACGCGGCTTCTGCATTTCCCACGAACGGCCGGTCCGGGTAGCGGAGCGCACCCACGTCCTCCTCCCCCGGTACGTGGTCGAGGAAGGCGCCGTCTTCGGCCCACAGGTGTCGTTCCATGGCACGGGCGAGCCGCAGCGACTCCTCGGCGAGGTCCGGGCGGCTCGCAGCGCGCGCGACGGCGTTGCACGCCCGGGCCGTCGCCACGACATCCGCCAGCAGGCCCGACCGGCGTGGCTCTTCCACCTGGTGGAACAGCAGATCATCGGGCGCGGACATGGTGGCAAGAAGGGCGGTCAAGCCACGCTCCGCGCGGCTGATCCATTCCGGCTGGTCGAGAACCCGGCCCGCGTCGGCGAGGGCGCGAATCCACTGTCCGGTGGGCGACGTGTAGGCAGTCAGATCGACCGGCGGCTCATCGACGGCGGCGCGGGCGTTGGCCTCGGACGCGAAATACTCCGGATCCGCCGCCTGGCTGGTGCCCCAGAGTCCGTCCTTGCGGGACAGCCGGGTCTCGACCCAGTGAACGGCGCTCTCCGCCGCAGCGCGCCAGTCCGCACGGTCCCGCATGGAGGCACCCAGGGCGTAGGAAGCCAGGAACCCGGCTTGCGCGGACAGCAGCTTCTCACGACGCGGCTCGGTCCAGTCCGGCGCCAGGGCATAGCGAAAGAACCCGCCATCCACGTCGTCGTGCAGGTCGCCGGCCAGCATCCCGTCCAGCGTATGCTCAGCCATGGCCATGCGTTCGGGATCCTCGTCCAGAGCCGCCGAAAAGCCGAGCTCGATCACCGCCGGCACCAGGAACTTGGGCGCGTCGCCGAAGCCGCCGTTGCGCGCGTCGAAGGTATTCCGGAGCACGAGCGACACATCGTCCACGGCCTCCCGCCGCAACGGCTCGCGGTCACGGCTCTGTGCACGTTCCACCTCGAGCGCGTGTCGCCTGCGCTCGATTTCCGCCGTCAACTCGTCGCGTCGCTCGGCCCAGGCTGCCAGCACGGCCTGGGCAGCCGCCCTGAACGGCTCCGGCTCGACGAACGTGCCCGACCACAGCACCTCGCCCGTGGGCGTCAAGAACGCCGTCGTCGGCCAGCCGCCCGCGATGTACCGGTCCTGGACGTGAGGTGCCGCGTCGCCGTCCACACGGACCGGCACGAGCCGATCATTGATGAGCTCGATCACGGACGCCTCCGAGTAGGTGGTCTCGTCCATGAGCGAGCACCAGCGACACCATGCGGCGGTGATGGCCAGCAGCACAGGCGCACCGGACACGGCCGCCGTCTCGAAAGCGTCAGCGCCCCAGGGCCGCCAATTGATCTCGGAAGCCCGGTTCGGTCGGTGCGAGAAGCGGAGCGATTCAGTCATGCGATGGCTCGATCAAGGGAGCGGGCATCGAACAATAGCCGGACCGGGGAACAGCGACCAGCGGTCGTGAGCTCCGCGCCACGGTGGGTTCGGCAGGCCGCCACCTGCAGTGGCGCCAGCGGGCGTCGCCTGTCTACGGGAGATTGAACTTCCTGCTTCGCGCCAGGAATCGCCGGACGGGGAGATCGAGCACGCGAATGAGCAGCCGTTTCAAACCCCTGCCGATGGCGCCGGAGACGGACCCGCTGCCGGAAACGGCAGGCTGCAGCTCGCCCTTGAGCCAGTCTTCCAGCTCATCGAGGTCCGACAGGGACAGGGTGCCGATCTCCAGGGCGGCGAGGTAGTAGTAGCGCCCCGGTTCCCCGGGCGCCATGGGCGGCACCGTCGGCTCCGCCAGGGCCCGGCTGGCTTCCCGGTACGTGGCGAACGTGTGCACGCTGTCGGTCTGCGGGTCCAGCAGCCGGTACACCCCGGAAAGCGGCTCGTACTGCAGCACGAGGGTCCAGCGGGAGCGATCGACCAGGTTGTCGAACAGCTTGTCGTGCCACAACTCGACGGAGAACCGGAGCCTGAGCGGTAGTCCAGAATGGACGGCATCCCGCAGCGCCGGGTCATCCAGCGCGTTCCCCAGATGGAGTGCTGGCTGCAGGCCGGGCTGCTCCACGACCACCGACAGACCGGCATCCCGGCTTTCCGCCGGTGCGCCAGACTGCGCCTCGGCCACGGAGGCAAGCAGCAGTAACAGCGCCAGTGCAACCCTCAAAGTCGTGCGTCGATGCGGATGAAGAAGTTGATGTGGCTCCAACTGTCACCCGAGAGCGGTACGGCCCAGTAGATGCCCAGTGGACCGAGCGCCACGCCTGTGCCGACATCGCCGACGAGCCCGTTCGGGCCGGGCAGGCGCCCGGCCAGCGCCTTGTCCTCCACCCAGGCGCGCCCGGCATCGCCAAACAGGACGAACTCCGCGACATCTCCGAAGTCGACATCCAGGCCGAGGCGACGGCCGACCCCCGGCACGATGGGGAACGCCAGCGAGTACTGGAGCTGGCCCAGCACGAGGCGGTCGCACCCGTAGTAGGGGTAGAAGGTCGTGCCAGCGACGCTGACGGTGCTGGCTCGCGCGCCGCAGTCGAATCGCATCAGACGGTAGCCCGGCAACTCCCCTTCTCCACCCAACGTTTGCTGGCGTTGCGGCGGCAGCGCGCTGCCATCCGCCGACCCCGCCGTCAGCAACCGGAGCGCCAGGCGCTGACGCGGATTGATGCGCACGTAGCGACGCAGGTCCAGGTGCACCGATGTGAACTCCCGGTCCACCGGCATGGCGACGAGGGGGCCCGGCGGGTTCGTCGGCACCTGCCGGAGCAGGCGCAAATCACCACCCACACCCTGTTCCACCGAGGCGTCGACCAGCCAACCGGCCGACGGTTGGGACGGATCGTTTCGCGAATCGTACTGGAGCCGGGTCACCACGCTCTGGAGGTCGCCCTGCGCAACCAGCGGCTCCGGTCGCCAGGGCTCGTCGTTGTGCTGGAGTGCCCAGGGCTCTCTGGGCGCGCGATAGCTGTCCCGTTCGTTCAGGTATTCCACCGTGAGCGCCCAAGGACGCGCCCGCCCCAGCAGCTTCAGGTAGGCGCTCCACCCATCACTCTGGTAGTAGTCCCGGTAGTCGGTGTGGAGCAGGAACGTCGTCAGCGAGTTCTCGGCGTTGGACAGGCCGGACCGCTGGATGGGATTGATGACCGAACGGAGGGCCAGCCCGAACAACGCCGCTCGGTGGCCACCGAGGTACTGCTCCGCCTTCACGTCCCAACCGAACTCGTTGGGTCGGAAGCTGATGCCCGATTGCGTACGGTAGATGAGCCGTCCGTCCAGGACCGTCGGGTTCGCGCCACCGAGCTCGATCCGGGGACCGAACGCAACGGGCAATCCCTCCACACGGTTGTAGCTTCCACGAACCGCAAGCGTCAGGTCTGCGCGCCCGAAGGAGAACCGGCGACCGGCGCTGAGCGGCGAGCCGCGTGCACCGGACTCCGCGATCAAGTGGCCTCCCTCCCTGCGGAACGACAGCGGCCCGTCGTACACGTGGATGTCGCCGTCCACGCGGCCGAGCGGGAGCCCGCGTAGCGCGCCCCCCACCACGAGCACCGACCCGGTGATGTGGCCACCCGGCTCCAGTTGCAGATCCCCGTTGATGACCAGCACGCGGCCCTCCACGGTCCCGGCGACCACGAACGGACCTTGCAGCACAGCGACATCGCCCACCAGCTCGGCATCCGGCGCAAGCCGGGTTTCACCCGCCAGCCGGGTGGTGCCGGGCGCGTTGTAGAGGTTCACAGCCTCCTGAGCCACCGTCGCCGGCAACGGGCCGGCAGATGGCACTTGTTCCTGCGCCGCCAGCGGGGCAGCGATCAGCGCTGCGGCAAGCACGCTCCATCGAACGGTCGGGTGTCGGTTCATCGGTCGATCCCCAGTCGGCGCATACGGCGATAAAGGTTGGGGCGGTCGGTTCGGAGGCTGCGCGCGGCTTCGGCCACGTTGCCGCGGGCCGTTTCCAGGGCGTCAAGGATCAGACGCCGCTCCTCCGCATCCAAATGGTCCGTCAGGCTCCGGGTCGGCTCCCCTCGCGGGATCATCGGTCCGATCTCGCCTGCACCCACCATCCCGCCCGGATACAGGATTGCGAGGCGCTCGCACACGTTGGCCAGCTCCCGCACGTTGCCCGGCCAGTCGTAGCGCCGGAGCAGTTCGAGGGCGTCGTCCTTCATGGTCGGCGGATCCAGGCCCTGGCGTGCCCGCAATCGGCTGGACAGGTGGTCCACGAGGGCCGGGATGTCATCCACGCGGTCCTTCAATGCAGGCAGGTGGATCGGCACGACGTTCAACCGGTAATACACATCCTGTCGGAACCGGCCCGCTTCCATTTCCTGCTCCAGGTCCCGGTTCGTGGCGGCGATGACGCGCACGTTCACCGGGATGGGACGCTTGCCGCCCACCCGCTCGATCTCGTGCGCCTCGAGCGCACGCAGCAGCTTGGCTTGTGCTTCCGGACCCAGCTCCGCGACTTCGTCCAGGAACAGCGTGCCTCCGTCCGCCAGCTCGAAACGGCCCCGGTGCCGGGACGTCGCGCCCGTGAATGCCCCCTTCTCATGGCCGAACATTTCCGACTCGATGAGCTCTCTCGGGATAGCGGCGCTGTTTACCCGCACGAACGGGCCTTCCGCACGCCGCGACAGCGAATGCAACGCTTCGGCCGCCAGCTCCTTGCCGGTCCCGCTCTCACCCGTGAGGAGCACGCGAGCTTCCGTAGGCGCCGCCTGTTGAATCAGCTCACGCGTGCGCACCATGAGATCGCTGTCCCCCACCAGCTCCTGCAATGAGCCCCGCTGCTGCAAGGCCGCGGTGGTCAGGTCCCGGGCCCGCCGCAGCTCCACCGCGCCCTTCACCGTCATCAGCACCGCCTCCGGCGTCAGCGGCTTCTCGATGAAATGGAACGCGCCCAGCTTCGTGGCTTCCACGGCATCCTGCAGGGTCGCCCGTCCACTGATCATGACTACGGGCAGCTCCGGCCGCCTCTCGCGCAACGCCCGCAGAACGTCCATACCGCTCATGCCGGGCATGGCCAGGTCCAGCAGCACCACGTCGGGATCTTCCGCGTCAGCCTGCTCCAGCGCCTGTCGGCCGCCGTCGGCCTCCATGGTGTGATACGATTCTCCCTGCAACAGGCGGCCAAGCATGCGGCGGATGTTCGCCTCGTCGTCGACGATCAGCACGGAAGGCATCGTCGTCTACCGCAACACGACGAGGTGCGCGACCACCGGCCTGCCGAGCGCGTCGATCGGTCGAGCCGAGTCGCAAGCCAGGCGTGCTTCGGGCCCATAGAACAGACGCAGGTGCGGTCCTTGTGCGCGAGCTGCGTCCCGGTCTCCAGGGCCGTCCATGCACCGACGCGCGTCGGTGAAGGCGGGCGCCAGCATGGTGGCGACACTGTCCGCCGCGGGCTCCGTCTCCGCCGCGACACCGATCATCACGGCGGACGTCGCGTCCACATCAGTGGCGAGGTAGCGGAGCAGCCGGTGCACCATCGGGCGCGCCGCCGACGCGTCGGCGATGTGCATCGCCAACAGGTCCAACGCCCGCTCCTTGCCCACACGGTAGAGCGCATCGTGCAACGTGAACTGGCCGGCCTCATAGACCAGCACGAGGGTCGTGTCACCGATCGGTTCGGGACCCAGGAACCCCAGCAGGACACCGCCCGCATCGCCCGGGCCGCTCAAGGTCAGTCCGGTGCGGCGTGCTACGGCCCGGAACCACGCGCTGTCCGCTCGCACGGCCAGAAGTGCCATCTGAGCGCCGGCTTCCCTGATAAGCGTTGCCACGGCTTCCGGCGTCGCATCGGCAGGCTCGTATGCGGCCAGCACGGCAGACTGTTCAGGTCCGGAATGCCCCACCCGCACGGCACACGCCGTCGACGCGGCCGTCAGGGCAACGAACAACGCAACAGACAAAATCCGTTTCATGAATGGTTGTCCTCTTCCCGGGTCCCCAGTGCACCGGCCGCCGGATCGGACACGCCGACGGGCAGCAGCACCCGGAACGCCGCTCCACCCTCGGGCCGATTGCCCGCATGCACGAGTCCTCCGTGCGCTTCCACCGCCTGACGCACCAGTGCCAGACCCAACCCCGTGCCCCGGGACTTCGTCGTGAAGTCCGGGTCGAAGATGCGGTCGGTCCCATCTGCCGGTAGACCGGGGCCGTTGTCGGCAACGACGACTTCGACCCAATCGCCTGGCAGCGCCACGCCACTCGGGCTCGAGCCCCGGCCTGCTGCCCCGTCGGTGTGATCCAACCGTGCGACGGTCACCCGGACGTGGCCGTGCCTGGTCTCCACCAGGGCATCGGCCGCATTCCGCAACAAGTTCCGGAAAGCGCGCAGCAGTGCATCGTAATGCCCGTCCACCATCGGGACATCCGGTTCCACCAGAACTTCCCGTTCGATCTCCGGCTTCAGGTCGGAATCCGCCAGTGACACCAGGAGCTCCCCCAAGTCCACCGGGCTGGTGGGTCCCTCCGGCGGGCGCCCCAGCGCAGCGAACTGCTGGGCCAGCTGCTCCAGCCGATCCACTTCCTCCCCGATCACCGCAATCGGCTCCTGGAACGTGGGCTCCCCTTCCGCAGCGATGCGATGTGCGGCGAGGCGGAGCGGCGTGAGCGGGTTCTTCATCTCGTGCGCCACCCGTCGGGCCATCTCGCCCCAGATCCGCACTCGCTCCGCTTCCAACGCCCGCGCCCGCGCCACCCGGAGGTTCCGCGCCGCCGTCCGCAGCGCGTCGCGCAGCACGCGGATCTCCTTCAACTCGCGCCGCTCGCCCTTCCCGGGCTCCGGCAGCGACTCGTCGCTCGATAATCGTTCCGCCCACTGGACGAGCTCCGCCACCGGCCGTGCGATCTGGCGTGCGAGCGAGCGGCTGGCGCCCAGGCCCAGGAGCGCCAACAGCACGGCCAAGGCGAGGGCGACGTAGGGCAACGTGTCGGTCAGGCGCTGACCCAGGTACGCCCAACGACGCGCCAACAGCAGCGATTCGGACAGAACCGCCCGATGCCGCTCCGCCGCGCGCTGCGTCGCCGGTCCCGTTTCGCCCGCCTCCACCCGCTGGACCAGCTCCCGCCCCGTTCGGGCCACGTCCTCCCATGGACCCAGCCCGCCGGCCAGGTCCAGGGTCCCCGAAACCAGCCACGCACCCGCCCCCACCAACAGCAGGGCAGGCACGAGGGAAAGCACCAGGAACCAGGCGAACAGGCGCCGTTCCAGCGTCCTATGCCGTAGCAGGCTGCCCTTTCGTCTCACGCTCGCCTCGCTTGACACCCGTTTGCGGGCTGGTTTAGCTTGGATACGTGGTGCTTGTCACCGCGTCAATGCAGTGCCAGGCGCCCATTTCCGGGCCGTGACCCCAGTCCGCTGTTCCGTAACCGCTGTCGTGGGCCCAACCTCTTCCGGCTCCGCCAGTAAACGCATACACGAATTCCGCGGAGACGCGGCGAATCCGTAGCGAGACCGGGCCAAATCCTTGTACGAGGGCAAGGTAGACACCGGATCTTCGCCCGAGCAAGGCTGGAACACGGACGGGCCGTCGGCCCGCGGGAGGTACGTCATGATCCTGCCCAACGTGCGTGCGTCGTTCGGCCGCGTCGAAGCCGGCTTCATACTGGGCATCCTGGCTGGCGGCGACAGCGACGTTCGCCGGAACCTGGACGACCGACTCCGGGACGACGGTTTCGACGGCATTCTGGACGATCCCCGGACCCTCAATGCCGTGCTCACGGAGCCACGTGCACGCGGCCTCACGCCCGGCCTGTTCTTCTACGTTCTCGTCCGCCACGCACTACTGGAAAGCGGCGTCGATGACCGCACGCTGGCGGACTACATCGCGGCCATGCTGCTGGAGTTCGGGCGGGAGGACCGGGCGTACCGTATCGACGCGTCGGACGGCGAGACGTACTTCTATCTGGTAGACATCGTGGGCGCGCTCGAGTCCGCCAAAGGGCGCCGCGCGTTCCTGCTCCAGGTGCACCTCGGGGACTTCGCCCTCTGGCTGAGCGGCATGTTCCCCGATGCCATCATGGAGCGCACGCTACGCCGTGGCGCGCCCGGCCTGAAGTACTATGAAGAGATGGGATCCACCGGGTATCGTCTGGCCGCCGAGATGCGTCAGGCGGGCGACTCGGGCCTCGACGGCGTGTATCGACGCTGTGCCACGATCTTCCCGGATGTGCGGGTCGCGCTCAACCACATTTCGGATCGCTACCTCTTCCGCGAGCGAGGCGATCGCGTCAATCGGCTGCTGCGCCAGGTGCGGGACCGGTTCAAGGAACGACCGGGGCGCTGACGGCTGCGCATCGCCAAGACGGCCGCATCCTCCATCACTCCGACGAGCCGGGGGGCGACCCGGCGGCGTCCTCTGGCTCCGCCGCGCCCCCGCACGTAGCGCAGAACCGCCAATCCCCATCCAGTGCGGCACCGCAGCGGCAACGTCTTCGTAGCGGGTGTCCACAGGCCGGACACGCCGCAAACGACGCACGCACCGGCTCGCCGCATGCCGGGCATACGGGTGCTTCGTCCGCCACCAGGCCCAAGAGCGGTTTGACCTCACTCACCGTGGTCAAGCCCAGACGCACCTTGTCCCATGCGTCGTGGCTCAGTGGTCGGCAGCCGTTCGCGTGCGCCGCCTCCCGGATGGCGTCGGCACTGGCGCCGCGCAGGATCAGATCGCGGATCGCCGCGTCCACGTGCAGCACCTCGAAGATCCCGACCCGACCCCGGTAGCCGCTGTCACGGCAACGCGGGCAACCGACGGCTTCGTGGGCCGCCGTCGCGCGCGCCGGCAGGCCCAGGTCGGCGAGAGTCTCGGGCGACAGCGTGACGGCGCGCCGGCAGTGGACGCACAACCGCCGCACTAGGCGCTGGGCCAGCACGCCGATGAGGCCGCCTGCCACCAGGTACAGTGGCGCACCCATCTCGCCCAGCCGGGCCACGGCCCCCGGCGCGTCGATGGTGTGGAGGGTGGACAGGACGAGATGGCCGGTCATGGCGGCGGCCAGACCGACCTCGACCGTTTCCCGGTCTCGCATCTCGCCGACCATGATGACGTCCGGGTCCTGGCGCAGCACGGCGCGCAGCGCGGCGGCGAAGCTGAGACCGGCCCTCGGTTCCACCTGCACCTGCGTGAGCCCCGGCAGGTGGTACTCCACCGGGTCTTCCAGCGTGAGGATGTTGCGGCGCTCCCGGTCCAGCGCGCCCAGTGCGGCGTAAAGCGTCGTCGTCTTGCCGCTGCCGGTCGGCCCCGTCACCAGGACCAGTCCGTGGCCGCGGCCAAGCAGGGAACGTAATCGCGGGAGGGCGTCGCCAAGTCCCACGTCCTCCAGGGAACGGATACCCCCGCCGTCCAGCAGGCGCAACACCAGCTTCTCGCCATGGCGCGCCGGCAACGTGGACACCCGCACGCCGATGTTGCGGCCTTTGACACGGATGGCGGTGCGACCATCCTGCGGACGCCGCTTCACGGCGATGTCCAGGCCTGCCATGATCTTCACCCGTGAGGCCACCGCCGCGCCCGTGTGTCCCGGCAGCTCCATCATCGGGCGAAGCACGCCGTCGACGCGCTCGCGCACGGCGAGTGTCGAGCCGCGTGGCTCGATGTGCACGTCGCTGGCGTGCGCTGCGACCGCGCGCGTCATCACGTGATCGACGAGGGCCACGACCGGCCCGGCCTCCGACGCACGACGCAGCGCGCCGATGTCGTCGGCCGCCTCCCTGACGCCGTCATCGGCGGCCCGGGGCGTGGGTGCCGGCAGGCGCGTCAACAGGCTGGCGACGGCATCGTCGCCGTACGCTTCCAGGAGGGCCAGGTCGATGGCGGCGGCAAGCGCCACGTGCGGCTCCACGCGACGACCGGTCTGGAACTGCAGGTCATCGATGCCCGACACGTCCAGGGGATCCGCCATCGCCACCGAGAGTCGCCGGTCCTGAACATCGAGGGGCACGATGCGCAGCCTCAGCGCCTGGGCACGCGGCACCAGGGCCAGCGCGTTCGGATGGGGCTGCAGCGGCGGCTCCGCATACGGCAGTCGGAGCTGCGTCGCGAGGGCCCGTGCCACCTGCTCCGGGTCGAGGCCGCGCCGCTCCAGGATGACGCCCAGCCGCTCCCGCGTGCGACGCTGCTCGTCCAGTGCCCGCGCGAGCTCGGCATCATCCGTGGCGCCCGCCTCCACCAGAAGGCGGCCAAGCAGCCGGGCCGGGGTCCTCGAGATCGCCGGTCCAGAAGTTGCGCTGTTCACAAGGCTACGATGACAATGCCGGCGGGGCGGCGACATGTCGGTATCGGACGGTTATATTCGTCGTCGTCAACGCTGGATTCTGTTCCATTTCAGAGAAATCTGGACATGACGAATCGGAAGCAGTTGGCTCCGGCAGCACTGGCAGTCGCCGCATTCATCCTGGTCGCATGCGGCGGCAATGCTCCCAGCACGACGACCCATGACTGGTCGAACCCGCAGACGATCCATTTCGCGGACTCGCTGCACATCGATCTTCCGTCGATGACCAAGACGGCGGACGGTCTGTACTACAAGGACATCAAGGAAGGCACCGGTGAAGAGGTGGAGGCGGGCGACGTGGCGGTGGTGCACTACGTCGGCTACCTGCCGAACGGAAAGGTTTTCGACAAGAATACCGAGCCGGACACGGCGTACACGTTCGAGATGGGCATCGGCCGCGTGATCCGGGGATGGGACCTGGGTGTGCAGGGCATGAAGAAGGGCGGCGAGCGCCTGCTGGTCATCCCTCCGGACCTGGCGTACGGCTCCAAGGGTGCGGATGATGCGATCCCGCCGAACACCACGCTGGTCTTCGATATCAAGTTGGTGAACGTGCGCTGACAGACTGATGACGCCCTGGGTCCTGCGGATCATTGTCGCAAATGTCGCCGTCTTCATCTTCACGGAGACGTCCCCCGTCCTCAAGCAACTGCTGGCATTTACACCCGCGTGGGCGTTGCACCAACCATGGACGCCCATCACCTACATGTTCGTCCACGCGGGTATCTGGCACATCGGCTTCAACATGCTGGCCCTGTTCTTCTTCGGGCCCCGCGTGGAAGCTCGCATGGGGGGGCGGCATTTCCTGACGTTGTACTTCGTGAGCGGGCTGGGGGGCGCGGCTCTGTCGTGCATCACGCCGTACATCGGTGTGATCGGCGCCTCCGGCGCCATCTTCGGCGTTCTGCTGGCATTCGCTCACTACTGGCCGCATGAGCGCATCTACATCTGGGGTGTGCTGCCGGTGCCCGCCGCCGCCATGGTGGTGGGTCTGGCTCTCATCTCGCTCTGGCTCGGGGTCCGGGGCGGTGGCACCATCGCGCACTTCGCACACCTGGGCGGGTTCGGCGCTGGTTGGCTCTATCTGAAATGGCTGGATTCGCGGCGCGGCCGCTTCAAGCGCAAGGCGACGCCGCAGGCGCCATCAGCGCTCGACCGCGTATCCGGCAAGGCCCGGCGCGAAGAGGCCAATTGGCGGTCCATCGACCTCGACTCCCTGCATGAGGTCAACCGGGAAGAGGTAGACCGCATCCTGAAGAAGATGGATCAGTCGGGCGTCGACAGCTTGACGCCGGACGAGCGGGAATTCATGAATCGGATGACCGGCTGAGCCCAGGCCCCGCCCGCCATTCGGCGAACACCGCGGCGGCGCTGTCCATGAACGGTGGGTGCTGGTGACGCCAGCCCAGGGCGTGCGACCGCGGCGACGCCATCACCTGATCCATGACGAGCGCGTCTGCGAACGCGCCCATGCTGCGGCGTGCGTCTTCCAGCCGGATCCGGCGCGTCCTGCCGACCGCCGATGTCACACGGGACGCCGCAACCGCCAGATTGCCCACCCGCGCAGCCTCGTCCTCGGCGCAGTGGTAGATGCCGCGGGCCGTCGTCTCGGCCACCAGCCGGTACAGGCGCGCGACATCCCCAACGTAGACGGGCGACCAGTGATTTGTGCCATCGCCGACGAACTCGGCCGCGCCGTTCTGTTCCGCGGATGCGAAGAGCGCGCCGAACGCACCGCCGTGCCCGCCGTACACCATGCCGGGTCGGATCACCGCCGCGGCCAATCGGTCGTCGGCCGCGTCCAGCACGAAGCGCTCGTGATCTGCGCGCCAGGCCACCAGCTCCGGCGCATTGTCGGTAGACGCATCCTCACCCGCAGGTCGATCCCCGGTCTCGCCCAGCACGTAGCAGCCCGACGTGTAGATGAACATGCGGCGGGCGTCGTCGTCGTGGTCCAGGATGACGCGCGCGGCACCCAGCAACCCGTCGACCGCCGCGCGGTCCACCTGCACCCGGCGCTCCACTTCCGCCTCCGCAATATGGATCAGGACATCATGGTCGATGGCGACGTCTCGATAGCTGGCCGCGTCGACCAGGTCGCCCACCACCGGCCGTGCACCCAGCTCCTTCAGGTACACGGTCTTGTCCGCCCAGCGTGTCAGGCCCGAGACCTCGTGGCCCGCGGCCGCCAGCTCCCGCACCACGGCGCTGCCGATGTAACCCGTCGCACCCGTCACGAATACGCGAAGCGGCCGGTCTGACTTCCGTACCGGCCGCCCAGTCTCTCGCTGTGTCATCCGTTCTCCCGCGCCTCACGTGAGCCCCGGGCAAGGTCGCCCGCTGACCGCCCGCGCGCCAGTCGGACGCGCGGTGGCCGGCACAGTTCTGCCTCCTGCCCTGCGTCCATCCCTTGCCGCGCGTCAGTCGGCCATGCGCGTCCTGGCCCACGCACGCGCGCGTTCCAGTCGTTCGGGGTCGCCGATCTCCAGCCACGCACGGCCTGTCACGTCGTGAGGACGGATCGTCCAACCCGCACCCGCCAGGCGCACGTACGCAGTCACGATGGAGAACGCCCCGCGCTCGGTGAAGAGATCGAGGAGCCTCGGCTCCACGACATGGATGCCGGCGAATGCCAGGCGACGCACCACGCCCACGGCGGGTCGCGCGTCCAGGCGCTCGCCCGGGCGCCCGCCGCCCGGCAGATTCTCCCAACCACAGAGACCCTGCTCGTCAAACAACAGGAATCGGTGCGTATCGCGCTCGTGCACCGCCAGCGTGGCCAGAGGACCGTCGTTCGGCGTGCGGGGCTGCGCCGGGCGCGCAGGTCCTTGGGGCGCAACGCCGGCGGCACGGTCAACCGCCTCGAGGTGCCCGGCATACAGCTCGTCCAACGGGATGTCCGTGATCACGTCGACGTTGTGGAGGAAGAAAGGTGCTTCCCGGCCGATCAGCGGTGCCGCGTGCAGAAGCCCACCGCCTGTTTCCAGCGGCGCATCCGTTTCACGGGAGACGACGACGTCGACGCCGAAGCCGGTCTGCTCGCGGATGAACCGCTCGATCTGGTCCGCGTGGTGGTGGACGTTGACGATGAGCCGGTCCGCGCCGGCGGCGACCAGGCGTCGCGCCACTCGCTCGAGCATGGGCACGCCGCCCACCTGGACCAGGGCCTTCGGCACGGTGTCGGTCAGAGGGCGCAGCCGGGTGCCCAACCCGGCCGCGAGGATCATCGCGTCCACGGGCCCTATCGCGACGGCGACCCGGAAGCCGGCGACCCGGCCGGGTAGCCGCTCAGCACACGAGGTTCCGCACCGGCGCGTGGCCAGTACGGCTCTTCCCGGTGGATGACGAGCGCCTGCACCTCGGGATAGCGGCTGGTGATGTGCCGCCGCATGCGCTCGGCGAAATACGGCGAGCGATGCTGACCACCCGTGCAGCCGAAGTTCACGGTGAGACTCGTGAAGCTCCGACGCAGGTATTCTTCGATCTGTCGATCCACCAGGGCGCTCACGCTTTGCCAGACCGCCTCGACCTGGTCGTCGCCTTCAATGAACTCTACCACCGGCGAATCCAGGCCGGTCAGCGACCGGTACTCCAGGTGGCGCCCCGGATTGGGCAGCGCACGACAGTCGAAGACGTAGCCGCCGCCATGCCCGCCTTCGTCCTCCGGGTAACCGCGATTGTAGCTGAAGCTGCCTACGCGGACGACCAGTCCCGTCGGCGCATCAACATCGCCCGGCCGGTGCGCCCACCGCTCCACGATACGTCCGAACACACGCGCCAGCTCCGGCACGGGCACCGGCAGGCCCGCAACCATCACTCGCTCGATGTTCTTGGCCGCAAACGGCACACTCTGGAGGAAACGCGCCTTGCGCTCGAAGAACCCGCGATACCCGTAGGCGCCCATCGCCTGCATGATGCGCACGAGAACATAGCCGCGGTATAGATCCTGGAACGCCGCGCGGTCCACCGGCATCCGTTGCTCCAGCGCGTCCAGATAATGATCCAGCAGCTGCCGACGCACCTCCTCCGGGATGTCTGCCTTGGCATCGTACAGCAGCGACGCCACATCGTAGTGGAGGGCGCCGCGCCGCCCACCCTGGTAGTCGATGAACCACGGCGCGCCGTCGCGGAGCATCACGTTCCGCGACTGGAAGTCCCGGTAGAGGAAATGGTCCTGGTCCGCGCGCAGCAGGAACTCCGTCAGCCGGTCGAAGTCCGTCTCCAGACGCCCCTCGTTGAACGGCACATGGCCCAGCTTCAGGAAATGGTACTTGAAGTAATTCAGGTCCCACCGGATCGACTGGCTGTCGAACGCCGCACGCGGGTACGCCACCGCGTAGTCCACCACCCGATGACCGTCGATCTGGAAGCGCGGCAGCAACTCCACCACACGACGATACGCCTCCAGCACCGACGACGGAAAGCCCTGGCCGTTGCGCACCCGCGCCTCCGCCAGTGCGTCGAACAGCGTGGTGTCCCCCAGGTCCTCCTCGAGCCACACACCGGCTTCGTCATCCGCGCCGTAGATCTCCGGGACCGGCAGGCCTTCGACCCGGAACGCACGCGAATACGACAGGAAAGCCCGGTTCTCCTCCCGGTCAGGGCCGATCGCGCCGATCGCCGTCCCGCCTCCGGAACCCACGAGGCGATAATAGCTGCGTGCGGAACCGTCACCCGCTACCTCGAAGATGGCGGTCGGCCGCTCGCCGTACCGGTCGACGAACAAGCGTACTATGTGCTCGTGTGTGAGGGTCATGCCGTAAGCTGGGTTCGCGGGGTCGGCGGGCGCAAGGCCACGGGGTAGATCGAGGCGGGTAGTGCCGTCTCCCTGTCTCCCTGTCTCCCCGTCGGTGGAGCGGGGGCGGGGGCGGTGAAACCTGGACCTGGCAGGGTCCGTAGGGGTACCTGAACGAGGCAAATCGCCCGAAGGAGCGAACGATGGAATACGCAGAGAAGAACAACGGCTCGCTGTTCAAGAAGATCCTGAAGTGGGTGGTGATCGGATTCCTGGCCATCGTCGCATTGAGGATGGTCTTCGGGCTCCTCGGCTTCGCAGCCGGGCTGGTGTTCTTCCTGGTCTTCCGGATCGGTCCGCTGGCGCTCGTGATCTGGCTGGGTTGGAAGGCATGGAAGTATTTCACGGCGCCCGAAAAGGAAGAAACCTGAGCACGGGGAAACGTAGCGAGCTCAACGGAAGTACGTAGGCGGTATGAAAACGCCTGCGCGTTTCCTGTGGATGCAACGGAGCCCGCCGTTCGCGGCGGGGGGCTCCGTTGCATCCATCTGCCATCTCTGATCTCGCGGATCGCCTGGTCGGATCGGCACGATCTCCCCATGGCCCCGTCTCCGTAGGGCGGCCGCCTCGGGTCCGCGTTACGCCGCCGGAGTGGCAGCGGGCGAGGCGATCAGAGATCGTTCCAGTTCATGATGGCGTTCCAGAGGAACGCGAAATCGGCAAAGTTCTGGAATCGCTGGATCGGGTTGAAGGCGAACAACACGTAATGCCCTTGGCCGGACGGGACGCTCAGGAGAGCCGGTTGGCCGGCCAGCACGCCGGGATTCTGCACCAGCCCGCTCAGGAACAGCTCGCTGGCCTTGGCATACTTGAGGACGACGTCCGACTCGAGGTCTTGTCCCACCCGCAGGTACGGACCGAACCGGTGGTGCAGCGGCATCGTGGCGTCGTAGCCGTAGACCAGTGGGTTGTGGTGCGTTTCGACCACGCCCCTCACGAGGGAACCCGGCACGAACAGATTCCCGGCGGGGCGCGTGTCCACGCCGCGGACCAGGCCCATCTGCACCGGGAGCAGCGAGGCCGCCCTCAGCGTGATGAAGGTGCCACCGTCGGCCACGAACTGCTGCAGGGAACGTAGCCCGGCGTATCCCATGCCACCCGTCATGTCGCTGGTGGCGTCCGGCTTGCCGAGAGCGGGATCCTGCTTCGAGGTCTCGTACGGCAGGGGTCCGTACTTCGGATCGATGCCCTGGAAGATGGACTTGCCGGTGCCACGCTGGTCCGGGAACACGATGACGTCGAACCGCTTTCGCAGGTCCGGACCGCTGCGCAACACGTCCACGCCCACGTACGTGTACGGGACGCCCATGATGTCGAACGTGTAGCGGACCCAACCACCCTGTTGAGTGGACCGCCACGTGTGCAGGATGGCGACGCGCGGAATGTCCAGCTCATGGCGCGGTGCCTCTTTCACCGCGTCGTCCGAAGCGCCTCGCACGCTCAGCCCGTACTGGTCCGCCCACTTCTGCATCTGGGACCGGGACCGGTCGCGTAGATGGATGAGCCACGCTCCCGGACCCACGCTGTCCGCACCCAGCGCCAGGCTGTCTTCCACCGCCCAGACATGTGTCGCACCCAGTGCGAGGCGGGCGGACATGGTGTAGGCCGAAGACGACGGCTCCACCACCCACCAGGTAGGCGTGCCGTCCGCCGCCACGGGCGATGCGAAGTGGATCGCAGTCGCCCGCTCCATGGGCGCCGTCAGGATCGCCGAGTCGGCCACCGCGTTCACCGTCACGTTGAACATGAGCGGGAAGGTCCAGGCCACGTCGTCATACGGCCGCGGCGCATCCGACGGGTAGTGCTGCACCCGCATGAGCGTCAGGACGAAGTTCCGGAACGGCTGATCCATGCGGACGACATAGTCGCCCTTGTGCACCGTGATTGGTTCGGTGGACCTCCGTGCCCGGCCGGCCTTGGCTGACGGGGAGACAGGGCGACTGGGGGATGGGGCGATGCCGGCGGACGCCACGTCGCCAGACGCAGCGCCGGCGCCCCGCGCACCCGACAGCCCACGACGATCGTCGATCGTCAATCGTCGATCACCGTTCGCCGTATCCGCGGCGGTCGACGGTCGTCGGTCGCCGGTCTTGAAATCCGCTGTCGCGACGCTCACCTCGATGCCCTGCCGTTCCAGCAGCTCGAGCATGTAGCGGGCGTCGGCGGGACGGGCCTGGTCCTGCGGCACGACGTAGGCGAACGGGGCTTCCGTGCGGCCCTTGTTCAAGGAGTTGTTGGCCTTCGTCCAGTACTCGCGCAGCACGCGCTCACGATTGCGGGCCGTGAGGGAGAGGGCCGTCAGCAAGCCCGTTTCCATGTAGTTGGTGTTGTCCCGCATGGACCACATCGTCGTGTCGTGGGGCGGCAGGGGACGATACCACTCCACCGACGTCTGCCGGCTGCCCAGCGTCCGCTGGCGCGTCCACGGCAGCATGTTGCCGAACGTTTCGTAGAAGCGCCCCATCGCGTTGCGCGTGTTGGTCACCCAGAGCAGGTACGTGGGGTTCCAGCCGTCGTAGTAGCCGTGGGTCCACACGCCCGGCATACCCAGCGCCGTCATGGCCGTGACCTCGTAGTTGGAGTACCACTGCCACTCGCCGATGGTGATGGGATCCACCGTGGGGTTGTAGGGACCGGTGCCGGTGGACACGTACAGGTACGGGATGGACTCGTGCAGGTCGTGCCCGATGGGGTAGCGCCACTTGAGGAACAGCTTCACCACTTCCTGCGTGAGGCGGGCACTCAGCTGCAGGCCGTCACGGTTGTTGTCGTGGAAGATGTACTTACCCCAGTAGGGCGGGCCCATGATCTGCTTCGTCGTGTCCGGCGTGGGGTACATCTCGCGGATCCAGTCCACGACCCGGTCCCGCCCGTCGGGCTCCGTCACGGGCACGATGAAGACGACCACGCTGTCCCGGATCTCGCGGATCATGGGGTCGTTCGACACGGCGAGGCGGTACGCCAGCTCCATCACCATCTCCGGAGGACCGGTCTCCGCCGAGTGCAGCCCCGCCGTGATGGTGTAGATGACCGGCAACCGGCCGATCAAGCGGTCCGCCTCCTCCGGCGTCGTGGTGCGTGGGTCCGACAGATGGTTCATGCCCTGCCGGATCTGCTCCAGGCGCGCCAGGTTCGCCGCGCTGCCCACCTGTACCAACGCCAGATGATGACCTTCCTCCGTCTCCCCCAGCTGCTCAAAGCGCACCCGCGGCGAGCTGGCCGCCAACGCGCGGAAGTAGCCATAGATCTGCGCTACGTCGTGCACCACGCCAGGCTTGCCGATGGGATCGCCGAAATGATCCGTCGGCGACACGACCGTGGAGTCGGCCGGCAGGTGATCCACCAACGGATTCGTGTACTCCGCCTCCGTCGTCCACGACAGGATCTTGCGCGTGGACTCCACATCGACCGCTTGACCCCAGGGCGTCACCGACGGGATTGCACGGTCCGCCGCCCAGTCGAACGTTTGAGGCGGAGCCGGTTTCGACGCTGCCTGCGCCGCGAGAACGCCGGGAATCAGGAAGAGGACCAGCAGCGCGGAGCCCGGTGAACCAGACCGCACGGTGCGCATACGCATGGGGCGTCTCCTGTGGCTGTGGGACCGGAAGCGTCGATAATGCACGGCATCCTCGCCCCGGAGCAAGCGAGACCTTCGGCGCCGCGGCCGAGTGCCTGCAAGAAGGGCGAAGCCGGACAGGGGAAGCGGGTGCGGGGAATATGACGCGGCGCAGGCCTCTCGGCCCGCGCCGTGCGCCCTTCATCAGGCAATCAGCAGTTTTTTCAACTCTGCCGTCAGCCAAGCAGATTCGTCATCCGGCCTGCAGCCGACGAGCCGCCAAACAGGATGCTCGCGCCAATGGCGATCAACGCAACCTGCGACAACGTCAGCGGATTGACGCCCGACAGAGCCAGAATTCCCAACGTGATGGCGCCAATGCCCACCATGACCTGCGTGGCCGCAGCGCTGCGCACAGCCTCACGGGCGATCGAATGGTGTTCCTCGCTGCCGGACCAGGTGCGTAGAACCGCGTTGTTCAGCCGGGCCAGCGTGCCGGCACCCATGATCAGCGTACCACCGAACACCAGCACCGCAACGGATACCAGCGCCATCGGCGCCACACCGACCAATGCCAGGATGCCCAACGCCACACCGGCAATCCCGCCCAGTGTCTCCAGGCTCACGCCACCAACCAGCTCGGCTACCTGCGCCGGCTCCTTCGTGGCTGTTTCGAAACGCAGGTCAGAATACCGCGTCGCAATCGCGCTGCCCTGCACGAGCAGGCCCCCGCCAGCCGCAATCGTTGCGATTGCCGCAAGATAGAACGGAAGTACGCCCACGAGGGCCAGGATCGCCAGCACCATGGCGCCAACGCCACCCAGGGACTCCACAGCAGAGCCACCCATCACCGTACGAGCCGTTTCTTCTCGTTCCTCTATCGGGTGTTCCGCCGTGATTGCTCTCGATTCAGCCATATCGTTGCCTCCTGCCGAAGTTCCGCTTCCTGCCACGTCATCCGCGGCATCGTCCTGCATACGGAGCATAAAGCGTTCCGATGGAACATCCGTTTCCGCCTTCCCGCCCATCGCCCCCATCCGCCGACGCCGGGTACATCCCTGTCACCCTCCTGGGGCGCCATCACGACACTTTGTCTCAATGTTTCGCCGCTGCGACGATCCCGTGACGCGACAGCCGCCGGGAGAGACCGGGTAAGTTATTGGAAGCGAATAACTTATGAGGTCGGCCGGCCGGATGGGGCATGGCACGCACGAGTGAACGGAACTTGCTAGGTCCCTAGTCCGATCCGGAACAGCCGGTCCTTTCCGGCGCCAATGGTGCGCCCGGAAGGGGGTTGGTGTCTCCGGGGCTCCGCGGCTCTGGTGGCGGAGGTGGGCGGTACGCGGCAGAGGTGCTGGAGCAGGACACGCAGCAGAGCAGCCCGGCAAGGCGTTTCGGGCATTAAACAACCTGGAGGCGAAAGATAATGAGGAGAAAGCTACCCGTATTCCTCGGGACCGCGTTCCTCGCGTTCGTCGTCGCGTGTGAAGGCCCCGCGGGGCCGCAGGGGCCTGCCGGGGCGCAGGGGCCGGAAGGCCCGCAGGGTCCGGAGGGCCCGGCGGGATCGAGCTCGGTGGTGAACTGTCAGGAATGTCACAACAACAGCACCGAGATCCTGTCCCGGGTGCTCCAGTATGAGCATTCCGTGCATTACACGGGCGGCAACTTCGAGCGGGCGTCGGACAAGGTGTGCGCGGTGTGCCACTCGAATGAGGG
>JARRJS010000002.1:0-93917 GCA_037388885.1 Gemmatimonadota bacterium
CCGCTACATCTGCCTGTACCGCGGTCCGCTACCGCCCTCCCGGGGCGTCCAGCGCGGGCCCAGCACGTCGGTGGCCTTGCAGTCGATGCAGTTGGGCGCATTGACCACCAGCTCGCCATCCTCGCCTCGCTCGTACACGCCGGCGGGGCACATGTGGGCGTACATGTCCACCAGGGCATCCGTGGTGTCGTCGGGCGCGATGAGGTGGGACGGGATGTCGTCCCGGGTCTGGTTCCCCGACTTGAACACGGCGTCGACCTTGCTGAACGTCAGCTTGCCGTCCGGCGCGACGTCGGCGGCGCCGCCCACGTCCTTGGGCACGTCCGCGTCGCGCTCCATGGCGATGCGGCGCCCGGGGAACACGCCGCCGGTGAAGGACATGAGGGCCGCCTTGAGGCCGCCGCGGAAGAAGCCGTCCTTGAAGGCGAGGCGCATGTTGCGGGTGCGATGCAGGTCGCGCACGACGTAGCTCTCGCGCATGACGCGGTCGTATGCAGAGAGGCGCGTGGCGGAGACGTCGTCATTGCGGATGGCGTCGAAGATGGTGCGAGCCGCCTGGATGCCCGATTGCATGGCGTAGTGGATGCCCTTGAGGGACGGCACGTCCACGAAGCCGGCCGCATCACCCACCACGATGATGCCGTCTCCCGCCAGGCGCTCCGGCAGGGCGTAGTAGCCGCCTTCGGGGATGGTCTTGGCACCCCACTCGACCATCTCCCCGTCCTTCAGGTACGACCGGAAGAGGGGATGGGTCTTCATGCGCTGGAAAAGGACGTGGACGTCCAGGTCGGTCTGCCGGTAGTCCATCCCGACAACGAGGCCGACGGATACCAGGTCCGGCGCCAGCGGGTACATGAAGCTGCCGCCGAAGGCGTCGCGGGGAAGCGGCCAGCCCATGGTGTGGACGACGGCGTCCAGGGTTGTCTTCGTCTCCCAGATCTCCTTCACGCCGAGGGCGTAGATCTGCGGGTTCTGCGAGCCGATGCCCTGCCACCGGTAGAACGCCTGCGACAGGGAGCCGCGCGTGCCTTCCGACAGCACGGTGACCCGCGCCACGATGTCGGTGGGCGGCATGTAGCCGCTGCCCGGCTGGCCGTCGCGGTCCAAGCCGGTGGGCGCGGTGCGCACGCCGATGACGCGCTGCCCGTCCGCCAGCAAGGACTGGGCGGGGAAGCCGGTGAAGACATTGATGCCTGCCTCTTCCGCCTTCTCCCCCAACCAGCGCACGATCTCGCAGATGGAAGCCACGTAGTTGCCGTGGTTGTGCATGGGGCGGGGCGTAGGGATCCGGCGGGCGCTGCGCGCGCCCAGCACGTATACATGTTCCTCTTCCACCGGCTGCCGGAACGGGAAGTCGGACGGGTCCAGATCCGGGAACAGCTCCTGCAAGGCGCGCGGGTTGACGACGGCGCCCGACAGGTTGTGCTCGCCCAGGCTCTCGGCCTTCTCCAGAACGCCGATCTCCACGTCGCCCACGGGCGCATCGGACGCGTTGGCCTCCTGGACCAGGCGGGCCAGCTCCAGGGCGCCGGCGAGGCCCGCGGGCCCGGCGCCCACGAACACGACGTCCAGGGGCACGTGCTCTTCATCGGGCGTGTCGTGCACGACGAGCCGGTCGATGGGCAGGTCCGGCTGGTGATGAGCGGGAACGACTTCCGCCATGGAATCCTCCTGACCGACCGCTCGGAGCGGGCCCGGCGGTCGACGCTGGTTTGCACGATCCTCGAGATCAAGCGCCTTCGACCGCGATGCGATCCGCGCGTTCGCGGTCCTGCCGCGTGTTCACGTTGAGGAACAACGTGTCCGGCGAACCGAAGCGGCGCACATCCGACTGCGGCATGCGCAGCACGCTCACGTCGTCGTGGAAACCGATCATGCGACGGTCTCCCCGGTCCAGCTGCGCTTCGACGGCCTCGACGCATCGCGTGCTATAATACGCACACAGCGGCTCAATGCCACGGCGGCTGCCACTCTCCGGGACGACCACATCGGTGGCATGACGCCGCGCCAGGTCCACCATGCGCGCCAGCAGGGCCGCGGACAGGAAGGGCATGTCGCACGCCACCGCGACGATGCCGGGCCGGTTTTCCTCGCGCGCCCAGTGCAACGCGGTGTGGAGTCCGCCCAGGGCACCCAGCCCCGGGCGCAGGTCCGCTCGTGTCGGCAGGCGGAGATCCCCGAAAAGCTCCGGCTGATTGGCGAGCAGCACGAGGTCCGGCGTGGCGCCTTTCAATGCGCGCACTACCCGGTCGATGATGCGCTCGCCGCCTACGGGGGCGAGGGCCTTGGGCGCACCGTACCGGCTGTTCTCGCCGCCTGCCAGGATGGCTCCGAACGGTACGAAGCCCGGCATGGCCTGCCCTGCGTTGCGGGTCGAGTGCGGCATGGGCGCCAATATACGCCGGGCGCGGTCGCCCGTCAGGCCGTTGGCGCCGCCGGGAACGCCCGCAGGGCAGTGGATTTCACGTACGCGTTGACGTCGCGTCCGGGCGCGATGCCCAGCTCCTGCGCGCTCTGGCGGGTGAGCAGAGCGTTCAGCTCCACCTCGCCGCCCAACCGAACGCGCACCAGGCCGCCGGCGGGCGCCGTGGCGGTGACACGCACTCGGAAGCGATTTCTGGCACTCGTCGTGACCTGAACGTCGGCGGGCCCGAGGACGACGTCCTCGGGTCGGTACGCCACGTGGGCCGCGGCACCCGTCGGCAGCGTTTCACCTTCCGGCGTGGACGCGACGATGGTCGCGCCGCCCGGCGAGCGGACCAGCACCAGTGGGCCGTCGTGGCCGGTAACCACGCCGCGCAACGTCAGCTCGGCGCCGGTGAACGCCGCGATGAACGGGGTGGCCGCCTGCAATACCACGTCGGCGGGCGTGCCGGTCTGCACGATAAGGCCGTCCTCCATGACCGCGATGCGGTCTGCGAGGGCGAATGCGTCGGCGGCATCGTGCGTGACCAGCACGGCCGCACCGGCACGGGCCCGAAGGAGGCGCTCCAGGTCTTCACGGAAGCGGCGACGGATGGTCACGTCCAGATTGGCCGTCGGCTCGTCCAGGAACAGGATGGCCGGCTCCGGCACCAGGGCCCGAGCCAGCCCTACACGCTGCACCTCGCCGCCGGAAAGGGCGCGGACCGGCGTGTGGGCATGCCCGGCCAGGTCCAGCCAATCGAGGGCTTCTTCGACGCGTCGCCGCCGCTCCGGCCGCGGGACCCCCCGGGCCGCCAGGCCGAACTCCACGTTCTCGGCGACCGTGCCCGTGAAGAGGTACGGCTTCTGGAACACCCCGGCCATGTGGCGCCGCACCGTCTCGTCCGACGGATCGACCGGGCGGCCGCGGAACACGACCTGTCCGGCGTCCGGCCGCTCCAGCAGCATCAACAGCCGGAGCAGCGTGGATTTGCCGGCGCCGTTGGGGCCGAGCACCGCGATGATCTCGCCGGGCGACACCGCGAAATAGTGCACGTCGACGACGAGGCGGCCGCCGTAACGCCGCCGGAGGTCGTGGGCCGCCAGCACGGGCACGTCGTCCGGCACGGCCCGGGAGCGACCCCGGACGTCGCCGCCCGAGCGGCGCCTGCCCGCCCTCACGACCACGGCCGGCCCGCCACGCTCTTCCGTCGCCAGCCACCGCCTTCGGACTGCGCGCGGGCCAGCAGCAGATTGACCACCAGCACGATGAACAGCAGGATCAGGCCCATGGCGCCCGCCAGAGCGAAATTGCCCCGACGCGTCTCCAGCACGATGGCGGTGGTGAGCACGCGCGTTTGGCCGCTGATGTTGCCACCCACCATCATGGCGGCGCCCACTTCCGAGATGACGGCACCGAACCCGGCGATGACGGCCGCCACGATGCCGACCCGTGCTTCCCGTACGTGCATCCACAGGGCGCGCAACCGGGATGCACCCAGAGCACGAGCCTGGAGGCGAACGTCGTCAGGGACGGCCTGAACGGCGGCCAGGGTGATGCCCGCCACGTAGGGCGCCGCCAGGAACGACTGGGCCACGATCATGGCGCCCGGCGTGAACAGCACACGCAGGCCGGGGAAAGGCCCCTGCCGCGAAAGGAACATGTAGACGAAAAGCCCGACCACGACGGGCGGCAGCGCGAATCCGGTGTGGATCAGCGCTACGACGAACTGCCGGCCGCGAAAGCGGCTCACCCCCACGCCGACGCCCACGGGCAGGCCCGTCAGCATGGCGATGATCACGGCGAGGCCCGAGACCCGGAGCGAGAGAAGCAGGGTCTCCATGACGTATGGATCCAGGTGCACCAGCAGGGCCACGGCCTGCCGAAGGGCGTCCAGGAAGAGCTGCATGGACTAGCCGGATGACGCGGGTCCGGGCTTGAACGGTGCCGTGCCCAGACGCTTCGTGCCGAAGCTTCCGATCAGCGCGCGCCCGCGCGGGCCGGTGATCCAGCGGGCGAAGACGCGTGCGGTCTTGATGTTCTTGGAGTTGGCGGGAATGGTCACCGAGTAGACGTTCAGCAGGTGCGGATCGCCCTGCACCAGGGGCACCAGCGTGATGGCGTGGCGCACGGTGTAGAACGTAGCCGGTTCCGTGAGGATGTAGGCGTTGCGCTCGCTGGCGAGCTGCAGGGCGGCGCCCATGCCGACGCCGGCGTCGATGTACCACTTGTCCCGGTCCGGCGATGGCGACAGGCCTGCGTCAGTCCACAGACGCAGCTCTTCCCGGTTCGTACCGGAGGAATCCCCCCGGGACACGAACGGCTGGTGGCGATCCGCGATGCGGAGCATGGCCGTCACGGCGTTGTGCATGCCGCGAATGCCTGCGGGATCCGACGGCGGTCCGGCGATCAGGAAGTCGTTGTGCATGACCGGCTCGTGCAGGACGCCCATGTCTTGCTCCATGAACTGGGCCTCGCGGACCGGATCGTGGGTGAGCATGACGTCCAGGTCGCCACGCTGGCCCATGGCCAGCACCGCATCGGATCCCGACGTGATCGGCGTAACGCGGATGCCGGGATGCTCCGCGTCGAATGCGGTGACCAGGGAGTCCAACAGCCCGGAATCTTCAACGGTCGTCGTGGCGCCCAGCACGAGCGTCTTCTGTCCGCCACAACCTGCAAGTGCCATGGTGAGCCCGACGATGGCGATGCGTTCAGTGTTGCTCATCCCCGTCTTCTTCCCGAACCTGCGCGCTGGGAGGAATGTAGGGCTGGGCCTTGCCGGCCGCGGCGCGGGCGTCGTGCGTGCCGTAGAGGTCGCCTTGCGGATCCGGCCGCAGTCCGCGCAGCGCTTCATCCACGAGGACCGCGTCGTCGAAACGTTCGGGATCCAGCAGGTTCGCCACCACATGGACGACTTTCGCATGCTCCTGGTCGCTGCCCACGCGACCGTCGACGCGCACCCGCCCATCCGTGACATGCACTTCCAGGCGATCGGCGTCCAGCGCCGGCTCCTCGCTCAGCTCCTGCCACACGACCGCCTCCACGGCGACCGCGTCCAGCTCATCCAGATTCAATATGTTCTCGAAGTCGCGCATGACACCCCCATCGCGATCGGTTCCACAGTCCTCTTGGAAACGATGCAACGCCGGTGCCGCGGGGAGCGCGACGGCTCAGAACCGCCAGCTCAGCCCCAGGCTGGAGTGGAGGTTCTGCACCCATTCCTTGGCCGGAATGGGCTCGCGTTGGAACGCCGACGGTATGTGGATCCGCCAGAACATGTCGCGCACGTCCAGACGCGCCGTGACGTGGCGCGTGAGGAACAGGTCCATGCCGCCCCCTATCTGACCGACGAAGAGCGCCCCGAAATGGTACCGCCGGGCGCTGATCAGGTGGATGTCGGCAATGCCGCTCTCGGTGACCTGGCGAGCCAGTCCGCCTCCGAAGATCACGAACGGCATCAGACCGTGGTAGGTGCGCGGCCCTGTGACGTCGAATCGCACCACGGCGGTGAGAATGGCGAGGCCGAGCTTGTTCTCGCCGATCTTGGTGACGCTGGCCAGCGGGTCGTTCGCCAGCGTCACCGAGTCGGCCGGGATCGTGTCCATGACCGCGCGGCGAGTGGGAAAATACGACGCCGCCAGGTTCAGATTGAACGGGCCACCCAATCGAAGCGTGTACGCCAGCCCGTACGCCATCCCCGACTCCGGGCCCAGGTCCAGCATGCCACGGTTCGTGTGGATGTACGTGGCCTGCACCGTCAGCGCCTGGTTCTGATCGATATAGCGGTACGGGGACGTGATGCGCTGCGCTTGCGCCGGCCGCGCAGCGGCGATGGCAACCATCACGAGTGTCCCGCCCAGAAGCGTCGACCGCATCAATGCCGTAATGCCTTTCTCCACCGTCTGGAGCATCCCCCGGCCACCCGGGTAGTGAATGGCCGGAAGGTAGACGAGCCCGGAAACAGGCGCAAGAAATGCACCCTTGTTCTCCGCAACCAGTACACATGGATCGGGGGTCCGGGTTCCGCAGGCATGGGACGACGGCGGCCGAATTGACACCTGCGTCGCGCCCGGTCTACCTTTGCTACGGCGAGATGTGGTGTAAATCGCGTCTTGGCAGGAGGTTCGGACAGCCCCGAACCGTGTGGTGATCCCTGCACGGATTCCATTTGATGACACGTTTGTCCTGCGCTCTGGCGTTACTGGCGTGCGCGGCGCCCCTCGCGGCGCAGACGGCCACCGTGACCGTCGACCGTGAGAACCTGCGCGCCGCGCCGGGCGGCGCCGTGCTTGCCGAAGTGCTGCAAGGCACGACCATGCCGCTGGTGGAAGAGCAGGGTGACTGGGTATCGGTCACGCTGGAAGGCTGGATCTGGAAACCGTCGGTAGAGGCCTCGACGCGAGGCGGGCACGATCTCTCCGTGTCCCCGCCCGACGGCGAGAACCTGAGGGCCACGCCCAACGGCGACCGCGTCGCTCGCCTGAACCAGGGTATGCTCCTGGACCGCATCGGAGAGGACGGGCCCTGGATCCACGTGCGCCGTCAGGGCTGGATCTGGCGGGCGTCGGTGAGTGTCTCCGGAGTGGCGAAGACCACCGCTCCTGCTCCTGCGGCTACCCCTTCCCGGACGCGCCCGGCGCCGGCACGCGGGGGCACGGAGCTCAATCGCGTGGGCCAGTCGGGTGCCGCCCTGCTCGCCAACCCCGACGGGGATACGGTGGCGCTTTTCCGGCCGGGCGCAGATGTGAACGTCATCTCCCGGGAAGGGAACTGGGTCCGGGTCCAGACTTCCGGGTGGGTCTGGGCACCGTCCCTGGGTGCGGTCACCGCCGATTCGGGGGCGGTGCTGCGGGATGTCTCGCCGCAGGTGCTGGCGCAGAACCCGGACAGCTTCCGCGGCCACCTGGTGGAGTGGACGGTACAGTTCATCTCGCTGGAGCACGCGGAACGAATCCGCACGGACTTCTACGAGGGGGAGCCGTTCATCCTGGCGCGGGGACCCGGCAACAGCGCCGGTTTTGTCTATATCGCCGTGCCGCCGGACCTGCTCAATCGCGTGCACGAGCTTCAGCCGTTGGAGCGCATCCGGGTACTGGCGCGCGTCCGTGTCGGTCGCTCCTCGCTGATGAACGCGCCGGTGCTGGATCTGGTGCGCCTCGTGTCCGTCGCCGCACCCGGCAGCTGACCGGGAAGACGAGTTCGAATTCGAGTTCGAATTCGAACTCGATTCAGTCCACCGGCTCCAGGCGGTCGTTCGGCCGGTACGTACGTCCTGCCTTCGCCATGGGCCGGTCGCCCACGAGTACCACGTCTGCGGTGAAGTCGTAGCGATCCCGGAACAGCGACGAACCCACGCCGTAGCTGTCCACCGGTACACCCTGCTCCTCGAAGAACCGGATCTTCTCCGCGGTGAACCCGCCGGACGCCACGATCTGCACGTGCTGGAAGCCTTCGGCATCCAGGGCCTGGCGCACGTTGCGGACGAGACGCGGGTTGACGCCGCGCGGATCGAAGTCGCCCATCACGGGCACGATGGAGTGATCCACGATGGTGCTGGATGTATCGAGTCGGACGCCCCAGAGCCGCTCCCCGAGGTCGCGGGCCACCGCGAGGGAAGTGCCGACGGAATCGTTCTCGAAGTCCACGAGGCTGATGATGCGCACATCGTCGGGCATGTGGCGCGCGAAGGCCCGTGTCGCGGCCACGGTGTCGCCGCCGTACGCGGCAATCAGGGCGTGGGGTACGGTGCCGATGCCCTCGGACCCCCACCAGGATGCCTGCGCGTCGGTGGACACGCCGATGGCGCCGGCGATGTGGGCCGCGTAGCCGTCGCCCGTCTGTACGAGCCAGTGATCGTGGCGAGCGGGGAAGAACATGACGGACTTGGGCCATGCGGCTTCCACGACCTGGCGCGTGTTGGTGGCGACGCGCGTGCGGCGGGCGAGCACGCCGATATACAGCGTCTCGAGGTGAGCGAAAGCGGCGTAGGGCCCCGTGATGAGCATGACGGTTTCCCAGGGCTCGATGCGATCGCCCTCGCGTAGCGCGGAGACCTGGAGGTCCTCGAATGCGAAGCCTTCCGCCAGGCAGCGTTTCAGGATGGCAATAGCTTCGTCGATGCCGCCGAGCCAGGCGCGCTTCTTCTGGAACACCTGCATCGTGACGACGGGGTCGAAGCCGTCCGCGCGGAGCACCTCCTGTGTGCGCACGAAGTACTTATCGCTGTAGTACCCGCTGCGCATCTTCTCCACCGGCAGGTTGAAGATGTCGGGGTCGAGGCGCCCTTCCGGTCGTAACGGCGGCGGCGGTCGGTCCTGCGCCTGGGTGTTCGTGTCGTCCATGCAGTGCGAATGATGGCGTGCGGGGAACTCGGGGCCCAAGATATCGGTGTGGATCGACGAGACGCAATTTCCGGCCCGGCCTGCCGGGCCGGGTCAGTCGCCGGCCAAAGTTGCCTGGGCGTAGGACATGGATTTGCGCAGGGCGAGCACGCCCAGCAGCGCGAGAATGCCGGCCATGGGCCACATGACCGGGTAGCCGCGCAGATCGGGGAAATAGGGGGCTGCCAGGTCGATGGCCGCGCCCACGAGCAGCGGCGAGACGATGCGGCCGATGCCGAAGGTCAGGATGTAGAGACCGGTGTCCCGCCCGACATTTCCCTCGCCGATGAGCGACGCGAACAGGGGGTAGGGCAGGGCAATGAGCGCGGCCGCGCCCAGGCCGGAGACCAGCAGCACGACGGTCGCGCCCGGCAGGTCGCGCACGAAGAAGCCCAGCAGCATGGTGATGCCGGTGACGGCGCCGCCGATCTCGAGCAGTGTCTCGTGCCCGTAGCGGTCGCCCAACCGGCCAATGATGAGGGCGCCCATGCCCAGGCCCGCGACGACCAGCAGCAGCGCCAGAGAGGTCTGGGCCACGTTGATTCCCAGCACGACGGTGGCGAACAGGAAGATGAACGGCCGGATGCCGTCCACGCCGCCGCTCCACAGGGCGTTCGCCAGCAGGAACCATGGCACGGCCGGCCGGCCGGCGAAGCGGCGCCAGATGCGGAGGATATCGCGAAGCTTGGCCTCGGCCTTTTCCTCGGCGGCCGCTTCGGTCGGCGCGGCGATCTTGGTGACGGCCGTGGCGACGATGACCAAGGCGGCCGCGATGAGGAACGGCAGCGGGTGCCACAGGGAGAACAGCAGGCCCCCGGCCACCAGGCCGTACGCCAGGCCGGCGGCGTGCAGCATGCCGCGCACGCCCTGGACCTGGCCGTGACGCTCCTTCGGGACGGCGTCCACCAGCAGCGCCCAGAGCGGCGTGAGGTAGCCGTGAAGGGCGGCGAAGAAAACGAACGCCGCCCCGGCCAGCGGAATATAGCCGTGCAGGAACGGCGCGATGGCCAGCGCGGCGGCCATGATGGGCGCCATCAGGATGAGGAACAGCGTGCGTCGGCCGAATCGGCCGGCAATGCGCGCAGGCAGGTGGTCGCTGAGCGCCCCGACCCAGTACGGCACGAGCACGGCGAACAGGCCTTCACCGCCGATGGCGAAACCGATGAGCACCGCCGAGTGCGTGTAACGACTCAGCAGGACCGGCAGCAGTGCCACCATGACGGTCTGGCTCGACGTGGAGCCGAGTGTTCCGGCCGTTAGCCCGTATTCACGGATTTTCTGCCGAACGCGATGAGGACGCGTGTCGTTCAGGATCTCCCCCCGGTTCTGTCCGCGAAGGCGGCAACCTACGTTCGATGACGCGCAAGCGACACCCCGCCGATGATGACGGCGGCGCCGGCGAGTTGACGAAAATTGGGTACTTCCCGCAGCCAGAACCAGGCTACAGCCAGCGCCAGCACCGGCACGACGTTCGCGAAGGTCGCCGTGCGAGTGTTCCCCAGATGGCGGACGCCGGAGTACCAGAGCAGGTACGCGACGCCGATGCCGAGAGGACCGGAATACAGGACGCTACCCCAGGCGCCGGCGGACAACGGCGCCGGCAGCCGCAACAGGTCGGGCAACCCGACGAGGAACAGCAGGACGGCGCCGACCCACAGGGTCCAGGCGGTGACGCGCATCGTCCCATAGCGTCGGATCGGGTTGCGGGCGCCGACCGTGTACACGGACCAGCAGATAGCCGCAGCCAACAGCAGTAGATCGCCGGCGACGGAATCGCCGCCCATGTGCACAGGCTCACTGCCGATGACCAGGGCAATGCCCAGCACGGTGGCCAGCACGCCGATCCAGACCCTGGCCGACAGACGCTCGTGACCCAGCGCGGACGAGAGCACGGCCGTGATGATGGGCGTGCCGGCCAGGAGCAGACTCGCATTGCCGGCGCGCGTTCGATCAATGCCGCTGATGAAGAGGAACTGGTACGCTCCATTGCCCACCAGCCCGAGCCCGATGATGCGGAACGTGTCACCGCGGTCCGGCAGGCTGAGCGCGCCCCGCAGGGCCAGCACACCCAGCAGCAGCAGGCCCGCCAGCGGGAACCGGAGCGCGTTGAAGCCGAAGGGCGGCAACTCGGCCAGGCCGACCTTGATAACGGAGAAATTGACGGCCCAGATGACCGTCATGAGACCCAGGCCGAGCTCCGCCGACAGGATGTCGGACCGCTGGACCGCGGGTTTGGCGTCGTGGATCATTGCGCGGGAAGATCCGCTCCGCCGGACCGCTTCGCAAGGTGTGCCGTCTTGCCCCTGCGCGCATGCCCACGCTACCTTCGCCCTTCGTCGAGAACGCAAGTGCAGGAGGATTCGCGATGGTGGCCGCCGTGGTGCTCATCCGGGCGGAGCGGGACAGCATTCCCCAGGCGGCGCGCCAGGTCGCCGAGATCGACGGCGTGGCGGAGGTCTACTCCGTGTCCGGGGAATGGGATCTGGTCGCGATCGTGCGGGTGCCCGAGTGGGAGCGCATCGCCGACGTCGTCGCCGACCAGATCGCGAAGGTGCCCGGTCTGCAGCGTACGGAGACGTTGATCGCGTTTCGCGTGTACTCCAAGGACGATCTGGACGCGGCGTACGAGATGTTCGACTGAGCGAGCGATCGCCAGTCGCAGTGTGGGGAACGATGCGACGCTTCGTGGATGAGGAAGGCCGGGGTTGGGATGTGGTCATCGGCCGCGAGTCGTGGGGCGGCATGGTGGCCCTATTCGTTCCGCAATCGGGCGAAGAAGTACGGCAGAAGGCTCTGGTTGCGGACTCCCATGCCGAGGCACAGGCCATGCTGGACGGTGCCACCGATGAAGAGCTGCGATCGCTGCTGGCGCAGGCCCGGCCGAAGACGAACTGAGAGACGAGTAAGCGATGGTGACCTTCAAGGACGATGAGGGACGGGAATGGGTGGCGACGGCGCGTGAGGAAGACACGCCGCGGCACCATGGCCGCTGGTACCTGATCCTGCACCCCGCGGATGCCGTGGAGCCCGAAGTGACGGTGCCGGAGGTGCGCTGGCAGACGTCGCGTAGCGCGGAACGAACTCTCGAGACGATGTCCAGCTTCGAGTTGCGCCGACGGCTGCGCCTCGGCCTGGGCCGTCGGCGGGAGCGCGCGACGCCGGTGCGCTCGCCGGTCGGCACACGGCGACAAGGCACGGGCGGGTCGAAAGGTGGCGTCTAGCCCCGACTTTGCGGCGGTCCGGGCAGCGGAGTACCCGGACGCCGACGACGCAATTTACCTGAACGCAGCGAGCTTTGGCCCGTTGCCCCTGCGGAGCCGGGTCGCAATCGACGCATACAACCGGAAGCGGCAAACGCCGGACCGTCTGGCGCGTGCAGACTTCGCGAAACCGCTTGCCGACGCGCGTCGGGCCCTGGCGGCCCTCATCGGCGCAAAGCCCACCAGTATTGCCCTTTCCCCCAACACGAGCACCGGCATCAACCTGGCCGCCGCCCTGTTGCGCCGCGAAGCGCAGCGCAGCGCCGACTGGCTCGGTGGGCGCCGGACCATCGTGTTCAGTGAGGGCGAGTTCCCGGCAAACGCATACGCCTGGCTGGGCCTCGGGCGGGAGGGCTGGTTGGTGGACCGGATCCCCGCCGATGCCCTGGGTCGGCCCCGGGAGGACGCCCTGCTGGAACGGCTGGACGACGACGTGGCGGTGCTGGCGGTGTCGGCGGTCCAGTTCGCGAACGGGTACCGGGCGGACCTGGTCCGCCTCGGCGCCGCATGTCGGGAGCGAGGCGTGCTGTTCGTGGTGGACGGCATCCAGGCCGTGGGCGCGCTGCCGCTGGCTGTGGCGGCGGCACGCGTGGACATTCTGGCGGCCGGAGGCCAGAAATGGCTGTGCGGCCCGTTCGGCTCGGGCTTCACTTACGTGCGGCCGGAGCTCGTGACTCGCTTCGAGCCGCCCCTGCCCGGCTGGCTGTCTTTCGAGTCCAGCAACGATTTCTCCGGCGCTCCAGGTTACCCGTACGACCTGCTACCGGACGCCCGGCGGTTCGAGGTGGGATCCCTGGCCATCCAGGACTATCTCGGCCTGGCGCGTTCCGCGGAGCTACTCGGCGAGCTCGGAGTCACCGGGATATGGGCCCACATCCGCCAGGTCCAGCAGCCCCTGCTGGAATGGGCGGCCCGCTCTCCGGTCGTGCTGTTGAGTGATACCCGCGAAGCACACAGGTCCGGCATCGTTTCCTTCCGCACGGCGGACGTGGAGGCGACGGCGAACGCGCTGCGGGAAGCCGGCGTGGGATGCGTGACCCGGGCAGGTGCCATCCGCCTGGCGGTGCATTTCTACAACACGGTGGCGGAGATGGAGCGGGTGGTCGACGTGCTGGAAGGGTGATGCCCCCGGGGCTTACTGCGCCACGTCGTCCGTGATGTCGAGTGCGTCGGTGTCCGGCAGGGTCGGTCGAGCGAAGGCGGCCAGGCGCGCGCCGATCCGGTCCTCGATGCGCTTTGCCCTCCAGGTCGACGGGACGTGGTTGCTGATGATGGAGAATGCCAGCAGCTCGCCGTCCTCGGCCCGGACATAGCCGGAGAGCGCTGAAACGTCCCGCAGCGTCCCCGTCTTGGCCCGCAGGTTCCCCTGAGCCTTCGTGCGATACATGCGCCGGAGCCCGTGGCGGTTGCCCGCCTCCGGCAGCGTGGCGCGGAAATTGTCCCAGTTGGGCGAGGCCGCCATCATCTGCAACAGCCCGATGATGGTTGCAGCGCTGGTGCGGTTCAGCCCCGACAGTCCCGAGCCATCCACCATATCGAGGGTGTGCTGCGCACTGTCCGAACCCGCCAGCATGGCCTCTACCGCCCGGGCACCACCGTGCGCCGTGCCATCGTGCATGACGATGCGGCCGACGGCACGCAACACCATCTCCGCGTATAGATTGTCGCTGCGCCGGTTGATGATCTCCAGGATCTTCTGGAGTCGCGGCGAGCGTTGCGTGACCAGCACCTGGACCGGCTTCGCGTCCTGGAACGATGGGGCGAAGGTGTGCCGACCCGTGATCGGCGAGGCTTCGCCCGGTCCGATGGAGCGTGCCACCCCGTGCACGGCGATCCCGGCCTGGCGCAACGATTCGGTCAGCACCGCCGCCGCGTAGTGGGCTGGGTCTTCCACAGGCACGCTGCGCCATTCCCCAGTCCGGTTCTGGCCGATGGAGCCGCGCACGACGATGGGCCCGTCGTAGGACGCCCGGCTGACGGCCAGGCGTACCCGGCCACGCGCCACGGTCACCGCCCGGTTCTGGATCGCGAGACCGTCCGCGCCGGGGTACAGGTGCAGCTCCGGCGGGTCGCCCACTTTGCGTGCGGGTGTGATATGCATCGTGACGACGTTGTCATTGAACGACAGCGCGCTGGCCGGCGCGGCGAAGGCGTAGCCGACATCGCGCTCGCGCCAGCCCGGGCCGAAGCCCGGGTCACCGAAATACGAGGCGTCGCCCACGACGTCGCCTCGAATCTCGCGGACACCGTGGTGGCGCAGGGAATCGGCGAGCGCATCCCACACCGCAGTCCGCGAATCGTAGAATCGATGCGACAGTGTTGGGTCGCCCGTGCCATAAATCACCAGGTCGCCGTCCAACACGCCGTCGTGGATCGTGCCGACGGCGGCCAGGTACGTCACGAACCGATAATCGGGGCCGAGGTAGTGGAACGCCGCAGACGTGGTGAACAGCTTGAGGTTCGATGCAGGCTCCAGTGCCGCGTGGGGATTATGCGCGAAGAGCGTGTCCCCGTCCTCAAGGGAGACCACCAGCACGCTCCATTTGTCCTTGCGCCAACGCGTGGAGATGACGTCGGCCAGGCTGCGATCCAGCCGCAGCGTGGCCGCCCGGCGTGCCGCCCGGAGCGCGTCCATCCTGGCGGCCCGCACCGGGTCTTTGGCCGGCGCAGAACTCACCACCGCCGGCACGACCTTGGTACCAGGACGCGTCGGTGCCGACACGGCACGCGTGACGCCGATGCCGGTCATGAAGACGATGGCAGAAAAAAGTAGCGTGTACCGGTTCAAAATAGCGACCGTTGCCCAATCGGGTTGCACAAGGAAGTCCGCATCGTTCCTACGGAAACGGCGGGCTCCGGAATTGACGCTCACGCGATGGGGGGCGCAAGTCCGGGGCCAGCGCGTCGCGTTGGACGATGTCGACGCGACAGGTCTTTGTCTGTATTGTATCGGGCCATGATCATCGGCATCGGACTCGATCTGGTAGACCTGCGCCGTTTCGCCAGGTTTCGGACTCGCTGGCAGGAACGCGGTCTGCAGCGCCTGTTCACGACCGCCGAGCTGGACGACTGCATGGCTCGCGCCGATCCCGTTCCCTCCCTGGCGGCGAGGTTCGCTGCGAAGGAGGCCTTCTTCAAGGCGCTGGGCACGGGGTTCGGCCGCGGCGGTGCATGGACGGACGTGGAAGTGCGGCGTCTGGCCACCGGCGCACCCGCCCTGCGGCTTTCGGGTCGGGCCCGCATGCTGGCCGGTCGCCTCGGCGTGACCCGGATGCACGTTTCCCTCACCCATTCCCTTTCTGCCGCGGCCGCGGAGGTGGTGTTGGAGGGCGACGGCAGGGCGGAAGCGGCATAGGCTTACGCACAGGCGACTTGCGCGGCGCGCGGCACAAGTTGATTATTGGCAACGGGTTCTTGCGAACCTGCGGAGGCCATGGCGCGCCTGCCCGGAGAGGGCGGAGCGCGCCATCGTGGTTTCTGGATGGCCCTTACCGGGGTGCGTGGCGCCCTGTTGGCAGAAGGAGTCAGTAATGTCCGAAGCCCTGCGCGTGCTGATCGCCGACGATGAAGCGCTGCACAATCTCGCCTTGACGAGCCAGCTGGAAGCGCTCGGCCACGAGGTCGTGGCCACGGCGTCGAACGGCAAGGAAGCGGTCCGCTTGGCCGCGGAAAAGGAGCCGGATCTGGCGATCCTCGACATCCGAATGCCGGAGATGACCGGCCCCGAAGCGGCCACGGAGATCACGGCCCGGCGGCCGATCCCCATCATCATCCTGTCGGCGTATAGTGACAACCGCACGGTGGAGCAGGCGACGAAGTCGCCGGTGTTTCATTACCTGGTGAAGCCGGTGGACCCGGACGACCTGGCGCCCGCCATCGCGGTGGCGCGGGCCCGATTCCAGGAATGGCTGGCCGTGCGCGCGGACCGGGATCGGTTGGAGCACAAGCTGGAGGAGCGCAAGATCATCGAGCGGGCGAAGGGCCTGCTCATGGAAACACGCGGCTTCTCCGAGCAGGAGGCGTACCGGTTCCTGCAGAAGACCAGCCAGGACAAGAACACCCCGATGGTGGAGCTGGCACGCAAGATCCTGCTCGCCGCGCCGTGCTGCGGGATCTGCTGGAATCCCAGGGGTATCGCGTCATCACCGCGACCGACGCCGAAGGCGCGTTCAAGCACCTGGAACGCGCCGACCTGATGCTGCTGGACGCCATGCTCCCGGGCAAGGACGGTTGGGCGATCTGCCAGGAGATCAAGCAACAGGTCGATCCGCTGTTCCCCATCATCATGGTCACGGCCCGCACCACCCCCGAGGACGTGGTGCGTACGTTCGAGGCGGGAGCTGATGACTACGTCCCCAAGCCGTTCCAGATGGCGGAGTTGGCGGCACGCATCGACTCCCGATTGCGCGCCCGTCGTGCGGAGCGGGCGCTCCAGGACGCCAACCGCCAGGCATCCGAGCTGGCAGAGCAGAACTACCGCCTGTACAGGCAGGCGCACCAGGATGCGGAGGAACGGGCAAATCTGCTGCGCGAGCTGGACCACCGGGTGCGAAACAACCTGTCCGTCATCCTCGGGCTTGTCAGCATGGAGCGGAACCGACGGCCGGGGCGTCCCACGGGCCAGGCCCTGGCGAGCCTGGAAACGCGGTTGCGTGCGTTCCTGCTCGTCTACGAAGCGCTCCGACGCCACGGGTACCGTGGCGTTCCGTTGCGGGACGTGACAGAACGCTTGGCGCAGCGCCTGCGCAACACCCTGGACCCGGAAGCACGCACGACGTTGCGTGTCGAGGTGGAGGGGGACGAGGAGGTTGTGACCGACGAGCAGCACGGCTTCGCCTTGTCCCTCGTCCTCAACGAGTTGATCGGCAACGCTCTCCGGCACGCGTTCGACGCGTGCACGCAGCCGGAGATCACGGTGTGCATCGAGCCCGTCCCGGAAGGCGTGCGCATCCAGGTCCAGGACAACGGAAAGGGCTTCGATTACGATCCGGCGCGGTTCCCCGCCGGCAGCGGTCTCTCAGTGGTGCATTCCCTTATCGAAACCGAGATGGGCGGCCGCGTGAGCGTGCAGCCGGCCGCCCCCGGCACCAGGATCACCGTATTCTCCCCCGTCGCCTCAGCCTGAACCGGCCGCCCGCGCCCCCGCCCCCGCCTGCCGTACTCAATACACGTTCAGATACCGGACCGCTTCCCACTCATGCACGTGGGCGCTGTAGTCCTGCCACTCCTGTTCCTTTGCATTGACGAAGAACTCGAACGTGTGATCGCCGAGCACCTGCTTCATGAGTCGGTCCCGCTTCATGAGCGTGATGGCCTCGCCCAGGTCGTGGGGCAGCTCCTGGATCTTGTAACGACGGCGCTCGCGCACGGAGAGGTCCCAGATGTTCTTGTCCACCGGGTCCGGCGGCTCCAGCTCCTCCCGAATGCCGTCGAGTCCGGCGGCGAGCTGCACGGCGAGGGCGAGGTAGGGGTTGGCTGAAGGGTCGGGCATGCGCAGCTCCAGCCGGGTGCTCGACCCCCGCTTCGCCGGTACCCGGACCATGGGCGAGCGGTTGCGGTTGGACCATGCCACGTTAACAGGCGCCTCGTAGCCGGGGACGAGGCGCTTGTAGCTGTTCACCAACGGGTTGGTGACGGCGCAGAAGCCGCGCGCGTGCTTGAGAAGACCAGCGACATAACGGCGCATGACGTCGGAGATCTGGTCCGGGTCACGCCGGTCGTGGAACGCGTTTTTCTCGCCCCGGAACAGGGACTGGTGCGTGTGCAAGCCTGAACCGTTCTGGCCAAAGATGGGCTTGGGCATGAACGTGGCGTGCAGCCCGTGATGCAGCGCGACGTTGCGCACGACCATGCGGAACGTGGCCAGGTTGTCCGCAGTGGTGAGCGCTTCCGCGTACCGGAAGTCCACTTCGTGCTGGCCGGGCGCCACTTCGTGGTGTGCGGCTTCCACGTCGAATCCGAGCAGCTCCAGCGTATTCACGATGTCGCGGCGGGCGATCTCGCCCAGATCCACGGGCGTCATGTCGAAATACCCGCCGGCGTCATGGGTGGCACGGGTGGGGGACCCGTTTTCATCGAGACGGAACAGGAAGAACTCGGCTTCACAGCCGGCCATCATCCGAAACCCCAGGGCGGCGGCCTCAGCGATCTGACGACGCAACACGCGCCGGGGATCACCTTCGAAAGGCACGTCCTCGGCGGTGTAGACGTCGCAGATGAGACGGGCGACGCGGTTCTCGTCACTGCCCCAAGGGAAGATGGCGAACGTGTCCAGGTCCGGCTTCAGCAGCATGTCCGACTCTTCGACCCGCACGAACCCTTCAATGGACGAGCCGTCGAAGGTGATCTCGCCGCCAAGAGCCTTCTCGAACTGCGTGCCCGGCACCTCGACGTTCTTGATGATGCCGGTAACATCCGTGAACTGGAGCTGCAGGAAGCGAACGTTCATGCGCTGGATCAGGTCCAGCACATCCTTCTTCGTGGCGCCGTCGGTGCGGCGCACGCGAGCCCGGCCCTGGGAGTGGATCTTGTATTCCGGCACGAACGACGCGCTACGACCTTCGCTCGGCCGGCGGGGTGTGGCGCTCATGTCGACGCTCCGCGAACCGTGGGGATGGTAACGCAGGCTACGCGCCGGCGTCCACCGTGTCAAAATCGGACCCGCCGGCCGGCGCACGAAGCGGTGCGCCGGCCTGGACGCGCCAGACCAGCGGGCTGTCAGGCTCGGGGCCGCGACGGACGTCGAAGATCGCGGGTGTTTCGCCCGGCTCGACGTGCAGGCCGGCGGGGTCACCCGAGTCACGGCCCGGCAGATGGATGAACAGGCCGGCGATGTCGAGGGTGTCGCGGGCCTCGGTTCGGGACAAGTCCCCGATCTCCACGATGCGCCCGCCCTGCTGGCGAAGCGGCCGGTCGTAGTCGATGGCCAGGTCCGCCGCGTACGGGGGGAGGCCGGGCGCCACGACGGTACCGCCTTGAACGAGCAGGTCCCGGACAGAGCCGCCGTTGAATGGCAAAGCGCGATAGCGTGCCGCGTCCGCACGCGCGTAGCTGCCGGTGGCGATGGCATCCAGGGCGGTCAGCAGTGCCACGAAGTTCACGCGACGCAGGTACTGCTTCTCCGGGTCATTTCGCCAGCCGCCGGACTCGATGAGCACCGTGCTCACCCCCCAGCGTTGCATTAGGTCACCGAACGCCCGCGGGTTGAACGTGTCGTCGTATCGAGTGACGTGGCCTGCCACGAACGGATTCACGGCCTCCAGTACGACCGTCGCGACGCGCAGAGCCCGGGTACGAGTCTCGTTCAGCGTGTTGGTCGAGTCGTACGCCGGCGCCAGCAGCGCGATGGCGGCCAGACGGTCGCTGGAACCCACTCGCGTACGCACGTTCTGGTCATGCAGGTTGAAGCCGAAGTCCGGTCGGAACGACGCCTGCAGGCTCTTCAGCGCCCGCGCTTCCGGCGTCGCCAGGGACCGGGCATCCCGATTGATGTCGATGCCCTGCGCATTCCTGCGCTCAAACAGCTGCGCTCCGTCCGGGTTCAGCATGGGCACGAACAGCACGGTCAGCCGGTTGGCCAGGCGCCGGGCCAAGGGATCTCCGGGCACCTCGGTCAGGAAGCGGACTATGTCCGCCAGGGCCATGGTGGCCGTCGACTCGTTGCCATGCATCTGGGACCACAGCAGAACCCGCGTCGGACCATGCCCGTAGCGTACCGCGTATATGGGCCGCCCGAGCGCGGACCGGCCCACCGCTCGCCGCTCCATGCCAGGCGCCGCATCGATGATCGGGCCGATGGCGGCCCAGAATTGTGCGTGATTGAAGTCACTACGGTCCAGACCGGCCACCCGGTAGCGTTCCTGAAGTGCCGCCAACACCTGGCCCGAGCGCAGGGCCGACACCGCGCGGGCAGGGGAAGCCGGCTCCGGAGCTACGCTGCAGGCGCCCAGCAACAGCACTGCGGGTAGGAAGACACGCATGGGACTCCGTCTCCCGTTTCGAGTTGGCGGCAAGTTGCAGCAACGCCGCCCGCACCCGCAAGTCGCACCACGAGAGCGCCATGCCCACCGACGTGAAAAAAGGCGCCCTCGCATCCGAGGACGCCCCCTCCTGCAACCAGAACCCGCGTGAACCGGGTCGACCTTACGACCGGATCAGGCCTTCCCGGCCTTTTCCTGACACTTGTCGCACACACCCACCAGCTCCAGACGGTACCCCTCCACGCTGAAGCCCGGTACTGTGCCAAGCCCCGTCAGCACCGCGGCGTTCAATCGCCCGGGCACATCCAGCACCGCCCCACACGACAGACAACGCGCATGCGGATGCGGATCCGTTCGGCCGTCGTAACGAGCCGACCCGTCCCCGTACGTCAACTTGGTCGCCAGGTCACAGCTCACCAGCGTCTCGAGAGACTTGTAAACCGTCGCCAGAGAGATGTCCGGGATAGAACCTCGGACCGCCGTGAACACGTCGTCCGCTGTCGGATGCGTATCCGTGCTGATCAGATACCGGTACACCGCCGAACGCTGCTCCGTGAACCGCTGGCCGTTCGACTCCAGCGCTTTCCGTAGTGCAAGCTCCGGCTCTTTATGTTCGTGGCCGTGGGCCACCATCATCTTCCTGGACACGATCATACCCTCGCCTGTTCGTTTCGTACGCCGTAAGATAACGGTCGCGAAGGGCTGTTGTCAATATTCATTCTCGCTCTTATTAAAGGCTAAATCGTTGGCGGCATGGGAGATAACAGAAACCATGACGAACCGGCCGTCCTGGCGCTGGTCGCAGACCTGATCTTCGCGGCCAGGATCCGGGGAACCGCGCCGCCGGGGGTGGACGTGCGCACGGCCTCGCGTGCGCAGCCGCTGAGGGAGGAGGCTGAGGGCGCGCGGCCGCGTCTGGTCCTGGTGGACCTGGGTGCCGGCGACGACCCGGTTGGATTCATCGGCTGGGTTCGGGCGCAGGCATCCTTGAAGGGTGTTCCGGTCGTGGCGTTCGGCTCGCACGTGGACGTGGAGCGCATGGACGCTGCGCGTGCCGCCGGGGCCGACCGTGTGCTAGCACGTTCCGCGTTCGTGGGGATGCTGCCGGCTCTGTTGGGTGGACGGTCGCTGGAATGAGAACGGGGCGAGCGCGGTCGCCCCGTTCGGGATAGAATGCATGCCTGGAAGCCGGAGCCGAGGCCTATGCGGCGTCAACCTCCTCTTCCTTGCGTTTGCAGTCGATGCAGAACCGGGCGTGGGGTAGCGCGTCCAGCCGGTCGAATTCGATGAGGTTGCCACAGCTGTGGCAGCGACCGAACTTTTCAGGTTCCCTGTAGAGGCGCCGCAGGGCTTCCTCGATACGATACAGGTAACGGCCCTCCTTGCTGGCGAACAGGAGCATCTTCTCGCGCTCCATGGCGTCGGTGCCGAGGTCCGCAATGTGGTCCGAATAGGAGTACAGGTCGGAGTCCGCTTGTTCGGCGGAGATCTTCGCCAACTCGTCGAAACGACCGAGAGACTGGAGTGCGCGCTGCCGTTCCCGAAGCAGCCGTTTTTCCAAGTGATCGATCTGTTTCTTTGTCAGCTTCTTGCTGGCCATCTGTCGATCTGTCCGTGTTCGACGTCCGCGATTTGCGCTGAACGACCCGGGAACTCCAGGGGCCGATCCGCGGGATCAGACGGTCCCGGTAGCACGCCCGGGCCAAAGACAGGCAAAGATAGTGCTACTGGTCGCAGGTGACAAGCGGGGTGGGGTAAGGCGAGGGGGTGAATCGAATTCGAGCTCGGGTTTTGGCGGGGTTGTTGCGGGGAGTGGCGTCGACGGGACATTCGAACCAGCGGGAGGGCGACAGATGGCAGAGACCGATCACGGGTTGGATGCGCTGTTGGAGGAGACGCGCCGGTTTCCGGTACCGGAGGAATTCGCGGCGACGGCGAACGCGGATGCCTCCATCTACGAACGGGCGGCGTCGGATCTGGAGGGGTATTGGGCGGATTGGGCGGAAAAACTGGCCTGGTTCCAGCGCTGGGACCAGGTGCTCAAGTGGGAAGAGCCGCACGCGGAGTGGTTCGTGGGTGGGAAGTTGAATGCGGCGTATAACTGCCTGGATCGGCAAGTGGCGGGTGGGCGTCGGAACAAGGCGGCGCTGGTGTGGGAAGGGGAGCCCGGAGACGAGCGGGTCTATACGTACTGGGATCTGCACCGGGAAGTGGGTCAGTTCGCCAATGCGTTGAAGGGGCTGGGCGTGCGGCGGGGCGACCGGGTGGCCATCTACCTGCCCATGGTTCCGGAAGCGGCGATCGCGATGCTGGCGTGCGCGCGCATTGGAGCGCCGCATTCCGTGGTGTTCGGCGGGTTCTCGGCGGACAGCCTGCGGGAGCGGATCAACGATGCGGAGGCGAAGGTGCTGGTGACGGCGGATGGCGGGTTCCGGCGGGGCCGTGCGGTGCCGTTGAAGGCGGCGGCGGATGAAGCGCTGGAGGACGCGCCGTCGGTGGAGAAGGTGGTAGTGGTCCAGCGGGGCGCGGGCCTGGACGTGCCGGTCACCATGCAGGAGGGGCGGGACGTGTGGTACCACGAGTTGGTGGAGGACGCGTCGCCGGACTGCCCCGCGGAGGAGATGGACGCGGAGGACATCCTCTACATCCTGTACACCTCCGGCACCACGGGGAAGCCGAAAGGTGTGGTGCACACGACGGGCGGCTACATGACACACGTGCTGGCCACCACGAAGCTGGTGTTCGACCTGAAGGACGACGACATGTACTGGTGCACGGCGGATGTCGGCTGGGTGACCGGGCACAGCTACATCGTTTACGGGCCGCTCGCGAACGGGGCGACGGTGCTGATGTACGAAGGCGCGCCAGACTGGCCGGACCGGGGTCGCTTCTGGCATCTGGTGGAGAAATATGGGGTGACGGTGTTCTACACGGCGCCGACGGCCATCCGCGCGTTCATGCGGTGGGGCACCCAGTGGCCGGAGAAGCACAATCTTTCGACGCTGCGCTTGCTGGGCACGGTGGGCGAGCCCATCAATCCAGAAGCGTGGATGTGGTATCACCGCAACATAGGCGCCGAGCGCTGCCCCATCGTAGACACGTGGTGGCAGACGGAGACGGGCGGGATCATGATTACGCCGCTGCCCGGCGCCACGGAGACGAAACCGGGGAGTGCCACGGTGCCGTTCCCGGGCGTGAGCGCGAACGTCTGGAACGATGAAGGCAAGTCGGTTGCGGCGGGCTACCTGGCCATCACGAAGCCATGGCCGGGGATGCTGCGCACCATCTGGGGCGACGACGAGCGGTACCGCAACACGTATTGGTCCCGCTGGGACGGGGCCTACTTCCCGGGTGACGGCGCGAAGCAGGACGACGACGGCTACCTCTGGATCCTGGGCCGTGTGGACGACGTGCTGAACGTGGCCGGTCACCGCATCGGCACGATGGAGGTGGAGAGCGCGCTGGTGGACCATGCGTCGGTTGCCGAGGCAGCCGTAGTCGGCAGGGCACACGAGGTGAAGGGGCAGGCGATCGCGGCGTTCGTGACGCTGAAGGAGGGCGTCGACGGCACGGACGAGCTGAAGGACGAGCTGAAACAGCACGTGGCGCACAAGATCGGCGCCATTGCCCGCCCGGAGGACATCATCTTCGCCGCCGAGCTGCCCAAGACACGGTCCGGCAAGATCATGCGCCGACTGCTGCGCGACATTGCGGAAGGCCGGGCGCTGGGCGACACGACGACGCTGGCGGACCCCGAAGTGGTCCGGCGGCTGAAGGCACAATACGAGGAGTAGACCGTTCCTTTCGGCGGCCGGGGCCGCGCCGGCGGGTCAGGCCGTTTCGGGGCCGTTCCGGCGATGCTTCGTGGCCGTCTCGATCAGGCGGCCGTGGCGACGGCTAGAGCGAAGGCGTCGTCGCTTTCCCAGCGGTCGGGCGTCAGGCCGGCGCTGCGGAACAGCTGCGCCACGGTTTCGCGATCGTACTTGTGGCTGAGCTCGGTACGGATGGTTTCGCCGGCCTGGATGTGCACCGGCTCCAACCCGGGGATGTGGACCGTCTGGGCCCGGCGGGCGACGAGGTGCATCTCGATGCGGTGGTGCTCCTCCGAGTAGTATGCACAGTGCTCGAACCCGTCCGGGTCGAAGTTTGCACCGAGCCTGTGGTTCAGCACGCTGAGGATGTTCCGGTTGAACGCGGCGGTAATGCCCGCCTCATCGTTGTACGCGGCCTCGAGCGTGGCCCGGTCCTTCCTCAGGTCCACGCCCAGCAGCAGCCGGTCTGCAGGGTCCATGGCGTGCCGGACATGGCCGAGCAGGCGCACGGCGCTGTCCGGCTTGAAGTTGCCGATGGTACTGCCCAGCAGGGCGAAGATGGCCGGGGCGGGCAATCGGTCGGGCCGCGCCACGCCCCTGGAGATGTCTGCGACCATGGGCAGTACTTCGAGCGCGGGGTACTCGTGACGCAGGCCGGCGGCGACGCTCTCAAGGAAATCGCCACTGATGTCGACGGGCACGTACACCGGCCGGCGGCGGGCGGATGCGCCGTCGCGGGCGCCCATGGCATCCAGGATGATGCGCGTCTTGTCCGCGCTGCCGGCACCCAGCTCCACGAGAGAGGCGGGGGCTTCCGAGGCTACCCAGCCGGGAACGAACGAATGCAGGAGCGCCCGCTCGGTCCGCGTCAGATAGTATTCCGGCAGGCGCGTGATTTCGTGGAACAGCTCCGAGCCGCGCCGGTCGTAGAAGTACTTGGGCGAGACTTCTTTCTGGGAGCGGGCCAGGCCCGCGGCCACCTCGGCCAGCATGTCGTCGCGCGCGTGAGGCGCCGCGTGGGATGCCGCGTGCATGAGATCAGCAGTCGTCCGCACGAGGGAGCTTGCGCGCGCATCGGACACCGCCGCACGACTGCGGCGTGGCAAAGGCTCGAGTCAACGGGTCTCCATGTGCGGGGTTCGGGCGAACGGTTCCGAATGGTACGTTGGGGGCGATCCCGAACGCGTCGGGACAACCTGTGGTCGAGACGAATGACGCGCAACGCCCGCCGGGTCGGGCACCACCCAACGTGCCGATCTCACCCTATGCAAATACCTCGCCTTTCGCAGCACGAGCGGAGCGGGTTCCAGGGGGGCACATGAATCAAGATGTCGCCGCCGCCCTGGACGAAGCTGCCGCGCCGCGGCTGGAAGCGGTCGATGTGGTGAAGCGGTACGCTACGACGGTGGCCCTGGACGGCGTGTCCCTCGTGGTGGAGTCGGGTGAGAGCCTGGCCCTGGTCGGCGAAAGCGGGTCCGGCAAGACCACCCTGCTGCGCTGCTTCAACCGTATGGTGGACGCGGACACCGGCACGGTCCGGCTGGGGGATCGCGACGTGAAGGAGCTGGACCCCATCGCGCTCCGCAGGCGTATCGGGTACGTGCAGCAGGAGGGTGGGCTCATGCCGCACTGGACCGTGCTGCGCAACACGGGACTGGTGCCCTGGCTGCAAGGGGATCCGTCCGCTCCGGATCGGGCGCGGGACGCGTTGGACATGGTGGGCCTGCCGGCAGACGTGTACGGTGACCGACGGCCCGGCCAGCTGTCGGGCGGCCAGCGGCAGCGCGTCGCCATCGCACGAGCACTGGCAGCCAATCCGGGCGTGCTGCTCATGGACGAGCCGTTCGGCGCCCTGGACGCCATCACGCGGGCCGAGCTGCACTGGCGGACCGGATGGCGGTGCTGCACGGCGGGCGACTCGAGCAGGTAGCGGACGCGGAAACCCTGATGCGTGCGCCGGCCACGGACTACGTGCGGCGGCTGGTCACGCGGTCGCGGCTGGGGGCGGACGCATGATGGTGCGGGCGGCGGTGCTGGCCGGCGTGCTGGCGATGGGCACGGGGGCGCCGGTGAGGCAGGCGGGGGCGGGGGCGGGGGCGGCGGGGGTGGCGACGTCGGCGGAGCCCGTCGTCGTGGCGTCCAAGCCGTTCGCGGAATCCTACATCCTTGCGGAGATGTTCGCCCAGCTGCTGGAGTCCCGGGGCTTCCGCGTGGTGCGACGGCCCGGCCTCGGTGCCACGGACATCGCGTTCCGCGCGCTTCGTTCAGGCGGCATCGATGTGTACCCGGAATACACGGGCACGGGGCTGGTGGCGATCCTGGGGGACAAGCCCCGTTCCGATCCCAGGGAGGTGTACCGCATCGTGGCGGACACGTTCGCCCGGCGCTTCGACATTCACTGGCTGCCGCCCCTCGGCTTCCAGAACACCTACGCCATAGCCGTGCGACAGGCGACGGCCCGGCGTTATCACTTGCGCACCCTGAGCGACCTGGCGGCGGTGTCGGATTCGCTGGTGGCCGGCTTCACGCCGGACTTCATCGGTCGCCCCGATGGGCTGCCGGGCCTGCGACGCGTGTACGGCTTCAAGCCGCGGGCCGTCCGTTCCCTGCTGCAGGCCGTGAAGTACAGAGCACTGGCCTCCGGAGACGTGGACGTCGTGGACGGCTACTCCACCGATGGCGCCATCGCGCGCTACCACCTGACCGTGCTGCGGGACGACCGCGGGTTCTTCCCGGCGTACGAGGCGGCGGCCCTGGTGGGATCGCGATTCTGGCACGACTCGCCGCGCGGCGTGGAGGTGCTGACCCAGCTGAGCGGTCGGCTGGACGCGGACATGATGCGGCGGCTGAACCGGCGCGTGGAGGTGGACGGCGAGGATGTTGCGGCCGTGGCGTCGTCCGCCTTGCAACGCCTGGGCCTGGCGGGATCGCAAGTCGTCGCAGGCGGTGGAGCGACGGAACAGGCCCGCTCGACGTCCTTCCCGGTGTACATGTGGCAGAAACGGGCCATGCTGTTCCGGCTGACACTGCGGCATCTCGAGCTGGTGGGCCTGTCTCTGCTTGCCGCCGTCCTGATCGCAGTGCCCACCGGACTCGCCCTGGAACGCGCTCGCTCCGGCGCGGAGGGCGTGATCCGGGGCGTGGGCGTGCTGCAGACCATACCCAGCATCGCGCTGCTGGCGTTCATGATCCCGCTCATCGGTATCGGCGTGGTGCCCGCGCTCGTGGCGCTCTTCCTGTATTCACTCTATCCCATTGTGCGGAATACCTACACAGGGGTGCGGGACGCCAACCCCGATGCGGTGCAGTCGGCGCGGGCGCTGGGCATGACGCCTGTCCAGGTGCTTCGACACGTGCGCCTGCCCCTGGCCGCGCCCGTGATCATGGCCGGTGTGCGGACGGCCGCCGTGATCGACGTGGGCACGGCGACCCTGGCCGCGTTCATCGGGGCGGGCGGTCTGGGCGACCCCATCGTGGCGGGCCTGGCTCTGTCCGACAGCCGCATGATCCTCTCGGGCGCGGTGCCCGCGGCGCTGCTGGCCCTGGTGGTGGACGGCCTGCTGGGTGGTGCGGAACGACTGGTCGCGCCACGCACCTGAACGTGCGGACAGACAGACGCACCTGGCCGGGCACTTGGCGCGTGCCGGTCTGAGTCAGCCGCCGTCCACCGGGTCAGCCCTCGTCGAGGGGATCCGGCGTGCGCGGGTGGTCCGGACGCTCTTCCATCGGCGGCTTCTGCAATCTGGCCTTCGCCGGAATGCCCAGCACCACGTCACGCGCCGCCGTGGGCTTGGTCGCCACCGCCATGGCGCCCGCCATGGAATCGGCTTCCATCTCCACCCCGGCCAGCACCGACGCATGGTAGGCAAGGCGTACGCCGCTGCCGATGATGGTGGCCGGCGTGGCCACGTCCCGCTGGTCCGCCAGGGAGTGAGTGTGGCTGTAGACGTTGGAATAGTCGGCAATGGAAGCGCCATCGCCGATCACGATGCCGCCCCGGTCGTCCAGCAGCACGTGCCGGTGCACCACTACGTCATCGCCCACTTCCATGTTGTAGCCGAAGGAAAACTTCACGAAGTGGAACGCTTTGAAGCTGCGGCCGCACCGGCGGAAGATGTGGTGCGCCAGCACACGCCGGAACTTGACGCCGAGATGCACGTTCTCGCCCAGTATGCTCTTGTCGAACATCTCCCAGAGCCACAGCAACGGCTTGACCGCCTCGTAGCGTCCGGGATCGATGTCCCGATAATAGTCGGGCTCCCGGGTGATGTTGCGGGGGTCCATCTGGAGCAGCGCGATGGCCGTGGGTGTGGGAAGCTCTGCCGGTTCGGTGTTTCGATATTCCGGGTAATAGAGATCCGTCAGGATCTCCCGGCACAGCTCATTGCGGTCCACACTCTTGTCGGACAGGCGCTCGTCGAGCTCGCCCAGCCAGCGCTCGTACGCGCGACTGGTGGCATCTGGGATCCCCACTTCCCTCAAAGGGAGAAAACGCATAACGCCTCTGGAACTGGAACGCGGAAACCGGTGCGCTGAATCGGTCCGGTAGGGACATGCAAGCACGACGCCAACCCGGAACATGGCGGTGCACGCGCCGGACCGGGCATGGATCCCCGGGCCGTTCACGTGGCGGGATCCGCCTGGCACGTGCCGTGGCATCACCGGGGCCACGGACTAAACGTGGTGCAAGCGGCGCCTCCACGCCATGCCAAAGTCGGCCGAGCCGAAACCGAGCGCCTTCCGTCAGGTGTGTAATCGGCCGGCGCGTCGGTGTCAAAGAGCGACTCGACCGCGGGAAACCGGCCGACTATGTTTGACGTACTGCAGGAAAGCGCGGCTCATGCCGCGAGGGAGGGAGCATGCACGACGTGATGCGGAAGCGGATCGAACGGTCCCTGGAGGCGCTGCCCGACGAGCAGCTCTACCAGGTCGTGGACTTCATCGAGTTTCTGCAGGCGAAATACGCGCGCGAACAGGGCCGGGAGCCGTCGGCGTTCCAGCGGTTCGCGGAGCGCGTGGAGGACCAGATGCGGCTGCGGTCCGTGGCACCCAAGGCCATGCGTGGCACGATGCGCATCATGAGCACGGCGTCGCGGGTGCTCGAAGGCATCACGGACGTGGGCAGGACGCTTGTGGAACCGGCGCCGCGGCGGCCCGCGGATCCGGAGAAGGAGGAAGGACCGGTGGGCGAGGATGAGGCTGGTGGAGCGGGCGGATCGGGTTGACACTCCGGGGGGCGGCGCATAAAATCCGCCATGGAACCCCGAACCCGGACAGGGAAAGACAAGGAGCCCGTGAGTGGGAGCGCCTGCGGCGCCTCGGAACTCACGGGCGTTTTGCGTTCATAGGGAGAGGTCGATGGCGGAATCAGGATTGGGAGAGCGGCTTCGCGGCGAAGGGCTGACGTTCGATGACGTGCTGCTTGTTCCGGAATATTCGGAGGTGCATCCGCGTGAGACGCAGGTGGATACGCAGGTGACGCGAGGAATCAGGCTGCAGATGCCTCTGCTGTCCGCGGCCATGGACACGGTCACCGAGTCACGTATGGCGATCGCCATTGCACGCGAAGGCGGGCTCGGAGTCATCCACAAGAACATGCCGGTGGAGCGGCAGGCGCAGGAAGTGGACCGGGTCAAGCGATCGGAGAGCGGGATGATCTTGAATCCCATCACGCTCTCGCCGGGGCACCGACTGCGTGATGCGCACCGCCTGATGGAGCAGTTCTCCATCAGCGGCGTTCCCATCGTGGACGAGGGTGATCGGTTGGTGGGCATCATTACGAACCGCGACCTGCAGTTCGAGACAGAGCTGGCGCGGCCGATCGGCGAGCTGATGACACATGAGGGGCTGGTGACGGCGCCTGTGGGCACCTCGCTGGACGAGGCGGAGCGCATCCTGCACCGGCACCGCATCGAGAAACTCCCGGTGGTGGATGAGGACGGGACGCTGCGTGGCTTGATCACCGTAAAGGACATCTTCAAGCGGCGGAAGTATCCGAACGCATCGAAGGATGGGCACGGCCGACTGCGTGTGGGTGCCGCGGTGGGGACGGCGAGCGGGGACATGGACCGGGCGGCCGCGCTGGTGGATGCAGGTTGCGATGTCCTGGTGATCGACACCGCGCACGGGCATTCGGTGGGCGTGTTGAAGGCGCTGGAGCGTGTGCGCGAACGGTTCCCGGATGTCCAGGTGATGGCGGGCAACATAGGCACGGCGGAAGCCGCGGCAGCCCTGGTGGAGCGAGGCGCCGACGCGGTCAAGGTGGGCATCGGGCCGGGCAGCATCTGCACGACACGCGTCGTGACGGGAGTCGGCGTGCCGCAGCTGACGGCCATCATGGATGCGGTGGCCGGCGTGGAGGACCAGGTGCCCATCATTGCGGATGGCGGCATCCGGTACTCTGGCGACATCGTGAAGGCCATCGCGGCCGGCGCGAGCGCCGCCATGATGGGTTCGCTGCTGGCCGGAACGGAGGAGAGCCCCGGCGAGAGCTTCCTGTTGGAAGGGCGTCGCTACAAGACGGTCCGCGGCATGGGCTCGCTGTCGGCTATGGAAGAAGGATCGGCTGATCGCTATTTTCAAGAAGACGTCGCGGACTCGCGCAAGCTCGTGCCGGAAGGCATCGAGGGGCGCGTGCCCTACAAGGGGCCGGTCTCGGATGTGCTGTTTCAGCTGGTGGGCGGACTGCGGAGCGGGATGGGATACTGCGGTTGTCCCGACATTGAGCGCCTGCGCACCCGGGCTCGCTTCACGCTGATCACCGGCGGCGGTTTGCGCGAATCGCATCCCCATGACGTGGCGATCACGCGGGAAGCGCCGAACTACCACCTCTGACGTCGGGCGAAAAAACTGGCGCCAGAACGTGACATTGGCCGCTTCAATCAACCCCATTCCTGTGTCGGTCACCGAAACGGAGCGCCATGATTGCACGCCACGATATCGAACGGCTGCTCCGGCGCCGCGCCGGAGATCACCTCATCCTTTCCGTGTTCCTCGACATGCGTGTAAACTCCAACAAGCGCACGCATGGGATCTTCCTGAACAAGCAGCGTGGCCGTTACGAAGCGACAGCGCTCGACGGCGGCGAGGCGCCAGCCGTGGGTGCGGCGTTCGCCCGCATCGAGGCGTGGCTGGCCGATGAGTTCGACGAAGCGAACAAGGGCGCCGTGTGTTATGCGGAAGTGGGCGGCGACTGGTTCGAGGCGGCACAGACGCCCGTGCCGTTTCCCATGCGTGTCGAGCTGACTGCGCTCCCGGTCGTCGGTCCGCTGGTGGAGGTCATGGCGAGCTATCGGCACCATGGGGTCGTTCTGGTGGACCGGCAGCGTCTGAGGCTCATCAGCTTGTACCTGAACGAACCGGTCCACGACGTACAGCATGAAGGCGGACCAGCGCCGGAACCGCGCGACGTGCAGAGGGGGGCATACTCTTATCGCGATTATCATGATCGGCGGGCCGTGGAGGAGACGAAGCATGTCTTCCGCGACTTCACCGAAGAGGTGGCGCGATTCGATGAACGGTTGCGCCCCGACGACCTGATCTTGCTGGGAACCGAAGCGAACGTGAAGAAGTTCCGGGAGCATCTGCCCGCGCGGTTGGCGGGCAAGGTCGTGTACGAAGATCGCGCCCCCGTGGACGCGGATCAGGTGGAGATCCTGGAACGCGTGCGTCCGTTCCTCGACGCGCAGGCGGACGCGCGGGAACGCGAAGCGGTGAGCGAGCTGCGGGACCGGATTCAGCAGAACCACTTTGCCGTTTGCGGATTCCGTGATACGTTGGCCCAGCTTCAGGAACGGAAGGTGGACCGGCTGGTGCTGGCCCGGAACATGGAGCGGGGTGGCGCCTGTTGCAGCCAGTGCGGCTTCTTCTTCGACGTGGCTCACCCGACGTGTCCGTACTGCGGCGGTGAGACGCGACGCGAGGCGGACTTGGTGGAGACGATGATCCGTCTTGCTCAAGAAGGAGGGTCAACCATCGAGTTCGTGAACGCAGACGCTTTGTGGGAGCAGCATGGCGTGGGCGCCCTGTTGCGATTCTGAGCGCGTGCCCCGGTTCCTGTCAGGGAGCTTGACACATTCTCGGGAGAGAATGAACATTGGGCGTACCCGCTGCCAATCCCCCCACGCACGGCCACCTGTTGGATCGGAGTGAGATCGTGGTTCCGTTGTCCGGACTTGATGCCGAGGGGTGCCGTTCTCTCGAGGGCGAGTTGATGGCGCTCGCCGGCGTCCAGCAAGCGCACGTGGAGCCATCGTCAGGCGACGTTTGGATCATCCGGGAGCGGGGCACGGAGCCCGTGCCTCTGGAGGTCGCGGTTCGCACGCGGTTGGAGGCCCTGGGCTACGCGTCGCAGGAGATCTCCACGCACATCGCAGTGCCCGTTGCGGAAGAACCGCGCCGACGCGTGCGTTTCGTGGAAGCGACGCGTACGGAGGACGATGCCGGGCGGGTCACCATCAGCGTCAGCCTGGAGTGGGACGGTCAGGTTCATGGCGGCATCGCGTCGGGTGAACGGGGGGAGGTCATCGAGCTGAAGACGACGGCCCTGGCGGCGGTTCGAGCGCTCGAGGCGGTGGTAGGTGAAGGGTTGGGGGTCCGCATCATCGGCGTGAAGCGTATGCATGCCTTCGACACCGACCTGATGGTCGCTTCGCTGCTGCGCAGTGCAGAAAGCCCCAAACGACTCGTGGGCGCCGTGGTGTTCGACGGTGCTGCACACCGGGCCGTGGCCGTTGCAGTGCTGAGCGCATTGAATCGAACCCTCGGCAATTTCCTGCACACGGGCGATTGACACGACTGCGCCTCGCGGCAGCCATTTCTTCGAGCAACGACCTGGTCACGATCGGCGGTCGCTCCCGTCCTCGGGGTGACCGGGTCGGATACATCCGCGCGTGAAGGGAACCGGGATGGTGCGAGACGGCCGTTGGCCGGTGTTGAGGGTCGCCGGTTCCGACCCGGCTACGGCTGACGGATGACGGTACGCGCGTATCCGTTTGCTGGATCGCCGCCGCCACGACGGATGCTGTCCACGGTACCCGGCCCCCGGTTGTAGGCCAGCAGGGCCAGCCGGAGATCCCCGTAGCGCTCCAGCATCGTGCGCAGGTAACGGAAACCAAGTCGCAGGTTCGTGTCCCGCACGAATAGGTCGTTGTACTTGAGCCCCGGCTCCAGCTGGTATGCCGTGGCCGGCATGATCTGCGTGTATCCCACTGCGCCCTTGGGACTTACCGCCTTGCGCGTGAACCCGCTTTCCACCTGAACGAGCCGGAACGCAAGCGCCGGGTCCACACCCTCCGACAAGGCGATGTCGTGGATCGCACCCGCAAGATCTGCAGGGATGTCATATTGGCTCGAATAGTGGATGATGTCCGACAGGCGCGAGAGCTCCAGTCGAACCAGCTCCAACTCACCTTCCCGCGCCGTGAGCGCCGAACGGGCGTGCGTCAACCGGGTGGCCATCTCCAGCTGCGCCAGACCTCCTCCGGAGCCAGCGGCGACCTGGAGCCCGAGCAGGAAGGCCGCCGCGACGACGACACCGAAGCGCACCGGGTTGCGCAGCTGCGTCCACCGTTGCGCGAACCAGCGCTGCATCTTGTGTGTCTGCTCGGCCTCCCACTGCGCCAGGGCGGAAACAGTGGCTCCGAAAGCGGCTCTCCGCTCGTTTCCTGCACTGTCAGGCTCGGCTCGGGCCCGTGGATCCGCGTTGGCGCGCGCACGCGCCTCCGCCCGCTCACGCGCCTCCCGCTCCGCACGCGCCAGCGATTCCCGCAACACGTGGATCCGGCTCGCCTTCGAGTCCGTCGAATCCGATCCACGATCACTCATGGAATCCTTCCTTTTCCCGGCGTGTTGGACGGCCGGACGCTCCCGGGGAGCGGGAAGCGCGGTCAGACATCCGGATCAGCCCGCCACTCGCCGCTACGGCCACCGGTCTTGCGCACCAACCGAATACCTTCGATGCGCATGCCCCGGTCCACCGCTTTCAGCATGTCATACAACGTCAACGCAGCAACGCTCACGGCCGTGAGGGCTTCCATCTCCACACCCGTTCGTGCACGCGTATGCGCTGTCGCCACAATCCGGACGCCGGGGAGGGTATCATCCGGTTCGAGTTTCACGTCCACTGCCGTCACCGGCAGCGCGTGACAGAGCGGAATCAACTCGGCCGTGCGCTTCGCGGCCTGGATTCCCGCAATCTGCGCCACCACCAGCGGGTCACCTTTCGGCGACCGTCCGTCCAGCAGTGCCGCCAGCGTCGCGGCCGTCATCACTACACGACCTTCCGCCGAAGCGCGCCGGTCCGTGACCTCCTTGTCACCCACGTCCACCATGCGAGGATGGCCGGACTCGTCCACGTGTGTCAGCCCGTTCATGCGCTCCGTCGGTTCATCCCGCTTGGTTCCCAAGATAGCACCGCAAGCCTCATCGGGGGAACGGAGTCGGCAAGTCGTTACGCCGCAATCTGTTAGCGTGGACTATCGCCGATCCCACGCCTGAAAACTGGCCAAATGCCCGGGGCATCGCCATGACGGAACGAGTCAGGCGAAACCCCGAAGGGTATCGCGAAGCTGCCTCAACAAGTGCGCCATCGCCAGTTGCGGGTTGATGTTGATGCGAGCCAGCGCGCGCGCTTCATCCACGAGCCGGATGGCATCGGGCGCCGTCACGGCGACAGCCGGCAGCGCGGTTGCGAGCTCTTCGAGCTCGCCCATGGCGTCGACGTTGACGATGCTGTCGCGGGCGTCGTTGGCGAACGCTGCCAGGTCTCGTAACCAGACGTTCAGCGCAGCGAGGAGGTCACTGTAATGTCCCCGTGCGCCGGTCGGGGACTGGGCGTGCGCGGCCGCGACGCGTGCAGCCGCGTCTTTGCTGGCGACGGATTGCAGTATCTGACGGGCCTCATCGCGCAGGGCATCGAGGGGCCCGGGCTCGCCGTCTTGCGGCAGAAAGGCGAGGGCCCGGCCGATTGAGCCTTCTGCGAGATGGGCGGCGAGATGGGCGGCGTCGGCGGAGGCCGCCGCGTGTTCAACGAGAAAGGCGGCGACCCTGTCCACGGGCAGGGGTCGCAGGCGAACGGGTGCGAGGCGCGACCGGATGGTGGGCAGGAGCATCTCGGGGTCTGTGGTGGTGAGCAGGAACGTCGTGTCGGCGGGTGGCTCCTCGAGCACCTTGAGGACGGCGTTTGCGGCCTCTTCGCTGGACTCCTGCGGGACCAGCATCTCGGCGTCGCCGATCAGGCAGACCTTGCGGTGGCCCATGGCCGGCGTGGTGGCGACGAGGCGTCGGATGGTGCGCACCTGCGCCAGGTAGAGCCCGACGGACTGGTCGGGGAGCGAGCGGCGCAGGGGCTGGGCGCGTCGGGCGTCGAGCTCCGCGGCGCGGGCGTCTTCGAAGGCGTCTGCCAGGCGATCCGGGCTACCGTAGACCTTCGGGCGGGGCAGGGGGAAGAACCAATGGATGTCCGGGTGTTGGAGCGCCCGGGCGAGTTTGCAGGATCGGCAATGGTTGCAGGGCTCGTTGTCGGTGGGCGCTTCACATGCGAGGAGCTGCGCGAACCAGAGTGCCACGCGCTGGCGCCCGACGCCGGGCGGCCCGTGCAACAGCATGGATGCGGGCACGTCGCCGCGGGCGGCGGCCCGGGCCAGGCGTCTTCGCACCGCCTCGTGGCCCTGGACCGGCGGTAGCGTGCTCACCCGCCCGGCTTCGGCTTGAGCCATTGGAGCGGGTCCACCGGCACGGGTGCGCCGCCGCCCACCGGTGCGTGAATGCGGAACTCGACGTGAGGCCCTTCCGGCGTGTTCTCGCCACCCACCGTGCCCACGACCTGGCCGGCGTTGACGTCCTGTCCCTCCACGACTTGGATCTTCTTGAGGTACATATAGAGGGTATAATACCCGCCGCCGTGGCTGATGATGACGCTGGGCCCGTAGCCTTCCATGGGCTGGGCCAGGACCACCGTGCCTGCCTTTACCGCGTGTACGGGTGTGCCCGGCGCCGCCCCGATGCCGATACCGTTCCAGCGAAGGGTGACACCGTTCGGGCGTCTGTCCGGCCCGAATCGGTACACCAGCTTGCCGGCCACCGGCCAGTTGAGGCTCCCCATGTCTCTGTTGGGATTGAGGTTGCCCGCACCCGCCGGCGCGGCGCCGGCGATGGCGCGACGCCGCTCCTCTTCTCGCCGGGCCCGCTCCAGGTTGGCGATGACGTCCGTGAGGTGGGCCTCGTCCTCGGCGAGCTGCTGCAGGCGACCCCGGGTGCGACGCGCCCGCGCCCGGTAGTCCTGCAGTGTCCGCTGCTGCCGCCGCTCCAGGTACTGGAGCTGTGCGAATTCCGACAACTTCTCGGCGCGCAGACGCTGAAGCTGTGCGAGGCTGGACTTCAGCTCGTTCTCCTGGGAGGTCAGGCTCTTTTCGAGAGAAGAGACCTCGTCCAGCAACAGCCGGTCGTGCACGGCCACTAGGTGGAGATATTTGTAGCGGCTAAGCAGGTCCCCGAAGCTGCGGGCGCTCAGCAGGACCCGGACCGTGTGCAGAGGCCCCTGCTCATAGATGGATCGCAGCCGATGTCGCAGCAGCACGCTGCGGGCCTTCAACCGGTCGCGCGTGTGCACGAGCTGCGCCGTGATGGTGTCAACGCTCGATGCCAGGGCTACCGTCTGGAAGTCCAGCTCCTTGAGGGCATCGGTGGATGCCAGCACCTGCTGCTCGATATTGGCCAGCTCGCTGGCTACATCGTGCACACGCGTCTGCAACGTCTGCATCTGCTGCTGGAGCTGCTCGCGTTCCCTGCGGATCTGGTCCAATCGCGCCCGACTGTCCCGCAGCTGCTTCTGCGTGTCGCTCTGTGCGGCCACCGGTGAGGCGCATACGGCGAACACGACGAAGGCGAGGGCGGCAGCCGCGCCGCGATGGTGGCGCATCACAGCTCCTGGAGGTGCTGCCGGACCGCGGACCAGCTGGCGGCGACCCCCAGCACACCGCCGACCACGAACCCGCTCAGGACCCACGAGGGCGGCATCCAATCGAGGTGGAAGATGGAGTCGGAAAGCACGCGGTAGATCAAATACACGGCCGGCAGTGCGAAGAACGCGCCCAGGATGCCGGTGAAGAACCCCTCGAACAGGAACGGGCGACGAATGAAGGCGTTGGTGGCGCCGACCAGCCGCATGATGGCGATCTCGTCACGGCGCGCGAAGATGGCCATGCGGATGGCCGAACCGATGATCAGAGCGGCCACCAAGGCGAATGCGCCGCCCACCACGAGAGTAGCCGCTCCGGCCACACGCCGCAGCAGGTAGACCTTGTCGAGCCATTCACGGCCGTAGCGCACATCCTCGACGAAGGGGTAGGCCGACACGCGGGCGGCCACCGACGTGGCCACCGCCGGTCCCTTCTGTCCGGGGACCAGGGAGATCTCCAGCGATGCCGGCAGCGGGTTCACGTCGAGGTCAGAGAAGATGCTGCTGATGTCGGACAGCTCCTGTTTGGCGATTTCCAGCGCCTGGGCGCGGGAAACGTAGAGCACGTCACGGACTTCGGGCATGGCCTGGATATGGGCGCGAGCTTCCTGCACTTCCTCCTCCGTCGCGTCGTCGCGCAGGTACGCGACGACTTCGACGCGCGATTCCACGCGATTCAGCACTTCGCGCACGTTCTGGGCGGTGACCCCGAAGATGCCCAGCACACAGAGCGACAGACCAATCATGGCGGCCGAAAGCAGGGTCAGCACGGGCGTCCGGCGGAAAGCTGCCAGGGCTTCGCGGATGGAGTACATCGATCAAGCCTCCGAGTCGTACACGAGCTGCCCGTGGTCCAGCTCGATCACGCGGGTGTTGGGGTGGCTGCGGATCAGCGCCGCGTCGTGAGTCGCAAAAAGCACCGCCGTGCCGGCCGCGTGGATTTCACGGAACAGGTCGTAGATGCCCCGAGTGGCCCGGTCGTCCAGGTTGCCCGTCGGCTCGTCGGCGAGCAAAAGCACGGGGTCGTTGGCCAGCGCTCGGGCGATGGCGACGCGCTGCTGTTCTCCGCCCGACAGCTCGCTGGGCAGCGCCTCGGACTTGGCCGCGAGCCCGACCTGCGCCAGCAGGCGGGCGACCTTCACGCGGATGACGTTCTTGCGGGCACCGGTCACCTGCAGGGCGAAGGAGATGTTCTCGGCCGCGGTGCGGTCTGGGAGCAACCGGAAGTCCTGGAAAACGAACCCGATCTTGCGGCGCAGGATCGCGATTTCGCGGGACCGGATGGTGTCCGCGCTGTGGCCGCTCACGACCACCTCGCCCGACGTCGGGCGGTCTGCCATGTGGATCAGTCGCAGCACCGTCGTCTTGCCGGCGCCGCTGTGGCCGGTGAGGAAGCAGAAGTCGTGCTTGTTGAAGCGGAAGGAAACGTCGTTCAACGCCCGTCCCGACCGTGGAAACTCCATGACGACGTTCTGGAACCGGATCATGCGCTCATCCCGGAGAGAACCTGGCGTGCCCGCGCGAGGCGGGCTGCCAACCTGATGGCCTCGGCCATGGAGGATGGATCGGCCACCCCCTTGCCCGCAATGTCCAGCGCGGTGCCGTGGTCGGGCGATGTCCGCACGAAAGGCAGACCGAGCGTGACATTGACGCCCTGCCCGAAGGACGCCGTCTTGAACGCGGCCATGCCGACATCGTGGTACGGGGCAATCACCACATCGAAATCGCCGCGCAGCGCCCGGACGAAAACGGTGTCGGCGGGCAACGGCCCGGTGGCGTCGAGGCCGGCGGCCGTCAACGTGTCGAGCGCCGGCTTCACGATGCGGGCCTCCTCATCGCCGAACAGGCCGCCGTCGGACGCATGGGGGTTCACGGCGCAGAGGGCGAGGCGCGGTCTGGCGATCTGCCAGTCCTCCCGCAGGGCGCGCTCCACGATGCGGGCCTGCGAGACCAGCAACTCCGGTGACAGGAGGTCGGGCACACGCGCCAGGGGCACATGCTTGGTGGCGAGGACGACCCGAAGCGGCCCACCCAGCCGCGTCCGCTCCGCAGCCATGAGCATCACCACGTCCCGGACCCGGGCGAGCTCGGCAAGCATCTCCGTGTGGCCCGGGAACGGCTCGCCTGCGGCGTGCAAGGCCGCCTTGTCGATGGGCGCGGTGACGATCCCGCTCACCTCGCCGGCCAGCGCCAGCCGGACCGCTTCCCGGATGGCGGCGGCAGCGATGCGGCCGGCCTGGGCCGGGTCGTCCCACGGGCGGTCTGTCGGCACCGACACCACGTCGTGAGCGGACGGCGGGGCGAGGGATGGGGGCCCGACGAAGACGAGCTCAATGGACTCCGGTTGTTCGGCGGCCACTGTGCGTGCCGCGGCGGCGGCGACCTCGGGGCCAATGCCCCGGGGGTCACCGAGTGTCACGGCCAGCCGCACCGTGCGCGTCGCCCGTATCACCAGGCGTCGCCTCCTTCAGAATCGGATATCGATGTACGTTTTCGCGCGCAGCTCTTTGATCAGCTCATCGAGGAGCTTCTGTTGCTCCAGCTGCTTGCGGACCTGCTGGCGCACCTGCTGATCGTCGAGAGAGTATGTCCCGGAAGCTTCCAGCTGCGTGACCTTGACGACGGCCCAGCGCTCCTGCCCGCGGGTCGTGATCTGGAACGGACCGACGATGTCGCCCTGCTTCGCGGAAGCAAGCTCCGTCTTGTACGGCTCCGGCAGCGACTCCTGCAGGGCGGGGCCCACGCGCTTGTCCTCGTTCTGGTCCCCGAATCGGGTCTCGAGCGAATCCATGGTTACGCCCTGCTGAGCGAGGCTCACCACCGAGTCGGCACGGGCCTTGGCGCTGTCCATGTCCGCCGGCGTGATCTCCGGCTTGATCAGGATGTGTCGCGCTTGCCGCTCCGGGCCTCTGGCCTTTTCCAGCTTGATGATGTGGAAACCGAATGGGGTCTCCACGATACCGCTGATTTGGCCAGGCTTCAGCGCGTAAGCCGCGCGCTCGAACGCCGGCACCATCTGGCCCGGCCGGAACCAGCCCAGCTCGCCGCCCTGCGGCGCCGAGCCCGCGTCCTGGGAATAATGCCGGGCCAGCTCGGCGAAGTCCGCACCGTGTTGAAGCTGCGTCAGGATGTCACGCGCTTTCGCGAGGGCTACCTTCCGCGCCGAGTCAGTGGGCTGGGGCGAAACGACAACCTGATCGAACGATATGGTCGCCGGCCGCTTGCCCAGGCTGCTGCGACGCTCGTCGAGGTACTGTCGCATCTCGTCCACCGTCACCGGCGGAGGATTGCGGTCCCGCTGCACTTTCGCCAGGTAGCGCTGGACGAGCATGTTCTGGCGTACGTCCTTGCGGAGCATGTTGCGGAACTCCACCTCCGTCAGGCCCGACCGCGCCAGCGCCGCCCGGAACGCCGCCGGGCCGCCCACGGACTGCTGACGATGCTGTACCTCCGCATCAACCTCGGAGTTGACGTCCGCGTCATCGACCACGACGGAGTCCTGGAGCGCCGCCTGCACCAGCAACAACTGGTTGACGAGGGGATCCAGCGTCTTGCGACGCAGCTTGTTCAACGCGTCGGAGTCGGTGGGAATCTTCTGACCAGACGCCTGAAGCCGGAGCAGCTGCTCCTGGATATCACTGGCCAGGACCACACTGTCGCCGACGACGGCGACAATGCGGTCCACCAGCGATTCGGGGGGATTCGCTGCCTGGGCGGCCAGGGGGCCGGCCAGCACGAAGCCGAGGACCAAAGGTACGAGGACGCGCTTTGACTTGATCATGCCGCTACTACTGCGAGGGAACAGGGCCGACGCACGCCGGCCCTGTGTTATATCCCGCCTCACGGACCGAGTTCCTGTTCACTTGCCGCTCGTGTCCGTCGGTGGTTTGCCCTTCGAGCCTGTACCCCCGTTCCGCTGTTGCTTCCACGCTTCGACCACCGGCGTGAACGAGCGGGGATACACCTTGCCGTTGAAGGTCTTGCGCAGCTCGTACGACAGGGCGCCCAGGCTCAACGGGCTCGCACGCCCCGCGATGATGTCGTTCAGCAAGGACTGCACTCGCCGGTCAATGGCTGCGTTCACCGTTTCACCCTGCTGGGGGTGGACCGGCAGCAGGCCGATCCTTTCGGCCGCGGAGCGCAGGCGTTGCCGGAGGTTCTCGCGCATGCTGTCCTGCTGGGCTTCCGTCGGTCCCAGGCCGCGGTCGCGCGCTTCCTGCAGCACGATCTGGGTCTGTGCCATGCGCTCGAGCACGCTGTGCATCTGCGTGTCCTGCATGGAGGCCAGCTGCGTACGGTTGCGGATCGTGGATCGCCGCGCCAGATCAAGAACGTCGCCGACCGTCACGGCGCCGCCCCGGTATCGAACGAGGGCACGCCCGCGCTGCTGCTTGCTCAGGTCCTCATCGGGTCGCTGCACCACGTCCTTCGCCACCGCGGAGGCATCGTCCACATACTGGAGGTTCGCCTGCTTCGTGAGCGAGTCCACGAACGCCTGGAGCCGCTGCTGCTCCCGCTGTTGCAGGACTTGCTGGCGAAACCGCGGCCCCATCTCCTTCATGCTCTGCGTCTCCCGGTTCAGCACCTGGATGATATGGAAGCCGAACGGCGTTTCCACGACATCACTGATCTGGCCCGGCTTCAGCGCGAAGGCCGCGTTCTCGAACGGGCCGACCATCTGTCCGCGCCCGAACGTGCCCAGGTCCCCCCCTTTCTGCGCAGTGCCCGGGTCCTGACTGTATTCCCGGGCCAGCTTGGCAAAGTCTTCGCCCGCCACCGCGCGCTGGCGGATCTTCTCGGCCAGGGCGTGGATGCTGTCCCTTTGCTGCGGCGTGGCATCGGATGGCACGGTGAACAGGATATGGCGCGCGTGGACACGCGTTCCCGGTTGCTGCTGCTCGTAGATCTCCTGAAGGGCCGAATCGCTGATGGTGGTATCGGGCCCAATGATCTGGGCGCGGATGCGCTGGAACAACCCCTGCTGGATGTTCGTTTCGACGATCGAAGTCAGGTCCACATTGGACAGTGTGGGATCCTGGACCGCGGCGGTCGCCAGGAGCGTGTAGTCGATCCAGAGGTCGGCAATGGTCTGGACCAGAGCCGGCTCCGGCGTCATGCGGTTGTTCTGGCTCAGGAACGCCACCATCTGATCCGTGGAAAGCTCATTGCCGCCTGCGCGCGCCACGATATGCGAGTGCGCCGCCATGGCGTCACTGAACGCGCTGCAACCGGATGTCAGCAGGCCGACGAGTGCGACAAAGACCAGAGTCCTGGTCATCCGTTCTCCTTCTAAGGATGCCGTCGTATTGTCACCGAAGGCGTGGTTTTGCAGAAACTTCAAAAGATAGAGCCAGTGGGCATGAGGCGCTACCCGCCCTCACGCGGCGCGGGCGTCACTGACGAGCAGGTCCAGCGCCCGGGCGAGGGTGCGAGGGAGCGACTCGGCGCCGAGGCGATGCAGCACGAGGGAAAGGGGCAGCGTGCGACGCACTTCCACCTCGATTTGCTGGTCGTGCATGGCACCCTGGAGCACTGCCAGGTGCGGCACCACGTCGTTGCGGAAGCCGATGCGTGCACGGTCGTGGGTGACGCGGATCCCGGAGATGCCGAGCGTACGGCCCAGTAGCCGGAGCTCGGCGGCGGACAGCAGGCGATCCACTTCCGGGGGTGGCGGACCGAAGCGGTCGGCGAGCTCGGCGCGCAGCGCCTGAATGTCGGCCGGTTGTTCCATGCGAGACAGGCGCCGGTAGAGGTGCAGCTTCTGGGACGCCTCGGGCACGTAGCTGTCCGGCAGGTACGCAGCACCGTCCAATGCCACGTCCGGCGGCGGGAAGCGTTCGGGGCGTTCCTGGCCCTTGAGGCGGCGCACGGTCTGCTCTAGGAGCCGGGTGTAGGTGTCGACGCCGACGGCATGGACGAACCCGGACTGCTCGGCGCCCAGCAGGTTGCCGGCGCCGCGCAGCTCGAGGTCCTTGAGGGCGATGGCGTAGCCGCTGCCAAGCTCCGTGTATTGCTCGAGAATGCGGAGGCGCTTGTCCGCATGGTCGGTGGCGCTTTCGGGCAGGATCAGGTAGCAGAAGGCGCGGTGGTGGGATCGTCCGACGCGGCCGCGCAGCTGGTAAAGCTGCGCGAGGCCGAACAGGTCGGCGCGGTCCACGATGAGCGTGTTGGCCGTAGGCACGTCGAGGCCGTTCTCGATGATGGCGGTGGACACCAGCACGTTCACGTCGCCGTCCAGGAACCGGCGCATGACGTCGTCCAGCGCGGCGGCCGGCTGCTGGCCGTGGGCGATATCGACGCAGGCGTCGGGGACCAGGCCGCGGACGCGCTCGGCGACGGCACCGATGGACTGGACACGGTTGTGCACGACGAACACCTGGCCGCCGCGGTCCAGCTCGCGACGGATGGCGTCCTCCATCACCTCGTCCATCCAGGGCACGACGTGCGTGATGATGGGCATGCGGTCCCGGGGCGGCGTCTGGATGAGGGACATGTCCCGGAGCCCGGCCAGGGAGAGGTGCAGCGTGCGCGGGATGGGCGTGGCCGTCATGGACAGCACGTCGATGTTGCGCTTCAGGTCCTTGAGCCGCTCTTTCTGTCGGACGCCGAAGCGCTGCTCCTCGTCCACGACGAGCAGGCCGAGCTGGCGGAAGGCGGCGTCGGGTTCCAGCAGCCGATGGGTGCCGATGACGATGTCGATGGCGCCGGCGGCAAGATCCGCCAGGATGCGCTTCTGCTCCGCGGGCGTGCGGAATCGCGACAGGGCTTCCACGCGTACGGGGTAGCCGGCCAGGCGCTCCCGGAACGTGTGCACGTGCTGCTCCACCAGGATCGTGGTGGGGGCCAGCACGGCCACCTGTGTGTCGTCCTGCGCGGCCTTGAACGCGGCACGGATGGCCACCTCCGTCTTGCCGTAGCCGACGTCGCCGCATACAAGGCGGTCCATGGGCCGCGGGGACTCCATGTCCTGCTTCACGTCTACCGTGGCCTGCCGCTGGTCCGGCGTGTCCTCGTACAGGAAGCTGGACTCCATCTCCTTCTGCCAGCGTGTGTCGGGAGGGAACGCGTGCCCTTCCGCCATCTCGCGGGCTGCGTAAAGCTGGAGCAGCTCCGCCGCCATCTCCCGGATGGCCTTCTCCGTCCGGCGCTTGAGCTTCGTCCAACTCTTGCCGCCGATCTTGTGGACTTTGGGCGGCTCGGCATCCTCCCGGTCGGGCACCCAGCGCTCGATGAGGTCCAGGCGATAGACCGGCAGGCGCAGGACCTCGCCGCCGGCGTACTCGATGGCCAGCGACTCGATCTCTTCGTTCCCGACGGTGACCCGTTCCATCTCGAGGAACCGGCCGACGCCGTGGTCGAGGTGCACCACGTAGTCGCCGGGCTTGAGCTGGGCCAGGCTTTCCAGCGCGACGGCACCCCGGAACCGGCGGCCGCGTCGCACCCGCCGGGCGCGGCGGAAGATCTCGTGGTCCGTCAGCACCCGGACCGGCGGGTCGGCGCCCTCCAGCACGAAGCCGCCGGAAACGGTTCCGAGAGCCAGCGCAGCCCCAGCCGGCAAGGCGCCGCCGCCGTCCAGCAGCTCCTCCAGCCGTTCCAGCTGGCCAGGATTTTCGCACAGGACGAAGCTTTGCTCACCGCGGGCCGCCCCGGCGCGCAGCAGGGCGCGCAGCCTCTCCATGTCCCGTTCGATTGGCTCCGGCTCGTGGGCGTCGAAGCGGATCTCGGCGTCGGGCGCCGGGACCAGACACAGGCGTCCAAACGAAGCCAGCGCCTCGCGGGCGGCGTGCGGGTCCAGGAACAACGACTCCGGCGGTTCGATGTCCGGACGATGACGGCGTTCCGCCTCGTGCAGGCGCAGCAGATGCTCCCAGGCGCGCCGGAAGGCGGGTTCCGCACCTTCCGGTTCGACGAGCATGAGCACGGCCTCCGGCGGCACCACGTCCAGGAGCGTACGGCGCACACCGGCGGAAGTGGCCGAGGCCAGCCGCAGGTCCACGGGCAGCACCGCGGCCTGCGCCAGCTCGCCGGTAGAGCGCTGGTCCAGAACGTCGAAGCGGCGGATCGATTCGATCTCGTCCCCCCAGAACTCCACGCGAACCGGCTCCACGGCGCCGAAGCTGAAGAGGTCGACGATGCCGCCGCGCACGGCGAACTGGCCGACGCCTTCCACCAGAGCGGTGCGCTCGAAGCCCATCAGTTCCAGGCGCTCCGCGAGCTCGGCGGGCCGAAGTGCCGCGCCGGTGGCGAGCGTCACGCGCAGGTCCGTGAGGGCTGACGGGATCTTCTCCCGCTCCTGAATGGCGCGATGCGTCGTGACCAGGATCCGGACACGCCCTGAGAGCAGCGCTTCCAGCGCTTCGACCCGCCGTCCACTCACCTCGATGTGGTGCTCTTCCGCTTCGAACGGCAGCGCCTCTCGTTGCGGATACAGGACCACGCGGTCCGTTCCGAGCAGGACGCCGAGGTCGGCTTCCAGGGCCTCCGCCTCGGGGGGCGACGCGGCGACGGCCAGCCACACACGGTGCTCCGTGCGATGCGCCAGCGTCGCCAGCACGAGAGCGGGCGCCGAGCCGGGCAGGCCGCCGATGGTCACGGAACCTGCGTCGCCGGGCAGGCGTGTCTCCAGCGCCTTGAACGCCGGCTGGCGCGCCATGGCCTGGAGGAGCCGGGGATGCATCAGCGTTCTCCGGCGAGGCGGCCGCGGCCTGCCGCGGCTGCGCGCACGCCCCGGCCGCTGGCGGCCACGGCGGATTCGGCAACCAGCAGCACCAGAGCCAGGAGCAGCAGAGGGACGCTCAAGGGTGCGCCGCGCCGCCGGACGAAGATGTCACGCGGCCAGTCCCCGGCCTGGCGCACGCGGTGCAGGTCGAGGCCGCCCAGGACGGCGGCCGGGTCGACGCGCGCCAGCTCCGATTCGGCGGCCGGCGGATTCACGGCGAAGGCTGCCAGCGTGGAGTCGGTTGCGCGCACCGTGTAGATCCCGGCTCTGTCCGGTACCCTGAAGTTGCCGCCGGCCACGGTATCCGTGCCGGCCGGGCCATCGATGAGCTGCGCCCGGTCTGGAAGCGGGACGACCTGGCCCGGGGCCAGCGAAGGCGCGACGCCGGGCGACCCCGACCAATCGCCCAGGATCCGGTCCAGCAGCGGCAGCATGGCGGCCGATACGGGGATGTTGCTGGCACCGGGCGACAGCGGTGTCGCCAGCAGCAGGTAGCGGCCGGCGCCAACGGCGCCTCGCAGCAGCCACGGCGAGCCGTCGCGCAGGGCAATGAGAACCGTGTCGGCTGTGCCCGTTCCCGTGCGCTCCAGCCCGTATACCGTGCGCACTCGAACCGACGCCAGCACCGGTTCCAGATCCGGCGAATCGGTCCGCAGCCGCGCTTCACCCGCCGCGGTGCGGGCCACGTAACGCCACGGGATCCCGGCGCTGGCCAGGCGCTGGTTCAGCGCCGGGATCCACGGCAGGGAATCCGGAGGCACGACGAGCACCGTAGCACCGCGGTGCACAGCGTCTGCCGCCACGCCAGCCGGCGCAACGACGACCGCGGCACGATCCCGCGGCGCATCGGCGATCCGGCCGGCGCCGGCGAGCACGGCGATGGCGTCCTCCAGGAACGGCGAAGGCGTGGCCAGGGCCACCGATGGCGGCGGCCGTACGGGCACGACGAAATAGCGCGTATCGTCGGCCCGGAAATCGTCCGGGTCGATCTCGACATGCCCGGCGACGAGACCCGGGCGGCCGGTCGGCAGGTCGAGGATGGTGGCCACGCCCGGAACGGCGGTGGCGGCTGCACGCACGGTGTTGCCTACCACCAGTCGGACGGGAACCGTGTCGTTCGCCGGCCCGGCGAGCTCGACGACCAGGCTCGCCCGCCGGCCGGCCCGCGGTGCGATGCCGCCGGCGGGTTGCGCCACCGCGATACCGCGATCGGGCGGGGGCGGCCCGGCGGGCGCCCAGAGCACCACCGGAGGCGCGATGCCGGTCACCGGGCCATGGAAGGATGTGGCCTGCATGTCCGTCAGTAGCTGGATCTCCGTGGCCTGACCGTCCGCGTTACCCAGCAGCGCAGCCGCGTGCTGCAGGGCACCGTTCAGGTTCGCCCGCCCAGCGGACAAGTCCGTCGCGCGTACGCGTTCTGCCACCGATGCCGCTTCGCCGCGGAACGCCGGCTCGTCGCCGGCTGCACGAATCAGATAGAACTCATCGTGGGGGCCTGCGGCCTCCAGGGACTCGAGCGCTCGGTCCCGGAGGTCATCCAGCACGCGTCGGTCGCCGTGCACGAGACCCGTGCTGGCGGAGTTGTCCAGCACCAGCGCCACGACCGTGGGTGCGTGGGCCGCGCCGGCGTGGTGCAGGAACGGGCGAGCCGCGGCTCCGGCCAGCACCAGTATCAGGGCGATGCGCAGGCCGAGGAGCAGGAGCTGACGCAGACGTATGCGGCGGGCGTGTTCGCGCTCGGCGCGGCGCAGGTAGCGGAGTGCGGGGAAGACCACCTGCGGGCCGTGCTGGCGCCGCAGGAGATGGAGCAGCAGAGGGACGACGATTGCGAGTCCCAGCAGCAGCAGCGCGGGAGCGAAGAAGGTCAACCGAGCCGCTCCCGTTTGTGAAGGTAGCGGCGCAGCGCGTGCACCATCGGCTGATCCGTTTCCACGACCACGTAATCCATGCCTTCCGGGGCCAGCGCGGCGCGCCACTCCTCCACCGCTTCTGCCACGGCCGCACGGTAGTCGGTGCGCAGGTCCGCAACGCTGACGGGCAGATCGGCGCCCGTCTCCGGGTCCACGAAGCGCGCATCCCGGACCGCCGGCAGCTCCCGCTCGCCCGGGTCCATGATGTGGAACACGAGCACCTCGTGGCCCCGGTGCCGCAGGAAGCGGAGCGCGGTGTGCGTCGGTTCCGGGTCCACCAGCAGGTCCGACAGGAGCACGACGAGCCCGCGACGGTGCAGCCGGGCGGCTACATTGCGCAGGGCGGCCGGCGCCTCCGTTTCGTGACCCGCATCCAGGTTCTGCAGCGTGCCGAGTACGATACGCCACTGGGAGGGCCGGGCACGCGGCTCGCGTCGAATACGGACGGCATCGTCGAATGCCACGAGGCCCACGGCATCACCCTGTCGCAGGAGCAGCAGGGCAAGGCTGGCAGCAAGCTGCTTGGCATACCAGAGCTTGGATGGCAGGGCGCCGGGCCGGGAGCTCCAGCCCATGGAGCCGCTGACATCCACCAGCAGGTACGCCCGCAGGTTCGTCTCCTCCTCGAACTGCTTCACGTAGTAGCGGTCCGAGCGGCCGTACATGCGCCAGTCCACGAACCGCAGGTCGTCCCCCGGCTGGTAGGCCCGGTGCTCGGCGAACTCTACGCTGAAGCCGCGGTGCGGTGATCGGTGCAGGCCCGCGATGAACCCTTCCACCACGCGACGCGCCACCAGCTCCAAGCCACCGAGGCCCGCAAGCTGCTGCGGCGTCAGAAGGTCTGCCCGCTCTGTCCTTGAATCCAGCATGGTCCGGGGAACTGTCGCATAACACGTTTTGATCGGTGCGCCAATGTAGCGCGGCCGGAATCCGGCCGGCAAACTCTTCGAGCATGCCGTCCGCTTGCTGCCTACCCCGGCGACGCACCCACGTTTCGACGCGCGGCATGGTGCCACGCGCCGGCTGCCGTTATGTTTCGCCGGTCCCGGCGTCGACGGCCGTCGGCCCGCTCGTGTGGCGAAACCCGAAACCAGTCTACTCATGCGATTTTTCGACAGCATCCTGCTGCTCGTCAGCGTCGTGTCGTGCATCGGCGTTGCCTACTTCACCGGTCACGCCCTCGCGGCTCACGAGATCCGCTGGGGGTACTACGCCATGGGTAGCCTGGCCGTGGCCGCCGTGCTGGGGAGCGTGCTTGTGCACCGGCTGCGGGGCACCAGGCGCCAAAGCACGGCCGCCCACTGACGCCGCGTTTGCGGTCAGAACGTGCCCGTCTATATTGGCGGTAGCCGTTGTGCCACTTAACGTTTCGGGGTTTTCGGGCACGTGCAGCTAGACCGGATTCGCAACTTCTGCATCGTCGCGCACATCGACCACGGTAAGTCCACGCTGGCTGACCGCCTGCTAGAGCAGACCGGTACGCTCCAGCAGCGCCAGATGCGGGAACAGGTGCTGGACGACAACGAGCTGGAGCGGGAGCGCGGCATTACCATCAAGCTCCACGCCATCCGCATGGACTATCGTGCGAAGGATGGCAGCATGTACGAGCTCAACCTGATCGACACGCCCGGTCACGTGGACTTCACCTACGAAGTGTCGCGTTCCCTCGCCGCGTGCGAAGGCGCCGTTCTGGTAGTCGATGCCAGCCAGGGTGTGCAGGCGCAGACGCTGTCCAACCTGTTCCTGGCCCTCGATGCGGGCCTCGAGATCATCCCCGTGCTCAACAAGATCGACCTGCCCGGTGCGGAGCCGGAGCGGCGCCGGGAGGAGATCGTGGACCTGCTGGGCTGCGAACCGGAGGACGTGTTACTGGCGTCGGCGAAGGAGGGCACGGGCGTCGACGCGTTGCTGGGAGCCATCGTTTCCCGGGTGCCGCCGCCCGGGGGTGACGAGGATGCGCCGCTGCGGGCGCTCATTTTCGACTCGTTCTATGACAAATACCAGGGCGCAGTGCCCAGCGTGCGCGTGGTGGATGGACGGCTGCGGAAGGGCATGCACGTCACGTTCGGTGCCAATGACGCCGTGTACGAGGTGGACGAAGTGGGCACCATGCGCCTCGGTCGCATCCCGCAGGACGAGTTGACACCCGGCGACGTGGGCTACGTCATCGCCGCCATCAAGCGCGTAACCGACACGCGTGTGGGCGACACCATCCTGGACGCGGACCGGCGGGCGAAACAGCTGCTGCCCGGCTACAAGGAAGTGAAGCCGATGGTGTTCAGCGGCCTGTACCCGACCGACGCCGATGCGTACGAGGAGCTGCGCGACGCCCTGGACCGGCTACGGTTGAATGACGCCAGCCTGCACTACGAGCCGGAAACGTCGACGGCGCTGGGGTTCGGGTTCCGCTGCGGCTTTCTGGGCCTGCTACACATGGAGATCGTGCAGGAGCGACTCGAACGGGAGTTCGGGTTGGACCTGATCACCACGGTGCCGAACGTGGAGTACGTCGTGTATCTGACGGACGGCTCCGTGCGCGAGATCGAGAACCCGACCGCCATGCCGGATCCGGGCCACATCGACCGCATCGAGGAGCCATACGTTCGTGCGCGTATCCTGGTGCCGGCGGACTACATCGGCAACGTCCAGAAGCTCTGCCACGAACGGCGCGGCCAGTACGTGCACATGCACTATCTCGACCCGGCTCGCGTCGAGTTCGTCTACGAGCTGCCCCTCGCCGAAATCGTGCTGGATTTCTACGACAAGCTGAAGGGCTCCACGCGCGGCTACGCGTCGCTGGACTGGGAGTTCCTGGCGTATCGAGAGAACGATCTCGTGCGCCTGGACATGCTGGTGAACGGCGACCCGGTGGACGCGTTCAGCGTCATCATCCACCGGGACAAGGCCTACCACTACGGCCGCACGATGGCGGCCAAGCTGAAGGAGCTGATCCCGCGGCAGCTGTTCGAGGTGGCGCTCCAGGCCACCATCGGCAACCGGATCATCGCACGCGAGACCATCCGCCCGTTGCGCAAGGACGTGACGGCCAAATGCTACGGCGGAGACATCACGCGCAAGCGCAAGCTCCTGGAGAAGCAGCGTGAAGGGAAACGGCGCATGAAGCAGGTGGGGCAGGTGGAGATCCCGCAGGAGGCCTTTCTGGCGGTGCTGCAGGTCGACGAGTGAGGTGGGCAGACCGCGGAGGCGAACCCGGAACCTGAACGGCGAAGGGCACCTTGGTCAGAAAAAAGAAGAAGAAATGGGTAGTGGGTGTGGATCTGGGCGGCACAAACGTCTCCGTTGGCGTGCTGCCGATCGATGGCGGCCCGCCGGCGGCGCTGCATGCGGAGAAGACGGAAGCCGCACGGGGCGCGAAGTTCGTCGTGGATCGCATCGTGTCCATGGTCAAGGGCGCCATGGACACGGCGATGGAGGAGGAGGGCGGGTCTCGGGATGACTTCGCGGGCGTGGGCATCGGCTCACCCGGTCCGCTGGACCGGGCCACCGGGACCATAATCAACACGCCGAACCTGGGTTGGCGGAACTTCCCGCTTCGCGACCTGATCTCGAATGCCGTGGGCTTGCCGGCCGTGCTGGACAACGATGCCAACTGCGCGACCTACGGCGAGTGGTGGCTGGGCGCCGGCCGGGATGTGGATACGCTCATTGGCCTCACGCTGGGCACCGGAATCGGCGGCGGCATCGTGTTGAACGGCAAGATCTTCCACGGGGCCAGCGACGCCGCGGGCGAGTTCGGCCACATGACCATCGACTCCACCGGCCGGAAGTGCAACTGCGGGAACTACGGGTGCCTGGAGGCCTACGCATCCGGGCCCGCCATCGCGCTGCGGGCCGTGGAGGGCATCCAAGCGGGCACGGACACCATGTTGCCGGAGCTGGTGCACGGGAAGCTGGACGACATCTCGGCGGCCACGGTCTTCGAGGGCGCGGTCCTGGGCGACCCGTACGCGAACGAAGTGATGAAGGAGACGGCCAAGTTTCTGGGCACGGGCATCGCCAACTTGATCAACCTGTTCAACCCGCAGATGGTGGTGGTGTCGGGGGGCGTGACCCGGGCGGGCGACCACCTGTTCGGCGCACTGCGGGCCGAGGTGCGGCGGCGGGCGTTCAAGAGCGCGGCGGATGCTTGCCAGATCGTGCCCGCGCAGCTCATGGGCACGGCAGGCGTGGTGGGCGCCGTGGCCATGTTCAAGATGGAGACATACGGCGCCGTGTAAGTGGCCATGCGTATGGGTGTCCTGGGCACCATGGTGTGGGACCGAATCCACGCGCGGGATGTGCGCTCCGATCCCATTGAGGAGTGGGGCGGCATTGCGTACGCCCTGGCAGGTATCGCCGCCGCGGCGGACCCGACCTGGACCGTCGTGCCGCTGATCAAGGTGGGCAGCGACCTGGAGGAGGAAGCGTTCCGGTTCCTGCGCTCCCTGCCCGGGGCCGACCTGGACCACGGCCTGGCCGTCGTGTCCGAGCCGAACAACCGCGTCGAGCTGCATTATCATGACCGGGCCCGCCGCACCGAGTGCCTGACGGGCGGTGTGCCGGCCTGGCGGTGGGGAGAGCTGGAGCCCCGGCTCCGTGGGCTGGACGCCCTGTACGTCAATTTCATCTCCGGATTCGAGCTGGACCTGGAAACCGCTGCGCGGCTGCGCATGGCGTACGCCGGCCCCATATACGCGGATCTGCATTCGCTGCTGCTGGGCGTGGGTCCGGACGGGCTGCGGCAGCCTCGGCACCTGGCAGCCTGGCGGGAATGGCTGCGTTGCTTTGACATCGTCCAGCTGAACGAGGACGAGCTGGGCTGGCTGGCAGGCGCCTGGGGCGATCCCTGGCGGCTGGTGGCGGAGGCCGTCGGCGACGAGCTGCGTCTGCTCCTGGTTACGCTCGGCGCCCGGGGCGCGGCGTACGTGGCGTCGCCGGGCTTCCGGCCGCAGCCGTTGAGCTGGCGGGAGTCGGGGTTGACGTCGGGTCGTACGTTGGGAACGGCGGGCACCGCCCGGAGCGGCCGCGTGGCGGTGGAGGACGAGGTGGAGGAGGGCGATCCCACCGGCTGTGGGGATGTCTGGGGCGCGACGTTGTTCGCAGCCCTGTTGCGCGGCCAGCGCCTGGAGAGCGCCATGATCACCGCCAATCGAGCGGCGTCGCGTAATGTGCGTTACCATGGAGCTACGGGTCTGCACGACTTCCTGATAGGACGGATCGCACGGTGAACATCGTCGAAGTGCCGGCACAACTGGATGATGCCACCTTCGACGCGCTCGTGGAGCGCTTCGACGAGGCACGCGGCGCCCGCATGCTGATGGATGCACGCAGGCTGCGTTGGGTCGACCCTTACGGCATGCTGGGCCTGCTGGTGTTGGGCGAGCTGGCCTACGGGGACGGGGAACGGCCGCGCCTGGAGCTGCCCGAATCGGCCGACGTGCTGAGCTACCTGACCCGCATGGGCTTCTTCCGCCATGCCGCCACGTTCTTCGAAACCCCCACGCGAAGGCGCGGCGGCGACGGCGCTTCCGATGTGCTGCTGGAGATCACGCCGGTGCGCTCCCATACGGATGTGCACCGGGTCGTGGATCGCGTCAACGAGCGCGCCCTCGCCATCCTGACGCGACAGCTGAACTACCCGCTGCGGGAGGCGTTCCAGTTCAGCGTGATGCTGTCGGAAGTGTGCCAGAACATCATCGACCACGCGGAGTCGGGTGGTTGGGTGGCCACGCAAACCTACAACTGGGCGAAGCGGCTCGGCAGGAAAGTGGTGCAGATCTCCGTCATGGATCTGGGCGTGGGCTTCAAGGGTTCGTTGGCCAGCGAGCACGCCGCGCGCTACGGCAACCGCTGGAGCGACGCATCGGCGCTGGAAGCGGCATTTATCCACGGGCTTACCCGCTTCCACGATCCCGGCCGCGGCCAGGGACTCCAGCAGATCCGCAAGCAGGTCGGTCGCTGGAGCGGCAAGGTGGCCATCCGCAGCGGCACGGCACGCATCGCCGACGTGCCCGCGTGGGACGATGCACAGCCGCTGGAGGAGGAGCTGGCTCCGCTGCCCGGCGCCCAGATCTCCATCGTCCTGCCGGCGAGCCAGGCGGTCGAAGGGCAGACGGCGGAAGGCTCGCACGCCGAGCAGGCGCGATGAACGAGATCGGCCCCGTCGTCCCGCTGCGCTTCGACCTGTCAGACCTCGTGAAGCGTTCCGTGGCGACGCTTTACTCCCACCTGGTGACCCGTCCTACCGGCCAGGCCCTGCGCGTGGGCATCGAGAGTCAGATCCGCGACCTGGGCGCACTCTGCCTCACCGTCCTGGATTTCTCCGAGGTCGTCGTCCTGGACTACAGCTGCGCTGAGGAGACGGTGGCCAAGCTGCTTCAGCACTTCCAGCGCCAGGACCGACCCGCGGATGCATACTTCGTGGCCCGGGGCGTGGACGACCGCCACCAGGATACGTTGGATGCCGTGCTGGAGCGCCAAGGCCTCACCATGGTCGCCGAGCTCGCCGACGGGCCGCACTTGATTGGCCACGCGACCGCCGTGGAATCCGCCGTCTGGTCGGCTCTCCAGCGCATCACACGCGGCGACGCCATCACCGTTGCCGCCCAGGTGGATTACCCCCAATCCGCCGTGGCCACCGCACTCGACGACCTGGCGCATCGTCGCACCATCATGCGCGTCGACATCCCGCGCACTTACTTCGCACTCACGCCGCTCATCGACGCCGCGTAGGTTGCCCGACACTTCCGCGGCCGCCCCGGAAGGGAGGCCCTTTCCACCCTGGAATGGTTCACCAGGGGAGGTCCCGCGCGGCCTGCCGGGACGGCGCTGCGGAAAGCGGTGCTGAAAGGATTTCGCCCACCCCCCTGTCTCCCCATCCCCCTGGTGGTGAAGTGGTGGGGCGGTAGGGGTCTCCCTGTCGGGGCGGTGGTGCTGTCGGGGAAAGGGCCCTCTATCGGGGTGGTGCTGCTGTGAAGGGTTACTGCGGCGGCAACGTGAGCGATAGCACGCGATTGACGGCCTTCAACGTGGCCAGTGCAGCCGCGGACTCGATATCGGCGTCCACGGGCTGGATGCCAACGAGGGAGAGGGGGCGTCGGCCGAAAGCGGGAGAGAGGGCGAGGACAGAGACGAGGACGAACGAGCGGTCTACCGCCTGGACCACGGATACCAGGTCCAGGTCCAGGCGCAGATTTTCCCAGGCGGCGGCCATGGCGGCCCGCAGCGTGGCCGCCGAGGCGGCGCGGGCGCGGCCGTTGGCCGACTCCAGCTCGTCGCCTTCACCCGCGTGAGTCTCACCGGCCCACTGGAGCCGGACGTTCACCCGGACCCGGCCGCCGTCGACCACGGACTCGATGCCTCGGAACACGGCCCGGGCGTGTGGGCGCAGGACCAGCGCCGTTGTACGCTCGCGGGGCCCCGCGATGGCCGAAACGTCGGACACCTTCCGGTAAACCGGGTCCACCTGGGCGATGCTGATGACGCGCTGGTCGATGGGCACGCCCAGGCGCTCCTCCAGCAACTCCCGGATATCACGGGCCAGATCACCCGCATCGGGCCCGGCCTGGATCAGCAGGTGGATCTCCCGTGGACTCCCGTTGATGTCTTCTCGCACGAACGCGCCCATGACACTGGGCAACTCGAGCAGGGCGGCTTCAGCGGCGGCTTTGGTGCTGGTATGGTTCATTCAGCATCCGGACGGAAGGTTGAGCCGGAAAGTCCCGGCAGAATGCAGCCTGGAACCGCTGCGCGTCAAGGGCGGGTCGTATTTTCCGCCGTTGCCGCCGTCAGAGTGCCGGGGTACGTTGCGGGCGTGATCGCCGGATTTCCCCCGACCTGGCGAGGTCGCAGATGAAAGGCGTCATCATGGCGGGCGGCTTCGGCACTCGCCTCAAGCCGCTCACCATCAACCGTCCGAAACCGATGGTTCCGGTGGGCAACCTGCCGGTGATGGAGCACATCTTGGCGTTGCTCAGGCGGCACGGCATCACCGACCTCGTGTCCATCCTGTATTTCCAGGCTGACCAGATCATCGACTACTTCGGCGATGGGTCCCGGTTCGGTGTCTCCATGGAGTATGCCCGCACCGACGCGGATTACGGGACGGCCGGGGCGGTGCGCTACGCGGCGGAGCAATTCGCCGGTGAGCGGACCCTGGTCATCAGCGGCGATGTGCTCACGGACTTCGACCTGGGGGCCGCCCTCGCCGAGCACGAGCGACATGATGCCGAGGCCACCATCGTGCTGACGTCGGTGGCGAACCCGTTGGCATTCGGCATCGTCATCGTGGACCGTGAAACGAGTCGCATCGAGCGGTTCCTGGAAAAGCCCACCTGGGGCGAAGTCTTCAGCGACACCATCAACACGGGGATCTACGTGCTGGAGCCCGCGGCGCTGCATCGCGTGCCGCTGGGCGAAGAGCGCGACTTCTCGCGTCACCTGTTCCCCGCCATGCTGCAGGATGGCGCGGCGCTTTTCGGGCATGTCGCAGAGGGGTACTGGCGCGACATTGGCAACCTGGACGAGTACCGGCAGGCGAACGAGGACATTCTGCGCGATCGCGTCCGGGTGGAGTTGGATGGTGTGGAGCGCCGCCTCGGCGAGGGCCGGGTGGTGCTGTCGGGCGACGCCGTGTTGGCGGAAGGTGTGGAGGTGCGGGGCACGGTGTTGCTGGGTCGGGGCGTGCGGATCGAGCGGGGCGCGTACCTGGAGAACGTGATCGTGGGAGCGGGCAGCGTCGTGGGCGAAGACGCTCACCTGCGGGACACGGTGCTGTGGGAGGATTGTCGCGTTGGCGCGGGTTCGCGCCTGAGCGAGGCGGTGTGCGCCCGGGGCGTACATGTGGACAAGCGGGCGTCGGTGCGGGAGCACAGCGTGCTGGCGGACCGGACCGAGGTGGGGGAGGGGGCGGTGGTAAGCCAGAGCGTGAAGGTGTGGCCCGACAAAGTGGTGGACGAGTACGCCGTGCTCAGCCACTCGCTGATCTGGGGCGAAGCCTGGGAGCGGAGCCTGTTCCACGGGTCGCGCGTGAGCGGCGTGCCGAACACGGAGCTGACGCCGGAGATGGCGGTCCGTCTGGGCGCGGCGTTCGGAGCGTCCTTGGGCCCGGGTCAGACCGTGGCCACGTCCAGAGACTCGGATCGCGCATCGCGCATGATCAGCCGGGCGCTCATCACCGGGATGATGTCCGTGGGCGTGGACGTAGAGGACCTCCGGGTGCTGCCGATCCCCGTGGTGAGACACGCGGTCCACCACCGGCGGGAGATGGGCGGCACGCACGTGCGCCGCTCGCCGTTCGACGCACGCGTGGTGGACGTGCTCCTCATCGACGGCACGGGTCGGGACCTGCCGCCGGGCAAGACGCAGACCATCGAACGACTGTTCTCGCGCGAGGACTTTCCCCGTGCGGGGCCGGACGGGACCGGTGCGGTCCATTTCCCCACCCGCGTCGTGGAGGCGTATCGGGAGCACTTCCTGAGTCAGGTAGACCATCAGGTCATAGCCGAACGTCGCTATCGCCTGGTGGTGGATTACGCCTACGGCACAACGGTGGAGGTCTTCCCATCCATACTGGGTGCCCTGGGCGCGGAGGCCGTGAGCCTCGATGCCTACACTGCGCCAGGACGGCTGTCGCGTACGGAAACCGAATTCCGCGATGCTCTGGACCGGCTGGCCGGAATCGTGCGGTCTATCGAAGCGGACTTGGGTGTCTGGCTGGACCCGGGCGGCGAGGTGATCGAGCTGGTGGATGGGTCCGGCCGGCACGTGCCGCCACGCACGGCGCAGGCCGTGGTCGTGGACCTGGCGGTGCGCGAGCTCGGGGTTCGCCGGGTGGCGCTGCCGGTGACGAGCTCGGACCGTGTGGCGGGCCTGGTCGAGGCAGCAGGCGGCGAAGTGGTTTGGACCAAAACCGACCATTTTGCCATGATGGCGTCGGCGTCCGATGCGGAGCTGGTGGCGGGAGTCCGGGGAGAGTTCATCTTCCCGCGCTTCCAGGGAGCGTACGACGGCATGTTCGCGGTCACCAAGGTCCTGGAGACGCTGGCGCGGGCCGATCGTTCACTGACCGAGCTGGTGGCGGGCTACAAGCCCATCTACGCGGCAGAGGCGCGCGTCGCATGCCCGTGGAGCCGGAAGGGCGTAGTGATGCGCCGGTTGATGGAAGCGACGGAGGATCTACGTCGGGAGTTGGTGGATGGGGTGAAGGTGCGGTGGGATGACGGCTGGGTCCTCGTGATTCCGCATGCCAACAAGGCCTATTTCGTCATCACGGCGGAAGCCGACACGGCCGAGCGGGCCGATGCGCGGGTCGCGGATTACACGAGAATGGTGGAGGAATGGCGTGATGAGTGATGTGAGCGGGCGGCGGCCGGGTCCGTCCACGACGGCTGTCCATGCAGGTGCCCCGGAAGCGGTGCCCGGAGACCCGGTGGTGACGCCGGTCGTGCAGAGCGCGACCTTTTTCAATGCACCGGTCCCGGAAGGTGAGGTGCGCTACGGCCGGTATGCCAACACGCCCAATCACGCCGTCCTGGCGGCCAAGCTGGCGGCGCTGGAGGGGGCCGAATCCGCGCTGGCCGTGGGCAGCGGGATGGGTGCCATCGCCCTCACCGTGCTGGCGTTCGTGGGAAGCGGCGACCACATCGTGGCGGCTCAAACGCTGTATGGCGGGACGACCAACCTGCTCACGCGGGAGCTGCCGCGCCTCGGCATCGAGACCACGTTCGTGCACCAGCCGGGACGATGGCGCGAGGCGGTACGGCCCAATACGCGGCTGCTGTACGTCGAAGTGCCGGTCAACCCGACGCTGGCGATCCCGGACATCCGGCCGCTGGCGGATCTGGCCCGGGAGCGCGGCCTGCCACTGGTTGTGGATGCCACGTTCGCGACGCCCATCAATTTCCGTCCCCTGGAGCACAGGGCGGACGTGGTGGTGCACAGCGGCACGAAGTACCTGGGCGGGCACTCGGACGTGGTTGCCGGCGTGGTGGCCGGCCCGGCCGATGTCGTGGAGGAGGTGCGCACACGGCTGAAGGCCTTCGGCCAGGGACTGGATCCGCACGCCCTCTGGCTGCTGGAACGGGGCATCAAGACGCTGGCCGTGCGCATGGAGCGGCACAACGCCAACGGTTTGCGCGTCGCCCGCTGGCTCGAGGCTCACGACGCGGTGGCCAGGGTGTTCTACCCGGGACTGGCAAGCCACCCGGACCATGCGCTGGCAGGCGAGCTGTTCGACGGATTCGGCGGCATGGTGAGCATGGTGGTGAAAGGTGGCGATGAGGCGGCGGTGGGCGTCATGGAGCGGCTGCGTCTGATCCGTGTGGCGCCGAGCCTCGGCGGCGTGGAGTCGCTGGCGTCCATGCCACGCTACACGTCGCACGCGGCCCTGAGCGCGGAGGAGCGCCACGCGCTGGGCATCGACGACGGCTTCATCCGCCTTTCCCTGGGCGTGGAAGACCCCCAGGACCTGGAAGCGGACCTGGCGCAGGCGCTGGAAGCGGGGAGCTGACCATGCTGCACCAAGACAGGGACGGGGTCGTACACGCTATTGTCGCGACGCTGCTGGTGGCGATCGCCGTGGCCGTGGCTGCCCTGGTCGTGTACGTCCGATCGTCGCTGCCCAAGAACGAGGGCACGGTGCAGCTGCCGGGATTGGCGGCGCCCGTGACCGTGGGCTGGGACTCCCTGGGTGTGCCGTATGTGCAGGCACGCACCATCGAGGACGCCTGCTTCGCCCAGGGCTACCTTCATGCCCGCAACCGGCTGTGGCAGATGGAGGTCACGCGGCGGGTCGCCCAGGGACGATTGGCGGAGATCCTGGGCAAGAAGGCGCTGGACGATGATCGGTTCCTGCGCACCATCGGACTCTGGCGCGCCGCCGGCGCCATGGAGAAAGCGCTGGACCCGCGCTCCCGACGCCTGGTGCAGGCCTACGTCGATGGGGTGAACGCGTGGCTGACCCACCGGCAAGGCGCTCTGCCACCCGAGTTCCTGGCCCTGCGCTTCAAGCCGGCTCCCTGGACGGTGCACGATGTGATGGGCGTCGAGAAGGTCATGGCGCTCACGCTTTCGGAGTACGAGCGGAGCGCGGCGGCGACCCGGGCGGCCTTGCAACTGGGCGACACCATCCGCGCCCTGCTGCCGGCCTATCCGGCATGGGGGCCCACGATCCTCGGCGACGCTCGGCCCATGGCCGTGCCCAAGCTGGCGGAACGCCTTCTGAACGCGTTCAGCATCGTACGCGCGTCCAACGCCTGGGCGATCTCCGGGCGGCACACCACGTCCGGCAAGCCCATCCTGGCCAACGACCCGCATCTGCCCCTGGAAGCGCCCAGCCTCTGGTACCTGATGGGGCTCCGGGCCGACAGCCTGGATGTCGTGGGCGCGACGCTGCCCGGATCGCCGTTCGTGGTCCTGGGCCACAACCCTGCCATCGCCTGGGGCATGACCAATGCCATGGTGGACGACGCCGACCTGTTCGTGGAGCGTCGCGATCCCGCCGATTCCACGCGCTACCTCGCACCGGACGGCAGCCGGCCGTTCCAGCACATCGACGAGCAGATCCGGGTCCGGGGTCGCGACCAGCCCGTGCCGCTCCGGATCCTGCTGACGCGGCACGGGCCGATCGTCTCCGATGTCGTCCACGGCCTGGGTCATCGCCTCATCGCCCTGCGCTGGACCACCGCGTTTCCCGCGCACACCGTCCGGGCCCTGGCCGCCATCGACCAGGCCGCGAACTGGGACGAATTCGTCCAAGCCATGCGGTACTTCGACGACCCCAGCCAGAACGTCGTGTACGCGGACACCGCCGGCCACATCGGCTACTACATGGGCGGCACGGTGCCCCTGCGAAACGGGCACAAGCCGCCCATGCTGCCGGTGCCCGGCTGGACGGGGGCGTGGGATTGGACCGGCGCCCTGTCGTTCGAGCAACACCCCCACGAGCTGGATCCGCCGGACGGCTTCGTGGTGACGGCCAACAACAAACAGACCGCCGGCCCGGTCGCGGATCTGATCAGCCAGGATTGGGAGGAACCGTTCCGTGCCATGCGTATCCTCCAGATGCTGCGCAAGGGCGGACCGTTCGATGCGACCGATGTCGCCGCTATGCAGACGGACGTGCGGGACGACAGGGCGGCGCGCTACATCGACCGCGCCGTTGCGGCGGCCAGGGCCGACAGCATGTCCGACACCGCACGCCTCCTCGCCGGCTGGGACCTGGAGGCCAAGCCGTCTTCCCGGGCAGCAACGGTCTATTACCTCTGGCTCGCCGCCCTGCGCACTGAAATGCAACGCCGGCTGTACGGCACGGCGGATGTCTCCGGCTTCATGCCCCGCAAGGCCGTGACCCGGATGCTGCAGGAGCGGGCGCTGCCCTGGGCAGGTACGGATGCGGAGACAGGGTATCGCGCCGTCGCGGACTCGGCTATGCGCACGGCCGTTGCCCGGGCGAAGGACCGACCGTGGGGCGATGTGCAGAAAGTGTTGGCAACCCATATCCTGGGTGGGGTCACCCTGCTGGAGGACGTGCTCCACCTGAACGTGGGACCGGCCCCTCGCGGAGGGTCGGCCACCACCGTGAACGCAGCGGAGTCGCACCCTTCGAGCGGCAAGAACGGCCTACCACTCATCTCGTCCTACGGACCCAGCATGCGCCAGGTCGTGGACCTCGGGAACGTAGACGGCGCGGGGGGGTTCATCCTGGGGACCGGACAGTCAGGCATCCCTTTCAGCCCGCACTACCGAGATCAGTTCCAACACTGGCGGCACGGCGGGCTCTGGCGGGTCCCCGTGGACAGCGCCGCGGCGGACGCGCGGACCCTGCAGCACATGACACTCGAACCGCAGACACCAGACGGATCGTGACGCGAGACACCGACAACTTCGACATCATCGTCGTGGGTGCAGGTCCGGCGGGCCTCTCCGTAGGCGTTGCCGCCCGGGAGGCAGGCCTGCGCTGCGCCATCTTCGACAAAGGCTGCGTCACGCAGTCCATCGCCCTCTACCCCACGTACGGCCACTTCTTCTCCACACCGGACCGGCTGGAGCTGGGCCACGTGCCCTTCCTGACACAGAACGACAAGCCGACCCGACGCGAAGCCCTCAAGTACTACCGCCGCATCGTCCAGCACTTCCAGCTGGACGTGCGCCAGTACCACGAGGTGACCTCCATCTGCCGCGAGGCCGACATGTTTCATGTGCGAACCCGTGCCGTGCACGGCGGTTCGGAAGCACAACGCGTCGGCCGTGACCTCGTCATCGCGTCCGGATACGCCGGCTCCCCCAACCTCCTGGGTATCCCCGGCGAGGACCTGGCCAAGGTCACCCATTACTACCACGAAGCACATCCGTACTTCGATCAGGATTGCGTCGTGGTCGGCGCCGGCAACTCCGCCGTGGAAGCCGCCCTCGACCTCTTCCGCGCCGGCGCTCGCGTTACCCTCGTCCACTTCCTCGACCGCCTCGACCCGGGCGTGAAGCCGTGGATCCTGCCCGATATCACCAACCGCCTCAAGAATGGTGAGATCGACGTCCGCTGGAGCACACGACTGGTCGAAGTGCGGCCCCGCAGTGTGATCCTCCGCCACGAAAAGTCCGGCGAGATAGAGGAGTTGCCCAACGACTTCGTCCTCGCCATGACCGGCTACCGCGCCAATCGGGCGATGCTGGAACACCTCGGCGTCAGTATCGACAAGGGCACCGGCATTCCCGGACACGATCCGGACACCATGGAGACCGACGTCCCCGGCGTCTTCATCGCCGGTGTCATGGCCGCCGGCGACCGCCCGGACAAGATCTTCATCGAAACCGGCCGGCTACACGGGCCCTGGATCGTCGACGCCATCCTGCGCCGGGAAGGGCTGCGCTGAAACCACCGTCTCGCCCCCATTCCGGGCGCCGGCACAAGGACGCCGGCGGCTCGGCTCCCCTCCAAGTTGACGCCGATTCCGCCCGCCGGTTAGCTTGCCACCGACAGAAATGGTTGTCATGGAATAATATGCGGTAACCGTTGTATGAATTCACCCGGAGGTCGGGATGAGCGTAGACACGGTGTACGATCAGCGAACGGGGTTCCGGAACCAGGAGCTGACGGACTGGAGTCATCCGGAGAACCGGCGCGCGATGGAAGAGGCGCTGGAGAAGGTCCGGAGCGAGTTGGGCGGGACGCTGCCGTTGATCATCGGGGCGGATCGGATCATGGACGGTGCGGTGGGGGCGTCGGTGGACCCGGCGGATCCGACGCAGGTGGTGGGTCGTTTCGTGCAGGGTACGGCCGAGCATGCGGACCGTGCGCTGGCGGCAGCGACGGAGACGTTCGAGACGTGGAAGCGGGTGGATCACGAGGAGCGGGCGGAGTACCTGTTCAAGGCGGGTGAAGCGCTGTTGCGCCACCGTCTGGAGCTTGCGGCGTGGATGGTGTACGAGGTGAGCAAGAGCTGGACGGAGGCGGATGCGGACGTGGCGGAGTTGATCGACTTCGCGAACTACTATGCGCACCAGATGCTGCGCATCGGGGGTCGCCAGGAGGTGTATCCGTATCCGGGCGAGGACAACGAGGTGCGCTACATCCCGTTGGGGGTGACAGTGGTGATCCCGCCGTGGAATTTCCCGTCGGCGATCATGGGTGGGATGACTCTCGCGGCGATCGTGGCGGGCAATACGGTGGTGCTGAAGCCGGCATCGACAGCGCCGGTGATTGCGGCGAAGTTCGCGGAACTGATGATGAGCGACGAGGTCGGCCTGCCGGCGGGCGTGCTGAACTTCCTGCCGGGTCCGGGCAGCAAGATCGGCGACAAGCTGGTGGATGACCCCCGCACGCGCATGATTGCGTTCACGGGCTCGAAGGAGGTGGGCATCCGCATATTCGAGCGGGCGTCCAAGGTGCACCCGGGCCAGAAGTGGCTGAAGCGCACGATCCTGGAGATGGGCGGCAAAGACGCGCTGGTGGTGGACGAGACGGCGGACCTGGACCTCGCGGCGGACGCCCTCGTGGCGAGCGCCTACGGGTTCCAGGGCCAGAAGTGCTCGGCCTGTTCGCGCGCCATCGTCGTGGACGAGGTCTATGACGACGTGGTCGAGAAGGTGGTGGAGCGGGCGAAGAAGATCCGCATGGGGGACCCGTCGGATCCCGATATCTACATGGGCGCGGTCATCGATGAGGCCGCCCGGAACAAGATCAAGCAGTACATCGAGATCGGGAAGCAGGAAGGCGAGATAGTGCTGGGCGGCGGCGTCCGGGAGGAGGGCGGCTATTTCGTCGAGCCCACCATCATCAAGGACGTGGACCGGAACGCGCGCATCGCGCAGGAAGAGATCTTCGGGCCGGTGCTGGTGATCATCCGGGCGAAGGACTTCGACGACGCGCTGGATATTGCGAACGACACGGAGTACGGCCTGACCGGCGGCGTTTGCTCCGCGAGCCGCTCCCGGCTGGAGCGGGCACGCCACGAGTTCCACGTGGGCAACCTGTACTTCAACCGCAAGATCACGGGCGCCCTGGTGGGCGTGCAGCCGTTCGGCGGCTTCAACATGTCCGGCACGGATTCGAAGGCTGGCGGGCAGGATTACCTGCTGCTGTTCACCCAGATGAAATCCATCGCGGATCGCTCGTAAGCGGCCTTTTGGGCCGAAGGGCGCCGGCGCTTCGCGCCGGCTGCAGGTAGCAGGTGGCAGCTTGAAACCCCGTCGGGTACGTGCGTGCCCGGCGGGGTCCGGCCATCGCGGGGTGCGCCATTCCGGTGGGCGCAACGTTCGCGGTCGTTCGTCCCGTTCCCGGGAAGGCTGTGTCCTCACGGTGGATTCCCGTGCGCCGGGGCTGTGGCCGGCGGGCGTCAACGACGATGGTTCTGCGCAACCGTCGACAGGCGCACCTCGCGGCGCAGGTAAGCTGCTACCCACAGCTGGCGCCGGGCGCAGCCCGGCGCCAGCGCCCTGGCACCTTGATGAGAAGAGGGATCGTTCTCAGTTGACCGGGGTTGAAACGCGGACATACATTCGGGCCACACCAAGGGGCGGGTGGCGTGGAGGTCGGGGGTGGCAAGGACGGACCGAGGCGAACGGATGCCGGCGCGAGAACGGATTCTTGCAGTGCTGGATGAAATCCGTCCGGCGTTGCGGTCGGACGGTGGAGACGTCGAGCTTATCGGGTACGACGAAGCCGACGGCGTGGTCCAGCTTCGCCTCATGGGCGCGTGTCATACGTGTCCGATTTCGACGATGACGTTGAAGCAGGGAATCGAGCGACGCATTCTGATGGCGGTACCGGAGGTCCGGGAAGTTCACGCCAACTGATGCGGCGGCTTCCCCTCACGATGAATCGGGGCGGTCGGCGTCCGCGGTGGCGCCGGCCGTTTTTGGAAAGGACTGGAGCATGACAGCGGACAGGGAGGAACTGCTGGGTCGGGTCCGTGAAGCGTTGGCCGGCGTGACGAATCCCGAAACGGGTGAGAACGTGCTGGTCGGTGGTCAGGTCCAGGAGCTGAGGTTGGAGGAAGGCGGGCGGGTGCGGTTCTCCTTCGAGCTTCGGCCGGAAGACCCGGGCTCGCTGGTGAAGGAAGCGCGGAGCGCGGTGGAGTCGGTGGAAGGTGCGGGCAGGGCGAGGATCGATGTGCGTCTCCCACAGAGCATGCAGAGCACACCGCAAGCGCCACCGGAACGCGGGCCGCAGGCCGGGACCGTGCCGGCGCCTACGCCCCAGCCGAACATGCTGCCGGGTGTGCAGCATGTCGTCGCGGTGAGCTCGGGGAAGGGAGGGGTCGGCAAGTCGACCGTCGCGGTGAACCTGGCGGCGGCGTTGGCGGCCACCGGCCGCAAGGTCGGCCTGCTGGATGCAGACATCTACGGCCCGGATGTGCCGGTGATGTTCGGCGAGACGCGCCGGCCGGCGGTGAGCGGTGAACGCGGCAAGGAGAAGATCGTGCCGCTGGAGATGTACGGCGTGAAGTTCATGAGCCTGGGTCTGCTGCTGGACGAGGACCAGCCGGCGATCATGCGTGGGCCGCTCATCTCGGGACTGCTGCGTCAGTTCCTGGAGCAGGTGGATTGGGGCGAGCTGGATGTGATGGTGGTCGATATGCCACCCGGTACGGGAGACGCACAGCTTTCGCTGGTGCAGACGATTGACCTGGACGGTGCCGTCATGGTGACGACGCCGCAGGATGTCTCCACGACCGACGTACGTCGCGCCATCCGCATGTTCGAACGGGTCAATACGTCCGTGTTGGGCCTGGTGGAGAACATGAGCGGTTTCGTCTGCCCGAGCTGCGGTGAACGCCACGATATCTTCGGCTCCGGCGGTGGTCGCAAGCTGGCGGAGACCATGGATGTGCCGCTGCTGGGCGAAGTGCCGCTGGATACCGAAGTGCGCTTGGCGAGCGATGTGGGCGCGCCCACGAGCGTGGCCGCGCCGGACTCGCTGGCCGGGCAGGCGTTCCGGCGCATTGCCGATGCCCTGGCAGAGCGCATCGGGGTGACGGTGGCTGCAGGCTGATCGACGCAGAGACAACCGGGAGGGACGACCGGCCGTGACGCACGTCACCCTGCTGACCGATTTCGGCACACGCGACGGATACGTTGCAGCGATGAAGGCCGTGCTGGCTGCGCTGGCCCCGGATGCCCTGGTGGCGGATGCCGCTCACGACCTGCCCCAGGGCGACGTGCACGGAGGAGCGATCGCCCTGCTGCGGTACTGGCGGCTGTATCCGCCTGGGTCCGTACACGTGGTCGTGGTGGACCCTGGTGTGGGCACACGGCGCAGAGCGGTGGCCGTGCATGCCGATAAACGTTTCCTGGTGGGGCCCGATAACGGCGTGTTGAGTTGGGCGCTGGCCGATGCCCAGCGCGGGAAAGCCGTGGAGATCCGTCAGCCGGTGGCCGGCGCGCCAGACGCTTCGGCCACGTTCCACGGGCGGGACGTGTTCGCCCCTGCGGCGGCCCACCTGGCCCGGGGGGAGGCGCTGGACGAGCTGGGGCCGACGGCCGATGACCTGGTGCGTCTGCCACGACCGGCCCATGAACCGTCGGCGGGCGTGGTGCGCGGCGTCGTGCTGGCGGTGGACCGGTTCGGCAACCTCATCACGAATATCCCGGCCGCTTCGCTGCCTCCGCGCGTCAGCGTGCGGGTGGGGAATAAGGATGTGGGCCCGCTGCACCGAACGTACGGCGATGTGGAGCCTGGCGGCGTGCTGGCGCTCATCGGGTCTCTCGCGTCGGTGGAGGTGTCGGTGCGTGATGGCAGCGCCGCGCAGATGCTCGGTGTGGAACGGGGTGCACGGGTCGAGGCGCGCTGGTAGTTGAAAGGCCGGAACGCGCTCAGGCCACGACGGCGTGGATCTCGGTGGCCACGCGCAGCGTGTTTTCGACAGCGCAGTGGCGCGCCACGCGCAGGGTGGCCTTCACCGAGGCGGCCAATATGTGAAGGGGCGAGAAGTCCGTCTGTTTCTCGCCCCTCTCGATCTTCAGGTTCCCAGCGCTTCCGGCCATCAGCCGGATTCGGGTTTCATCCTCCAGCACCGGTCGCGTGGGCACCTACTCATCATCGATCCATTTCTGGTCCAGCCCTTCCAACTGCTTGTGGCGCGGGCGGATGAGCCGGACCACCACGTAGCCGATGAGGATCACCGGCGCGACCTTGAAGAGCAGGAATCCTGCCAGGGACATGGCGATGCCGAAAATGGCACCGACGACGGCCAGGACGATAGACACGCCCACAACGGCGGCGAGCCCGATGAGAAGCAGAGTGAGCAGTGAGGAGAGCATGAGACCTTCCTTGCCGTGATGACGTCTCCTACGGCGTCGCCGGGTTGTCGACCCAGCGCACGTTGATGGAGCCCAGGGCGCCGGACACTTCGAGACGGATGCGGTGACTCGCCGCGTCCCAGTTGTCCGAGTAGTACTCGTCGCCGTGTTTCGTGAAGCGGTTGCTGTCGAACGACGCCAGGAACGTGTCCTTGCTCACGCGCACACCGACGTCGCGCGGCAGAACGAGGTTGGCGGAACCCAGCGCCACGTTCAGCTCGGCGGTCAGGTTGCCGCTCCATTGCCCCGTGAAGTCCAGCGTGACGTCACCTACGCCGGCGTCGACCTTCAGGTCGCGGCAGTTCAGGTTGCCCAGTCCGTATGCCCGGAACGCGGCGGCACCCACTGCAAACTCTGCATGTCTGCACTCACCGGCGTTGGGATGCGAGAATCTCACCTCCGTCTCGCTGGCGCCCGTGTGGATCTCGGCGTTCTCGATGTGGAGCCCGCCCAGCTCCAGGTCGGCCTCGACGGCTCCGAATTCGAGCGTCAGATCCAGCGGCACGTCGCGGCTCAGCTCCAGGCGCATCTCGCCGCCCTGGCGGTCCTTGAGGCGCAGATGCCGGCCGGTTCCTTCCACGCCGACCGTCAAGTGGCCGTCCTGAAAGCGGGTCACCGGTTTGAACAGGTCCGCGTCGTACTCGATGGTGGCCCGGTACAGGGCATTGTCATGCGCGGGTTCCACGTTGAGCTTGCCCGCGCCGTACTGCACGTCCACCTGCAACTGCTTTTCACCCGACCGCTGGCGTGTCTGCGTCACGGTGCGCCAATCCTGGGCACACACGGACGCCGGCACGAGCACCATGGCCGCGACGAAGGTCAGCGCGCGCGGATCAAACATGGGCCTCCTCCTCGAGATCGGAGTCCACGGTGGCCCCGGACTTGTGCAAAGGCCGCGTGCCGGCCCGGGAGATCAGCACGGCTCCGAAGCCGATGCTGAACGCGGCCCAGGTCACCACGACGGCGAAGAACGTCAGCAACCCGCGCAGGAAGCCCAGCCAGGGACCCGCCATACCAACGATGTGGGCGGCCAGGTACAGGACCAGCAGCAGGCCGACGCCGGTCATGATGTAGTAGTACGAGTTCGCGCGCTTGAACCAGTCGCCACCGTCGAAGCGACGTTCCGCCAGTGCTTCGCCGCCGGCGTGGGCGACGGCCAGGTAGCCCACGATCGCCGCGAGACACACGGCCACCGGGAACAGCGGCGCCCACACGACCAGGAGCGGGATGCCGACGATGGAGATGGCGAGGGCGATCATGCCCAGGATCCACGCCGGCAGCACAAGGAACGAGCCGGCGACCCCCACGAGCATGGACCGCAGCGTGGCTTCGCGCGCCGTGTCGGAGATGCCCTCCAGGTACTTGCGTCCGAAGAACACACCCAGGAACCCCAGGCCCACCAGAATGGCGTATGCGATGAGCGTGGAGAAGATACCCGAAAGACCGCGCCAGATGTGACGGAATGGGCTCCTGGAGATCGGGCTCACCTCGGTCCTCAGCTCCGCCCGCAACTTGTCGCGGATCTCTCGCTGGATCTGTGCCCTCAACTGCTCCGGGTCCAGGCCCTGGTTGATGTCGATGCTCGGATCCACGTCCTCCAGCGCACCCTGCAGGGCCCGCAGTCGCTCGTTCAACAGCCGGATGCTGTCTTCGCCTGAACGCGCTTCCTGCGACTGGGCGGCCGCCGTGTCTGCAGATTCCTGCTTCGACTGGGCTGCGGCCGTCTTCGCCTGCACAGGTGCATCGGCCGGCGTCGACGCTTCGGCCGCCGGCGCGTTCTCCGCGGGAGCTTGGAGCACGGATTCCAGCTCCCGATCCAATCGCTGGGCCACACCATTCTGCGGCGGCTGCCACGACACCAACAACGCCGCCAGCTTGTCGTCCGGTGCCTCCATCGCCTTGCTGAGCAATGCGCGCCAGGACTGATAGAGCGCGTCCCCCCGCTCGTAGCGGCCGATACGCTCCCCGTTCATGCGAACGTCGCCCGCCTCGTCCAGGGCCAGGTCGAGTGTACGTCCGCCCCGGAGCTCGAGCTTAAGCTCCGCGGCGCCCTCACGCGACATCTGGATCTGGCTGGACAGAATCTGGCTTGCCTGTGCGGCGGGTTTCTCCTGCGCGCGAGCCGGCGAGGCCGGCAGGGCCAGCAGCACCGCGGCAGTGAAGGCCAGCACATGGCCGCCCGGCTTAGAAGCTGTACGATGCATGTTGAGATCTCCGCGTGTGACGGCGGAACAGGTTTTCGTAAAGGATCCAGACGGAGCCGGCCGTGACCGTGGCGAGCAGGACGAACGCCAGACCGATTGTGCCGCCCGACCTGCCGCTGATGGCCTGGAACGCGTCCGCGGCGTACACGGCGAGCGGGCTCTGCAGCCACTGGCTCCACAGCCAGCTTCCGGCACTGCCCGCCGCCCCGAGCAAGCCGTTGGCGACGATGAGCCACAGACCCTGGGCGGTGACACCCGGCTGTGACATCAGCCAGACCAGGACGCCCGTGCCGGCCAGGACCGGGAGCGCCATGAACGCCGTGGCGAACGCCCAGCCCGCGGTGGTGCTCGGCACCAGCCGCCGGAGCAGTTCCAGCACCCGCACCGACCACGGCTCGCCCACCGCGATGCCGGCCATGACGCGCTCCGCAAAGCCGGCGGAGGGCGCGTGCTGCGGCAACCCGGCCAGCGCCGTGAACAGCGATCGCCATTCCTGCAGCTCCGCCTGACAGTGCGTGCAGGAAGCAACATGCGATTGCACGACGACGCGGTCGGCCTCGTCGAGGGTTTCCTCGACGAGCGCCTGAAGCCGTTCCGGCGTCGGATGCTGCGGTGAATCGCTCAAGTCGATGCTCCGTGTTTCCGTTGTCCGTTCAACCCTACGGGATTCCCGTGCCGGGAGTTTCAGGAGCGCAGATGCGTCAACAAACCGCGCAATTCGTTGCGCCCGCGATGGATATAGGTCTTCACCGTTCCCAATGGCAGGTCCATGATCTCCGCGATCTCATCGTACGGGCGACCTTCGATGTGCCAGAGGACCAGCGCTTCCCGATACTCCGGGCGCAACTCGTCGAGAGCCGCCTCGATCTCGCTGCCCAACTCCTTGCTGGAAGTGTACTGCTCCGGGTCTTCATCATGCGACACTGCGGTCAGCGAGCTCGCTTCCACTTGCTCTTCGGTGCGAGCGTGCGGCGATCCGTTCAACGACAGTGTCTCCGGCTCCTTCTTGCGCAAAAGGTCGATCGTCGTGTTGTGGGCGATCTTGAAGATCCAGGAGCTGAACTTGTACTTGGGATCGTACCGGTCCAGCGCATTGAACACCTTGATGAAGGTCTCCTGCGCCAGATCTTCCGCCCGTTCGCGGTCCCGGACCATGCGGTAGATGACGGAAAAGACCGGCCGCTCGTAACGACCGATCAATTCGCGGTACGCCGATTCGCGCCCCTGCCGGGCGTAGGCGACCACGTCCTGATCTGTCAGCTCCGCGTAATTCACCGGCTTCGCGGCGTGATTCCGGGGGTTCCACGCACCCAATACGATCCGGGCACGTCCCGTGTTTCGGCCTCGGGGTTGATAGGCGGTGGGACGCCGCGTAGCTTCCGGGGCTTCCCGAAAGCGTAGTTTAGCGCTCCGGACGGGCTTTCGCGACCTTCATGAACGCCGCTAATCTGCCGGACGACCGCGACAAGGCGAGCGCCGTTCAGCGCATGTTCGGCGCCATCGCCCCTCGTTACGACCTGCTCAACCACCTGCTCAGCCTGAACATCGACCGCCGCTGGCGCCGCCGGGCCGTGGACGCCTTGTTGCAGGCCGGACCATCCAGCGGCCGTTTCCTCGACCTGTGCGCCGGAACGTTCGACCTGGCCCGCGAGCTCGCGCGCCGGCCCGCATTCGACGGCGTCGTCGTAGGCTCCGACTTCGCCTTTCCCATGCTGGCGCGCGGAGCGTCCAAGATCCGGAACGACGAAGTCCTCCCTGCATGCGCCGATGCGCTGCACCTGCCCTTTCCAGAGGGCGGCTTCGACGGCGCCATGGTGGCCTTCGGCGTGCGGAACCTGGCGGACCTGGACGCAGGACTGCGCGAGGTCGCCCGCGTCCTGCGGCCCGGCGGGCACTTCGTCGTGCTGGAGTTCTCCGTGCCGGCCCGGCAGCCGTTGCGAGCGCTCTACCTGACCTACTTCACGGGGATCTTGCCACGCCTGGGACGCGTGGTGTCGCGACATGCCAGCGCATACGCGTACCTGCCGGCGTCCGTACTGGAATTCCCGGCTCCCGCCGACCTGGCCGCGCGCATGGAGCAGGCAGGATTCCGGGACGTGCGCTGGCAGACGTTAACGGGGGGCATTGCAGCCGTTCACGTTGGGACTGCTGAGCGACCCTGAACCGACGGAGCGATCCATGAAACGCCGTCTCGGCGTTGCCGTGGCCGCTGCCTCGGCCTCAACACCGACACACAGCACATGGGCTACGTGCTGCGGCCCGGCGAGTCCGACGCGCCAGCCGGTCTCTATGCAGCCCTCACCAACGGCAATCCGTTACAGGATATCGTGATGGGAAAGATGGTGCCCCGACGTGCCGGTCCGCCCCAACACCTGGTTCGCCATCGAGCTCCAGGCCACAACGCCCGTCCCCGAGTGGGAGGGCCAGCCCGTGCACATGGGGTTGGAAGAAGATGCCTATTTGTACGGTACCGGCGGCCGCCACTGGGTGCTGGATCGGCAGACCTGGTTCCACCTGGTACGCTAGCCCACCACCCAGGCCGTCGCCGGCGGCGTCGGGAACCTCAGACCCGGCGCAGAACCTGGCGCGTTGCCCACCCGGTGGCTCCGAACCCGCCCAGGCCCGCAAGCCAGAAGATGCCGTAGTGCGCAGCCACGAAGAACACTTCCAGAACCTGCCACGCCGTCGGGCCACTCGCAGGAAGGCCACTCTGGCCGAGCGTCGTCTGGGTACGCACCGCCTCCAGCATTGGCATCGCCCAGTACGCTGTCCACGCCAGCGCCAGCACGACCAGCACGACCCGGATCACCTTCCAGACCTTCTCGCCGCCCACCCCACGCTTCGAGGTCCCGGCCGCCGGGCCCTCGTATGCCAATCTATCGCTCATCGTTTCTCGTCTTCCGTTTCACATGGTCCATTCCGGACTGCACGATCATAAAGCCCCGCGTCCGGCGCGCCAGTCGGGAGAACGTGGATTCTGCCGTGGGCGCATTCCCGACCTTGTCGGGAGTTTTCCCACAGTCGGCAAAACGCCGCGGCCGATGCTCCGACCCCGGCTCCGCGCCGCACGGCACGGCAGCTCCCGGCAGACGGTGCGCCGGTTCCGGCGCGAGCGCCGAAGGCCGGGTTGTGGTGTGGCGTGGGCGGGACTATATTCCTACGTGATCAAATGGTGATGAACAGCGGGGCAGCCGACATACGACGGGAGGTCGTGATGATGGTCGTGACGCATGAAGGCGGGGTGAAGTTCGTGGCAAACGTGCGGGGCCACCGTGTGGAAACGGACCAGCCGACGCGCGCAGGTGGGGAGGACAGCGCGCCGATGCCGCTGGAAATGATGGGAGTGGCGCTGGGCACGTGTGTGGCGTTGTACGTGCAACAGTTCTGCAATGCGCGTGGGATTCCACACGAGGGGATGCGTGTTGAGGTGGAGATGCTGGGGGCGCCGAATCCGAACCGGGTCGGTCGTTTCGACCTGCGGGTGGTGTTGCCGGAGGCGGTGCCGGAGAAGTACCGGGACGCGATCGACCGGGTGGCGCGGAGCTGCGCGGTGCACAACACACTGATGCATGCGCCGGAGATGACGGTGCGTGTGGAGGAGGAGGAAGCGGCCGCGGCCTGAATGCGTCGTCGTTTCGGGGTTACCCGTCGCTTGTGAGGCAAAGCGCGGCGGGCTATCGTGGCAGCGTTCCGTGTTGCGGCCGGGGTAACCCGCCGCGTTGTGCGTCACACAATCGATTCGGGTCCCATGTCTACGAGACGATGGTTGGTCGCTGCCCTCGCAGTGCTCGTGCTGCGTGGATTCTCGCCGGCGGTTCTGACTGCCCAGTCCACGCAGGTGCCCTCCCCGCAGGACGTGCTGGGCTACGCTCGTGGAGCGCGTTTCACGCCCGGCGCGGATGTCGTGCGTTACATGGATGCGTTGGCGGCGGCCGTGCCCGATCGGGTGCGGGTGGAGCGGTACGGGAAGACGGGTGAAGGGCGACCGCTGATCCAGGTGGTGGTGGCCCGTCCGTCCGTGCTGGCGCACCTGGATGATGTGCTGGCGCGCCATCGGCAGCTGGCGGACCCGAGCTTGCCGGAATCGCAGGCGCGCGCGATCGCGTCGTCGAATCCCGTGGTGGTCTACCTGAGCTACGGGGTGCACGGCAACGAGAGCTCGTCGAGCGAGGCGGCGATGTGGACCGCGTGGGACCTGGCGCGCGGCGCTCCGAGCGTGGCCGGAGTGCTGGACTCGGTCGTCGTGGTCATCGACCCGGTGGTGAACCCGGACGGCCGCAATCGTTACGTGAATTTCTACCGGCAGGCGCGGGGCGCGGAGCCGAATCCGCATCCGGCGTCGCGGGAGCATCGGGAGCCGTGGCCGGGTGGTCGCCTCAACCACTGGCTGTTCGACCTGAACCGCGACTGGGCGTGGGCGACGCAGCCGGAGACGCGGCAGCGCCTGGCGACGTGGAGCCGGTGGACGCCGCAGGTCCACGTGGACTTCCACGAAATGTCGCCTCGCTCGACCTATTTCTTCTTTCCGCCGACACCGCCGGTGAATCCGATCTTCCCGGCCTCGACGCTGGAGTGGATGGACTATTTCGGCAAGGCGAACGCGGCGGCGTTCGACGCCCGGGGCTGGCAGTACTACGCGGCGGAATCGTTCGACCTGTTCTACCCGGGGTACGGCGACAGCTGGCCGAGCCTGGAAGGCGCGATTGGCATGACGTACGAGCAGGCCGGCGGCGGTAGTGCGGGGCTGGTCGTGGACCGGCCGGACGGCACGCAGCTGACGCTGGCGGAGCGGAGCGAGCACCACCGGGTGGCAGGTGAGACGACGGTCAAGGCGGCGGCCGCGGCCAGGACGCGGCTGTTGCTGGATTTCGCGGCGTACCATCGCAACATCGCGGAGGGGCTGTCGGATTACCTGCTGGTGCCGAGCGGTTCCGGGGAGCGGGCGCGTGCTCTCGTTGCTTTGCTTCAGGACGAAGGCATCCGGGTGGACCGGGCGACGCACGCGTTCCGTGCGGACGCGCAGCCGAACGCCGGTTTCGCCGCGCGTCGCGATTTCCCTGCGGGCACGTTCCGGGTGCAGGCGAAGCAACGGCGCGGCCGGCTCGCGGTCGCGCTACTGGAGCCCGAGGCGCTGCTGAAGGCGAACTTCTCGTACGACATCTCGGCCTGGTCGCTGCCGTACGCGTACGGCGTGGCGGCGTACTCGGTGCCAAGCGAACCGGATGCCGGCTGGCAACCGACGTCGAAGGAGGACCGGGCGTTCGAGGAATCGACTTCGTCATCGGCGTCCGCGATGGACGCAGAACCTTACGGCTACCTGGTGAAACCGACGCTCGAGGCTTGGGCGGGAATGGTGCGGTTCATGAAGGCCGGAGGCCGGGCCACGCTGCTGGAAAAGCCGTTCCGGAATGCGGCCGGTGCGTGGCCGCGGGGCACTATCTTCCTGCCGCGCCAGACCAACGATTCGCTGACAGCGCGGGTCGCGGCCAGCGGGTTGTCGGGCCTGGCCACGGCGGTGCGGACTGGCTGGACGGAGGACGGTCCGGAGCTGGGGACGGAGGAGTCGCTCGATCTGTCCCTGCCGCGGGTGGCGGTGCTGACGGGCGAAGGCACGTCCGCTATGTCCTACGGCGCGCACTGGTACTTCCTGGAGCAGACGTTGGGCCTGCCGTTCGACGCGCTGCCGATGGATGGCGTGAACGGGACGACGCTGGCGTCGTACGACGTCGTCGTGGTGCCGGAAGTCCGGCGTCCAGGCAACGGAACGGTGGACGCGCTGAAGCAGTGGGTCGAGGCGGGTGGCACGCTGGTGGCGGTGGGCTCCGGCGCGCAGGCGGTGGGTGATCCGATTGCTGGCATCAAGCTGAGGCAGGCGCGGGAGGGACGCGACTCGACCATGGAGCGCGGGCTCCAGACCCGGGAGCAGCGGGAGCAACAGCGTTGGCGGGAGGACGTGCCCGGCACGGTCCTTCCGGTCACCTTGGATCCGGGGAATCCGCTGGCGTTCGGTGTGGCGGCCGGTGGTGACGACACGCGCCTGTTCGTCCTGCAGACGGGGACGCGTGCCTTCGAGCCGGACCCGTCCTACGAGACGGTGGCGTATTTTCCGGAAGACCTGAAGGCCATCAGCGGGGTGATCGGCAGCATAAACCTGGAACGGCTTTCCCGTGCGGGTTGGCTGGTTACGAAGCCGGTGCGCCGTGGTCGGGTGATCCTGTTCGCGGGCGACCCGATGTTCCGCCAGTTCTGGTATTCGGCGTTCCTGCCGTATGTGAACGCGCTGCTCATCGGACCCAACATGCAGAGCTACGGGCGATACTGACGTGAGGGTGAAGCAGGTAACATCGTGAGGGTAGGGCTGATCAGCGACACGCATGGTGCCCTGCGGCCGTCGGTCTTCGACGCGCTGGACGGGGTCGACCGGATCCTGCACGCTGGCGACGTGGGCCGGTCGGACATCCTGGTGGAGCTCGAAACGATCGCGCCGGTGGATGCGGTGTGCGGCAACACGGACGGCGACGATCTGCGGGCGAGGCTGGGTCTGGAACTGGAGCTGGAGCTGCAAGGCCGCGTCGTCGTCCTCACCCACGGGCACGCCATGGGCGCGCCGAACCCGCTCAACCTCCACAAAGCGTGCCCCGACGCGGACATCGTCGTGTACGGGCACACGCACATCGCGGCCATCGACCGCTACGAGGACACGCTGTTCGTGAATCCCGGGGCCGCGGGCCCCGGCCGCCTCGGCGGCAGACCTTCGCTGGCGCTGCTGGATCTGGGGGACGGGGGCGAGGACGTGCTACTGGTGGAGTTGACGTAGTACTAGGCGATGCGCCGTGCCTCTTCGGCACCGGCCGGGGCCAGGAGTCGGGTCTGCTCCTCCGGGCGGCGTCGGAACCAGCGCATCACGAGCAGCATCTCCGCAATGGCATCGGCCCCCGCGCGCCTCAACGGAGCGGACCGCTGGAGCTGCCGCCGAACCCGGCGCAGGGCGAGGCGTCGGGCCGAAGCCGAGCGAGGCGCTTCCATCTCATCCACCACCCGCCCTCCGTTGAGCACGTACCAGCGGTCGTCGCCCTCATGGCCCGGCACGGCATACACGGACGACAGGGCGTTTCTGGCCTGCCGCACGCGCGCCAACTCGTTGCGCACGCCGATGAGCCGGGTCGCACGTTCTTCAAGCTCGGCGGCATACTCGAATTGCCAGCGCTCCACCGCCTGCACCTGGCGTTGATGGAGCAGCGCCAGGGGTGCATCGCTTTTCCCGTCCAGGAACCGGAACGCTACGGCCAAGCGGTCGCGGTACTCCGACTCGGTGCAGCCGGCAGCGCACGGCGCGAGGCAGCGGTGCAGCTCCGCACGCACGCACAGGGCAGGGTATGAGAGGCCAAACAGGTCTGCCTGGTCAGCCAGTCGCAGCGGCGTCTTCGCCGGGCAGTCCCGCAGCTCCAGGAGATTGGCCAGCTCACGCACGGCCTTGCGCACCCGGTCGATGCCCTGGAGCGGGCCGAGGTACGCCGCACCGTCGTCACGCAGCTGCCCTGTGACCAGCAGCCGCGGTGCCGTTTCGCACGGGACCTTCACGAAGCACACCGCGCGCTTGCGCTTGTGCTCCACGTTGAACGCGGGACGCCACCGCCGGATAAGCCGGAACTCGCGCAGCACGGCCGCGAACTCACTGGGCACGTAGTCCCACTCGATCCGGTGCGCGTAGGCAATGATCTCCGCCGCCTTCTCTCCGCGATCTGCGCGGAAGTAGGACAGCAGCCGGCCGCGCACGCGGATCGACTTGCCCACATAGATCGGGTCGCCGGCAGGGCCGAGCATGCGATAGACCCCGGGCCGATTCTCGGCTGTGGCGCGGACCTGGTCCCGGAGCCTGGCTAGGCGTTCGTCTGGCTTCATCGTCGTCCGAATGGAAGTCGAAGAAGCAATATGAGGCCTTCGGGAAATGTTCGGCAAGCATCGGATGGGGTGGGGTGGTGGGTCCGTCGCCGACTCGCCGTATGCTCCTGGGAGTATCGGCTTCGCTTCACCCCTGGCATGTCGGACAGAAGAACGCCGAGCGGTTCGAGAGGACGATCCGCTGGATGGCGTCGCCGCAGCGCGGGCACGACTCGCCGTCGCGGCCGTAGACGCGCAGGCGTGGCTCGAACGTACCCGTCTCGCCGGACCCGTCGCGGTAATCCCGGAGGGTGGTGCCGCGCGCGCGGATGGCGTCGCGCAGGACGGCGCGGAGGGCGCGGTGCAGGCGGGCGACTTCGGTGGCGTCGAGGGTGTTGGTGGGGCGGGCGGGGTGAATTCGAGCCCGGAACAGGGCCTCATTGGCGTAGATGTTCCCGATGCCGGCAACCCGTCGCTGGTCCAGCAGCCAGTTGCGAACAGGGGAGCGGGAACGGGTGGTCAGGGCGTGCAGGCGGGCGGCGGTGAAAGACGGTCGCAAGGGCTCGGCGCCCAGCTCGTGATCGCGTCGTTTCCAGGCGGCGGGTTCGAACAGGTCGATGCGTCCGAACCGGCGGGTGTCGTCGAAGAGCAGCGTACGGCCGTCAGCGAGGAGGAATCGGGCGGCGACGTGCCGCAGCTCGTCCGCGCGGGGCGCGTCGTCGATGACGAGCCTCCCGGTCATGCCCAGGTTCACGACGATGCGCCAATGGTCTGCCAGGAGGAACACGACGTTCTTGCCGCGGCGCTGGACGTCGACAAACGCGTTGCCTGCCACGGCGTCGTGCAGTGCGTGAGGGGAGAGGTCGGGCGCCAGGATGTCCGGGAAGGGGACACGCATGCCGGAGATCCGGCTGCCGGGCAGCTGGCGGCGCAGGTCCCGGACGATGGTTTCGGCCTCAGGCAGCTCCGGCATGCCGTTCCAGCTCGCGCCAGCCGATGTCGCGCCGGAACTGGCGTCCTTCGAAGGCAATGCGGTCGGCAGCTGCGCGACTGCGGTCGGCGGCCTGCTGCAGCGAGTCGCCTTCGGCGGTCACGGCGAGAACGCGGCCGCCAGCCGTGAGCAGGTGGCCACCGGTGCGACGGGTGCCGGCATGGAAGATCTGGACGTCGTCGGCCTCCAGCAGGTCGAGGGGCACCTCGATGGGCTTGCCCTTCTCGTACGCGCCCGGGTAGCCGCTGGAGGCCAGGACGGTGGTCAGGGCCGCGCCCGGCCGCCACTCGGGTGTCACCCCCGCGACACCGTCCCGGCGCGCGACGGCCAGCAGCATGTCGAGCAGTGAGGAGCGGAGCATGGGCAGCACGACCTGCGTTTCCGGGTCGCCGAAACGTGCGTTGAACTCCACGACCTTGGGGCCTTCATCGGTGAGCATGAGACCGGCGTAAAGGAGCCCGCGGAACGCGGCGCCGTCGTCCCGCAGGGCATCGAGCGTAGGCTGGACGATGGTGCCGCGGACCGTGTCGAGCAGTGTGTCGTCCGCGATGGACACCGGCGCGTAAGCGCCCATGCCGCCTGTGTTGGGGCCGGTGTCCCCTTCACCGATCTGCTTGTGGTCCTGCGAGGGTAGCAGCAGCACAGCATCGGTGCCGTCCGTCAGGCAGAACACGGACAGCTCTTCGCCCTCCATGAACTCCTCCACGACCACCTCGTCTCCGGCCTCGCCGAACTGGTGGGCCTGGAGCATGGCGCGAGCGGAGTCGACGGCTTCCTTCGGGGTCTGGCAGACGATGGCGCCCTTGCCGGCGGCAAGGCCGGACGCCTTGACCACAATGGGCGCGCCCTGGTCTGTGATGTAGTGTGCCGCCTCGTCCGGGTCGGTGAACGACCGGAAGCGCGCGGTGGGCACGCCGGCGCGCCGCATCAGCTCCTTGGCGTAACGCTTGGAGGATTCGATGCGCGTCGCCGCGCGAGACGGACCGAACACGGGCACGCCGTGCGCCTCGAGGTCGTCAGAGAGTCCGGCGGCGAGGGGCGCCTCGGGACCGATGATGGCGAGGTCGATGCTTTCGGCTTCCGCCCAGGGCGTCAGCGCCGGCAGCTCGTCGGGACCGAACGGCAAATGGATGGCCAGGGCGTCCGTACCACCATTGCCTTTGGTGATGTAGCAGACGGCATCCGGGTCATCCTGCTTGATCTTCCAGACGAGGGCGTGTTCCCGGCCCCCGTTGCCAACGATGAGGATCTTCATCGTGGTTTCTTGAACGCGTCGGTGAATTGATCGCGCATGCGCTTGGCGGCTTCGCCGAACTGCTCCATGATGCCGGCCGCTTCCTCGCGGTAGGCCCGTGCGGCCTCGGCCAGGTCTTCGGCGTAGGGCCGCCGCTCGTCGGTGCGTCGCTGATACTCGCCCCGCAGGACGCGGTCATAGTCGCCGGCCTCGATCCAGTCGCGCAATTCGGCGGCACGCAGGGTGTGGAACGGGTGCGTCATGCCCAGCAGGTTGAGCACCTTGAACACGGCGTCGGCCACATCACCGCCTTTGCGGTACTCGTCCGCTTGGACCAGGAACTCGTTCAGGTCGGTCTCCTCGCTTGTGCCGCCGCCGGCGAGGCGAAGGAAGGACCCGAGCGCGGCCTCAGCGTTCTGCACGGCGAGAAGCCCGGCGCGGTCCGAGGAGAGCTCCGCCTTGCGATTCCATTCGAGCAGGCCGAGCAGGATGGCGCGGGCGGCCAGGCCGACGATGGGGAACCCCAACTGGGCAAGGCGGAGCAGGAGCACGGTCATGGTGCGGTACAGGACGTGTCCGGACATGATGTGGCCCAGCTCGTGACCCAGCAGGAACCGGAGCTCGCTTTCGTCGGTGAGCAGGCGGATGGTGCCCGAGTTCAGCACGATGAACGGCTCGTTCATGCCGTACGCACCCGCATTCACGATCGGCGTCTGCGAAACGAAGAGCGGGTAGTGCGCAGGCGAATCCATCGTGCGCAGCACGTCGATGTAGAGCCGTTGCACGTCGGGGAACTGCTTTTCGGAGACCTTGACGGCGTTGGCCTGGAAGGCCAGCCGGACCGGCTTCTCGCCGAACAGCCCGAACACCTTCTTCAGCACCTCGTCGAACCCGGGCAGGCGCCGCAAAGCGGCCAGTGCGGCACGATCCGCGGGGTGTTCCCACGTGTCGGAGCTGATCCCGGTCAGGATGATATGGCTGCGTTCTCGCTGCAGATCGTCGGGCATGAGACGACTCCTCTCAGGAGGCCGGTGGCATCTGGGGGCCTCTACGGCGCCCGTTCGGTAGCAGTTTCGGCATCTTCACGCGTCAGCAAGCGCCTGGTCCAGGTCCTCCAGGAGGTCGTCGATGTCCTCGATGCCCACCGAAAGGCGGACCAAACTGTCCGTGATGCCCATGGCAGCCCTGCGGTCCGCCGGCACCGATGCGTGCGTTTGCAGGGCTGGCAGCCCGATCAGGCTCTCCACGCCGCCCAGGCTCTCAGCGAGCGCGAAGATGCGCGTGCCCTCCACCATCTTGCGAGCACGTTCCGGCGACCCCAGCTCCAGGCTCAGCATCCCGGTGAAGCCGTGCATCTGCCGTTTGGCGAGCTCGTGCTGCGGATGAGAAGCCAGTCCCGGGTAGTTGACCTGCTCGACCTTCGAGTGTTGTTCGAGGAACTCGGCCACCGCCAGGCCGTTGCGGTTATGCGTCTCCATGCGTACGTGCAGCGTCTTGGTCCCGCGCAGCACGAGCCAGCAGTCCATGGGGCCCGGCACGGCCCCGGCGCTCTTCTGCAGGAAGTACAGTTCTTCCGCCACGTCGTCGTTGTTCGTGACGACCATGCCGCCTACCACATCCGAATGTCCGTTCAGGTACTTCGTCGTGGAGTGCACGACGATGTCCGCCCCCAGCTCCAGCGGCCGCTGGTTGTACGGAGTGGCGAACGTGTTGTCCACGCATACCAGCGCGTCGGCGGCGTGGGCGACTTCCGCGGCCGCGGGCAGGTCCGTCAGCCGCATCATCGGGTTGGTGGGCGTTTCCAGGTGCACCAGCTTCGTGTTGGGGCGGATCGCATCACGGATCTGGTCGGTGTCCCGGCTGTCCACGAAGGTGAACTCGATGCCCAGCCGGGACAGCACGTGCTGGAACATGCGTGTTGTGCCACCGTACGTGTTCTCTTCCGTGACCACGTGATCACCGGCCGACAGGCGCTTGACCACAGCCTCGATCGCCGCCAGGCCGGTGGCGAAGGCGGCGCCGTGGCGGCCGCCTTCCAGAGCCGCGATGTTCTCCTGCAACGCGTGCCGCGTCGGGTTCTGCACGCGGGCGTATTCGTAACCGGCCCGCGGCTTGCCCAGCGCCTCCTGAACGTACGTCGAGGTCTGATAGATCGGCGGCATGATGGCGCCGGTCGTGGGGTCCGGCTGTTGCCCGGCGTGGATGGCTCGGGTCGCGAAACGGTGTCGATCATCCGTCATGGGAAAAGGCCTGTGATCTCTGTTATCGGAATGGGAGCGCAATGTAACCCGCGGCGCGCAAACCGGGCAATGGAGGGCGGTGCGGTGCAGGACCGCGATGCCCTTGCGTCCGGCCCGGCACGCCCGAAGCATGGCAGAGAGCGTGAAACGTGAAACGTGACGGGGCACGGAGCGGGTTGCGTTGCACGAGCTCTGCAGTCCTGAACGAAGACGAACACGAACACGAAGACGAACACGGTCCCGGGAGATCGGTTGACAAAGAAGACGCTGTCCCACGAACGGGTGACCGGCGGGAGCACGCCGTCTCGCTGGCTGCTGGTGCTGCATGGCATCTACGGAGCGGGACGCAACTGGGGGCAGGTCGCGCGTCGCGTGATGCGGCGGCGCGAGGACTGGGGTGCGGTACTCGTGGACCTGCGCCAGCATGGGGATTCGCAAGGATTTCCACCGCCCCACACCATCGCGGCGGCGGCGGGAGACCTGGCGGATCTGGTGCGTCTTTCCGGCTTGCGGGCAGGGGCCGTCCTGGGCCATTCCTTCGGCGGGAAGGTGGCGCTGCGCTATGCCGTGGACGAGCCTCCGGACCTGAAGCAGGTCTGGGTCGTGGACTCGACACCGGAAGCGCGCGCGCCCGAGGGCAGCGCATGGGACATGCTGGGCGCGTTGCGGCGGGCGCCGGGCTCCTACGAGTCCCGTGGCGCGGCCATTGACGCGCTCGCCGGGCAGGGCATCGCCCGACCGGTGGCCCAGTGGATGGTCACGAACCTGGAGTGGCGCGATGGCCGGTACCGTTGGCGCATCGACTTCGACGACATGGAAACCCTGCTGCGGGACTTCTTCGACACGGACCTGTGGGGCGTCGTGGAGGAGCCGCCCGCCGGTGTGGAGCTGCACTTCGTCCGGGCCACGCAATCGGTGGTGATGGCGCAATCCATCGCTCGCATCCGCGCCGCCGCCGAGCGCACCCGCGTGACGGTGCACGATGTGGAAGGCGGTCACTGGCTCAATGCCGACAACCCGGACACGCTCGTGGAGCTGCTCGTCCGGGAGTTGCCGGTGTGATCCGGCCATTCCTTTGTGCCCCTCGTGTCTTCGTGTGACGACTTGTCCGCCGTCCGGCGCTTGCCTACGTTTCGTCGCGCCACGAGTGTGTTTTCGCGGCCTTCTTTCGTGAACCTTCCGGAGGGCGATGTCCTTTCAGCCACCTGCGGGCCTGATGGTGAGTGTGTCCGGTGTGCGCGGGCGCGTCGGGGAATCGTTGACGCCGGCCGTCGTGACGCGCTTTGCGGCGGCGTTCGGCACCTATCTGAAAGCGGTGGTGGGCGGGCGCCCGCTGGTGGTGGTGGCGCGCGACTCACGCACGTCGGGGCCCATGTTCGTGCGGCTCGTCACCGGTGCACTGCAGGCGGTGGGTACTGGGGTGGTGGATGTCGGCCTGGTGCCGACGCCCACCGCACTCCTGGCCGTGGAGCAGTTGGGTGCGGCGGGCGGCATCATCGTGACGGCCAGCCACAATCCCGTGGAATGGAACGCCCTGAAGCTGGCCTCGGGATCAGGGATGTTCCTGGACGCCGACGAGAGTCGTGCGATGCGCGCCTATTTGGACGACGGGGCGCAGCGGTGGGCGGGGTGGGACGCCATCGGGGTGGCGGGGACGGACGAAGAGGCGGTGGAGCGGCATATCGCTGCGCTGCTGGAGCTGGCGTTCGTGGACGTCGACGGGCTGCGAGCTCGGCGGTTCCGCGTTGCGCTGGACGGCATCCGGGGCGCGGGCATCATGCTGCTGCCGCCGTTGCTGGAGGCATTCGGGTGCGAGGTGGTAGGACTCAACATGGAGCCGGACGGGCATTTCCCGCGGCCGCCGGAGCCGGTCGCCGAGAACCTGGGCGACCTGGGCGCACTGGTGCGGGAGACGCACGCCGACCTGGGCCTGGCGACGGATCCGGACGGCGACCGGCTGGCGCTGGTGGACGGACGGGGTCGGGCCGTGGGCGAGGATTTCACGCTGGCCCTGGCGGCCACACTGGTGCTGCGTCACCGGCCGGGCCCGGTGGTGACGAACCTTTCCACCAGCCAGGTGGTGGCGGACGTGGCGGAGGCGGCAGGGGTCCACTTCGAGCGAGCGCCGGTGGGTGAGATCAACGTGGCGCGGCGAATGCAGAGCGCAGGGGCGGTCGTCGGCGGAGAAGGGAACGGAGGCGTCATTCTCCCGGACGTCCACTTGACGCGCGACGCGGGCGTGGCAGCGGCCCTGGTGCTTCAGCTGCTGCTGGAAACTGGGGAGCCGCTGGAAGGACTCGTAGCGGCGCACCGTACCTATCGGATCCTGAAAGACAAGGTGCCGCGCCCGGATGCACCGTTGGACGTGGTGTACGAGCAACTCGAAGAAGAGCTGGCTGCACCGGCGGTGGACCGGCAGGACGGGCTGTGGCTGAGCTGGCCGGACGAACGGCGCTGGCTTCATTTCCGGCCATCGGGCACAGAACCCATCCTCCGCATGATCGCGGAAGCGCCCGAGGAAGATGAGGCGCGGGCGCTGATCGAGCGGGTGCGCGTGACCCTCGACGCCGATTGAAGGCTGCTGCCATCGTAGGCATTGACGGTCGGGCCCGGCGCGGTCGGCGCGCGCGAAACGTGCTTCCCCGGCGGGGTCGGGTCCATTGGAATGGGAGAACGGAACGGCAGATGTGTGGCATCGTGGGGTACATTGGTGATCGCGAAGCCGCGCCCCTCCTGCTGGAGGGGCTGCGGCGCCTGGAGTACCGCGGCTACGACTCCGCCGGGATCACGGTCGGCTGCGACGGCCGCTTCGAGACGCTGAAGGCGGTCGGCAAGATCCACAACCTTGAGCAACGCATCGGGGATGGCATGTGTCCGCGCGGCACGTGGGGCATTGCACACACGCGCTGGGCCACACACGGCGCCCCCACCGAGATCAACGCGCACCCGCACGCGGACTGCACGGGCGAGATCGTCCTGGCGCACAACGGCATCATCGAGAACGCGGGCACGCTGCGGAAGCAGCTGGAAGCGTTGGGTCACACGTTCCGCAGCGAGACGGACACGGAGATCGTGGCGCACCTGATCGAGGAAGCGTTCGAGTCGTCGCTGGAAGAAGCCGTGAGTGCGGCGTTGAGCCAGGTAGAGGGCACGTTCGGGTTGGTCATCGTGAGCACGCGCGACCCGGACAAGATCGTGGCCGCGCGTCGCGGCAGTCCGCTGCTGGTCGGGGTGGGCGAGGACGGCGACTACTTCGTGGCCAGCGACGTGGCGGCCGTGCTGGCACAGACGCGCAGCGTGATCTACCTCGACGACGAGGAGATGGCCGTTCTGACGCGCCACGGTGAGCGTACATACTCGCTGCGCGGCAGCCGGGTGAGCAAGGAAGTGGAGCATGTGTCCTGGGACCTGGACGCCATCGAGAAGGGCGGGCATCGCCACTTCATGCTCAAGGAAATCTCCGAGCAGCCGGACACGCTGCGCGACACGATGCGCGGGCGGCTGCTGGAAGAGGAGGGGACGGCACGGCTGGGGGGGCTGCGGCATCTCATGGACCGGCTTGAGCGGGTGAACAACATCATCATCACGGCGTGCGGCACCTCCTGGCATGCCGGCCTGCTGGGCGAATACATGCTGGAAGAGCTGGCGCAGATCCCCGTGGAAGTGGAGTACGCGTCGGAGTTCCGGTACCGGAGCCCGGTGATTCCGCCCGACACGGTTGTGATCGCCATTAGCCAGTCGGGCGAGACGGCGGACACGCTGGCCGCGATCAGGGAAGCGAAACAGCGGGGCGCCACGGCCATGGGCATCGTGAACGTCGTCGGCTCCAGCATCGCGCGGGAAACAGACGGCGGCGTCTACATCCATGCCGGCCCCGAGATCGGTGTGGCGTCGACGAAAGCGTTCACCAGCCAGGTGGCCACGCTGGCGCTGTTCACGACGCTCATGGCGCGTCTGCGGCACATGTCGGTCCTGGAAGGCCGGGAAATCGTCGCGGCGCTGCAGCGGCTGCCCGGCCAGGTGGAACAGGTGCTGGGGTTGAATGACAAGATCCGGGCGCTGGCGGAGAGCCTGCAGGACAGGCCGAACTTCCTGTACCTGGGCCGGGGCTACAACTATCCGACGGCCCTGGAAGGCGCGCTGAAGCTGAAGGAGATCAGCTACGTGCACGCGGAGGGCCTGCCGGCCGCCGAGATGAAGCACGGCGCCCCACGACGCGGTGTACAACAAGGTGGTGTCCAACATCGAGGAAGTGAAAGCGCGGGGCGGTCGCGTCATCGCGGTCGTCACGGAAGGCAACAGCGAGCTGGCCCACAAGGCGGACCACCTGATCACCATCCCGGACACGATCGACATGCTGACTCCCGTGCTGGCGACGGTTCCCCTTCAACTCCTGGCCTATCACATCGCCGTGCTGCGCGGCTGCGACGTGGATCAGCCGCGCAACCTGGCCAAGTCCGTCACCGTGGAGTAGTCGGTGCGCGTAGTGGTGCAGCGTGTCCGGCGGTGTGAGGTGCGCGTAGAGGGTCGCGTGAGCGGCCGGATCGGGCCGGGCCTGGCGCTGCTCGTAGCGTTCACGCACGACGACGACGATGACGCCTTGCGTTGGATGGCGAATCGCGTCGTGGGGCTGCGCGTGTTTGGGGATGACGAGGGCAAGATGAACCGCTCGTTGGGGGATGTCGGCGGCGACCTCATGGTGGTGAGCCAGTTCACCCTGTACGGTGACGCGCGCCGCGGACGGCGACCCAGCTTTGTGGAAGCGGCGGCCCCCGACGTGGCGGAGGATCTCTACGAGCGGTTCGTCGCGGTGCTCCGGGAGCAGGCACCAGGCGCAGTAGAGACGGGCGAGTTCGGCGCGTACATGGACGTGGATCTAGTGAACGACGGTCCCGTCACGCTGGTCATCGAACGATGAGTGGGGCAAGCGGGGACGGGGGCGCGGTCCCGCCGATCATCCTGGCGTCGTCGTCTCCGCGCCGGCGCCGGCTCCTCGAGATGCTGGGGTTGGATTTCCGGTCAGTGCCGTCGGAGATCGAGGAGGTCCTGCAAGACGGCGAGGACACGAGCGGCCACGTGGAGCGGCTGGCGCGCGAGAAGGCGCTGGCGGTCGCGGCGTCGTACCCGGACGCGCTGGTGATCGGCGGGGACACCATCGTGGTCGTGGACCGTACGCCAATGGGCAAGCCGGAGAGCGAAGCTGACGCGGTCGCCATGCTGCTGCGGCTCCAGGGCGCCATGCATCGGGTGGAGACGGGTGTGGCAGTCATCGCGCCGGGTGGGCAAATGAAGAGCTCGGTAGTGCGGGTGCGCGTGTGGTTCCGTGCGTTCGATCAGCGCACGGCGGTGCAGTACGTGTCCACGGGCGAGCCCATGGACAAGGCCGGCGCCTACGGAATTCAGGGATACGGCGCCACGCTGGTGGACCGCATCGACGGCGATTACTTCGCCGTCATGGGATTGCCGCTTGCCCGCCTCGTCTCCCTGCTGCGCGCTGTCGGTTGGCACTACACCTTCCGCGGTATCGAGGCCCTGTGAGCGTGCAGGTGCCGGCAGCGGTGCGTTGGTCCGCCGATGGCGCGGCGGTCGACCTGCTGGACCAGCGCGCCCTGCCCGAACGCGAAGTGCGGCTGCGTCTGGACTCGGCGGACGCCGTAGCCGCAGCGATCCGCGACATGGCGGTGCGCGGCGCGCCGGCCATCGGCATCGCGGCGGCCATGGGCGTGGTGGTGGAGCTGGGCCGGGCCGTGTCCGAGGACCGTGCAGCATTCCTGCAGCGGCTGGACGATGTGTGCGACAGGCTGCGTGCGACGCGTCCCACGGCCGTGAACCTGGCGTGGGCACTGGATCGCTTGCGGCAGCGGGCGGCCGCCGTGGCCGGCGGACCGCGTGTGCTGGCGGAGGCCTTGCATGCCGAAGCCCAGGCGATCCTGGAGGAGGATCGGGCCATGTGCCTGCGCATCGGCGAGCACGGCCTGAGGCTGCTGCCGGAGGGCCCCGTCGGGGTGCTGACGCACTGCAACGCAGGCGCCCTGGCCACCGGCGGCATCGGTACGGCGCTGGCACCGCTGTACCTCGCGGCGGAGCGCGGCCGGACGTTGCGTGTGTATGCGGACGAGACGCGACCGTTACTGCAGGGCAGCCGATTGACCGCGTGGGAGCTGTCCCGCGCGGGCATCGCCGTCACGCTGGTGGCGGACTCGGTGGCGGCCACGCTCATGCGCCAGGGTCGTGTGGACCTGGTGCTGGTGGGTGCCGACCGGATCGCGGCGAACGGGGACGTGGCCAACAAAATCGGCACATACCCCCTGGCCGTGCTGGCGCGACACCACGGTGTGCCGTTCTACGTGGCCGCGCCCACCAGCACGCTGGACCGGGGGACGGCGACCGGTGCCGCCATCCCCATCGAGGAACGCGACCCCGACGAAGTCCGACGCGGGTTCGGCCGGCTGACGGCGCCGGCGGATGTGGCGGTCTACTCGCCGGCGTTTGACGTGACGCCGGCGGAACTGGTGACGGCCATCGTCACGGACCGGGGTGTGCTGCATCCTCCGTATGCGGAAGCGATCGAAGACCTGTTCGCACAGCGGGAGAATAGCTGAATGCCGGCGATCCTTGCCATCGACCAGGGCACCACAGGTAGCACCTGTCTGGTGATCGACGAGACCGGGCGGGTGCGGGGGCGTGCATACTCGGAGTTCACGCAGCACTTCCCGCAACCCGGTTGGGTGGAACACGATGCGGCCGAAATCTGGGATGTCACGCTGGCCGTGACGCGCCAGGCGCTGGCCGACGCCGGGGTGGACGCATCCGCGGTTGCCGGCATCGGCATCACGAACCAGCGGGAGACGGTCGTGGTCTGGGATCGGGCGACTGGCGAGCCGGTGCACCGCGCCATCGTCTGGCAGGACCGGCGCACCGCCGGCCGCTGCCGCGACCTGCGCCAGTCCGGCCACGAGGACGACATCCGCGCGCGTACCGGCCTCGTCATCGATCCGTACTTCTCCGGCACCAAGCTGGAGTGGATGCTGGAGCATGGGGACGGCTTGCGGGCGCGCGCGGAAGCCGGTGAGCTGGCCGCCGGCACCATCGATGCCTGGCTCATCTGGAAGCTCACCGGCGGGCGCGTGCACGCCACGGAGCCGACCAACGCGTCGCGCACGCTGCTCTACAACATCGACAAGCTGGACTGGGACGACGAGCTGCTGTCCCTCTTCGGCGTGCCCCGCGCGCTGCTGCCGGAGGTGCGTCCGTCCAGCGGCGTGTTCGGGACGGCGGAGGCTGCTCTGCTGGGGGCGGAGATCCCCGTGGCGGGCGTAGCCGGAGACCAGCAGGCGGCGCTGTTCGGGCAGCGCTGCTGGGGGGAGGGCGCGGCCAAGAACACGTACGGGACGGGCGCCTTCCTGCTGCTGCATACCGGCGATCGGCGGGTGGAGTCGAAGCACGGCCTGCTGACGACGGTGGCGTGCGATCGCGATGGGCAACCCGCCTACGCGCTGGAAGGCTCCATCTTCATCGCGGGCGCGGCCGTGCAATGGCTGCGCGACGAGTTGGAGGTCATCGACCGGGCGGACGAAACGGCTGCGCTCGCCGCTTCCGTCGAGTCGAACGATGGCGTGTACTTCGTGCCCGCCTTCGTCGGCCTGGGCGCGCCCCACTGGCAGCCCGAGGCGCGAGGCACCATCGTCGGCCTGAGCCGGGGCACCGGTCGTGCGTACCTCGTGCGCGCCGCCCTCGAGTCCATGGCGTACAGCACGCGGGACGTCCTGGAGGCCATGGTGGGCGATTCGGGCGTCGAGGCCGGCGACCTGGCAGTGGACGGCGGTGCTGCCGCCAACGACTGGCTGATGCAGTTCCAGGCGGACCTGCTGGGGCTGCCGGTCAAGCGGCCGCAGATGCTGGAGACGACGGCGCTGGGCGCTGCCGGCCTGGCAGGCCTCGCCACCGGCGTCTGGCCGGACGCCGAGGCGTTCGGCGCGTCACGGCCGGAGCCCGACCGGTTCGAACCCGACATGTCGGCGTCGGAACGGCGGACGCTGGTCGCAGGCTGGGACCGGGCCGTCGCCGCAGCCAAGGCCTGGGCGGAGGCGGGCGATGCCTGAGCGTGCGGGCCGACCATTACGCATCGGCGTGTGCGGTGCGGGCCAGAGCTCGGACCCGGCGCTGCTGCTGGCCGCGGAAGAAATCGGGCGCCGCCTGGCAGAGGCCGGTGCCGTGCTGATCTGCGGCGGGCTGGGCGGCGTCATGGAAGCGTCCGCACGCGGCGCGGCGCAGGCCGGGGGCCTCACAGTCGGCCTCCTGCCGGGCCCGGACGCCGACGCGGCCAATCCGTCCATCCGGGTCCCGCTGGCCACGGGGCTGGGAGAGGGGCGCAACGTGCTGATTGTGCGTGGGTCGGACGCGGTCATTGCCGTGGGCGGCGAGTGGGGCACGCTGTCGGAGGTTGCGCTGGCACGCAAGATCGGTGTGCCGGTGATCCTCTTCCGGCCGGGCCTGACGGCATCGCTGGGCGTGCCGGAAGCGGGTAGCGAGGAGGAGGCCGTGACCGAGGCGCTTGCCATGGCGCGACGGCGGACATGAACATGCTTGGCCTGGTGCTGTCGGCGCTGGTGTACGGCCTCGGCGGATCGGTCCGTGCCGTGCCCGCGGCGGGCAACGAGTGCGTTGCGGCGGTCACATCGTCGTCTGTCGCATCCGCTTGGGTTGTCGTGCCCGTTCTGCGAGAGGAGCGGCTCGGGTCGGCGCCGGTCGTCGTGGCGCCGGCCGCACGGGACCCGTGGCTGCGTGAAGACAAGGCGCAGCACCTGTTCATGTCGTTCGCGCTGACCACGATGACATTCGGTGCCGCGCGGGCGGCCGGCCTGGATGCCCGTGTGGCCATGCCGGTCGCCGCGGGGGTGACGCTGGCGGCCGGCGTGGGTAAGGAAATTCACGATAAGAGAAGTGGCCGGTTCTTCAGTATCCGGGACCTCGCCTTTGATGTTGCAGGTGTCGGGCTGGGGCTGACATTGGCCGCATACACACGTTGAGGGGACAGGAATGGAGATACTGGTCATCGGCATTCTGGTCGTGCTGGCGGCGGCTGCCGTCATCATCCCGCTGGTACGGCCGGCGCCCGGCACCATGGACGAGGCCACGCTGGATGCGGAAGTGAAGCGGTACCGGAAGGCGTTGCGCGAGGGCACGGTCTGCGACCAGTGCCTGGAGGCGAACGAGCCAGGCGCCCGCTACTGCGCCAACTGCGGCGCACCGTTGTCCGCGGCGCAGGAGGCGGACAAGTGATCGACTTCCGCAGCGACACGGTAACGCGTCCCACGGATGGCATGCGCCAGGCCATCGCCACTGCCGAAGTGGGGGACGCCGCCCTGGGCGATGACCCGACAGTGGAACGGCTGGAACGCCGGGTCGCGGAGCTGCTCGGCAAGGAAGCGGCGTTGTTCTTTCCCAGCGGCATCATGGCAAACCAGACCGCCGTGCTGGTCCACACGCGGCCCGGTACGGAAGTGATCATCGACCGGCGCGGGCACATCCTGGACTGGGAGGAAGCGGCGCCGGCCATGTGGTCGGGTGTGCTGGTGCGTCCCGTGGACACGCCGGACGGGATTCTGGATGGCGACCTGGCACGGGCAGCGATCCGGCCCAGAGACGTGCCGCAGCCGGAGACGTCGCTGATCTGCATGGAGAACACGCACAATGCTGCCGGCGGCAAGGTCGCGCCGCTCGCGAAGCTGAAAGCCGTGCACGACGTGGCGAAGGAGCATGGCCTGCCGGTGCATCTGGACGGCGCTCGGTTGTGGAACGCCAGTGCAGCCAGCGGCGTCGGCCTGTCGGAATACGCGGCGACGGCCGACACCGTCATGGTCGCCCTGTCCAAGGCACTCGGCTGTCCTATTGGCTCCATGCTCGCGGGACCGGCGGACACGTTGGCCCGGGGGCGGCGCGTTCGGCGAAGGCTGGGCGGGTCCATGCGACAGGTGGGCATCCTGGCGGCCGCCGGCTTGTACGCGCTGGACCACCACCTCGAGCGCATCGCGGAGGATCACCGTCGGGCGCGCCGGCTGGCAGAGCAGATCTCGGAGCTGGACGGGGTGTCGGTCGTGATGCCCGAAACCAATATCATCATGGTCGACATCTTGCGTGAGGACGCCGACGGCCCGACCGTAGTGGACAAGCTCGCCCGCCGCGGTGTGCTTGTGAGTCTGTTCGGGCCACGCCGCGTTCGGGCCGTGACCCACCTGGACGTGGACGACGACGGCGTGCAGAGCGCCGCCCGGGCGTTCGCTGAAGTGATGACCGGGTAGATGTCGGGACCATGCACTTTTCACGTTGGCACTCTCCCCGAGGAGGAGCGACGATGAAGACGACACGGCTATTACCGGTGGCAGTAGCGGTAGTCGGTCTGGCAGCTGCGGGTTGCAGCCAGAACCAGCCACCGCCTCCGCCCCAACCGGTAGTGCAGGTGGACACGGTGACCGTCACCCGCGAAGTGCCGCCGCCGTTGCCGCAGGGCAATCCTACGACAATCTGCCTGGCGAACGGGCAGTCGGTGGACATCCGCGTCTCTGCGCAGGGTGACACGCTCATCGGTCCGCAGCGCGCCAAGCTGCAGGACCTGCGGCCCGTGCTCGGCTTCCAGGGCAACTATGCTGCTGGCACGTCCTGGTTCGTGGGTGATGAGGCGATCCGGATGAACAGGCGCCAGTATCACAAGTTCGGCACGCCCGTGGCCAAGCGCTGCGGCGACCTCAAGATCGTGGGCGCAAACAACGGTGTGAACCTGTTCGCGGATGCCGACGCGACGGCGCCATTCAGCATAGTGTACGTGCCTGTCAGCCCCGGCATATTCCAGTCGTACCAGGCGCAGGTGGGCCGCGTTCGCGGCTGAACTTTCGCCTCGCCGGGAGCATGCGAGAGGCCACGGGGCGACCGTTGTGGTCTGCCCCATGGCCTCTTCTGCCATGCCGCCGACTCCTTCAGCCCTTCCCGGCCACCGGTGGCGGCCGCATCTTTCCACCACCCGACGCAGGGGGTATCTTGGTTCGGAGCGGGCCCACCGGAATCCCCGACAGAACCGTAACTCGTTGACAGGCGGAGACATGCCGACGGTCGAGATCTCCGAGGAAAAGAAGAAGGCACTGAATGTCGCGATCCAGCAGATCGAGCGCGCGTACGGCAAGGGCTCGATCATGCGCATGGGCGTCGACGGGGCGCGCATCGAGGTCGCGGCGATCTCGACGGGCGCCATTAACCTGGACGCGGCCGTCGGCATCGGCGGCATTCCGCGCGGTCGCGTCACGGAGGTCTACGGTCCGGAATCCAGCGGCAAGACCACGCTCTGCCTCCACATCATCGCCAACGCGCAGAAGGCCGGCGGCGTGGCTGCCTTCATCGATGCCGAGCACGCGCTGGACATCGAGTACGCACGCAAGCTGGGCGTCGACGTGGACAACCTGCTGGTCAGCCAGCCGGACACGGGCGAGCAGGCCCTGGAGATCGCCGAGGTGCTCATCCGCAGCAATGCGGTGGAGGTCGTAGTCATCGACTCGGTGGCCGCGCTGGTGCCGCGGGCGGAGATCGAAGGCGAGATGGGCGATTCGCACGTCGGCCTGCAGGCCCGCCTCATGAGCCAGGCGCTGCGCAAGTTGACGGGCGCGGTGAACCGTTCCCGCACGGCCGTGGTCTTCACCAACCAGATCCGTGAGAAGATCGGCGTCATGTTCGGCAACCCGGAGACCACGACGGGTGGCCGGGCGCTCAAGTTCTACGCCAGCCTGCGCATGGATATCCGGCGTATCGGCGCCATCAAGGACGGTCAGGAACTGGTGGGCAACCGCACGCGCGTGAAAGTGGTGAAGAACAAAATGGCGCCGCCGTTCCGCCAGGCCGAGTTCGACATCATGTACAACGAAGGGATCAGCCACCACGGCCTGCTGATCGACCTGGGTGCCGAGCTGGGCATCGTGGACAAGTCGGGCGCATGGTACTCCTACGGCGAGACACGTCTGGGCCAGGGCCGGGAGAACGCCAAGGCGTTCCTCAGGGAGAACGAGGAGCTGTCGCAGGAGATCGAGGACAAGGTCCGCCAAGAGCTTGGCATGAAAGGCTCGTCGCCGGCGGACGAGGAATCCGAGGACGACGTTTCCGA
>JARRJS010000003.1:0-99520 GCA_037388885.1 Gemmatimonadota bacterium
GATCCGCCAGCTTCGCCAGGTCGGCCCGGTTCTCGTCCAGGTGGCTCATCAGCGAGTCCGACGCCACCGCCACCGCGATCATCTCGCGGCCCTCCTCCGTCGTGCCGATGGAGAAGACCTTCACGCGCGGACTCGCCTGGTCCAGCATGCGCATGTATTCGTAGACTTCCTTCGAGTACGGTAGCTTTCCCGGAGCGCCCGCGATGTCGCCCAGCTCCTTTGCCGGCGTCGGCACCGTGCCGGACGCAGGCAGGTAGTCCACGAGGGGAGACAGGAAGAACGGCTCCGTGGTGTACTGGTGGATCTTCTGCGTGTACGCCGAGTCGATGGGCTGCGATGGGTCGCGCCCGGGCTGCGTGGCCGATGGGGGCGGCTCCTGGGCCGACGGCTGCTGCGCGGTGGCAGGGTTGCGGGGCAGGGTGGCGACGGCGACGACAACGGCGAGGACGAAACCGAACATGGGACGGCGCATGGTCAGACTCCGGGAGGATGGAGTGATCGTGTGAGTCCGGCGTGATGGGGAGGCAATGTGCGAAGCTGCCGTTGTGTGCACAAGCGCACGCGGAACGGCCGCTCGGGCGCGGGCGGTGGCGAACCGGACGTACGGAACGGAGAGAATGAAGGATGGCGACGATAGATGCAGACGAACGCCGCGAGATCCTGCGGTTGATGCTGCTGGTCAGGGCGTTCGAGGATGCGGTGTCGGAGATGGCCCGGGGGGACGAGCCCCTACCGGGGATGCAGATCCTGTCGACGGGGCAGGAGGCGGCCGTGGCGGCCGTGCGGGTGCTCCGGGAGGACGACGTCCTCGTGAGCAACCATCGCAGCCACACCCACCTGCTGGCGCGGCAGGTGGACCCGGGCGCGCTCATGGCAGAGCTCATGGGCAAGGCGGACGGCCTGAACCGCGGGAAATCCGGGACGCTCCACCTCGTGGCGCCGCAGGTGAACGTGCTCATGACCTCGACGGTGGTGGGGGCGGGCGCACCGATGGCGGTGGGAGCGGCGTTTGCGCAGCAGTACCGCGGGGAGGCAGCGCTCACGATGGTCTTCTTCGGCGACGGGGCTGCAGCGGAGGGGAGCGTCCACGAGGCCATGAACCTGGCCTCCGTGTGGAAGCTCCCGGTGCTCTTCGTGTGCGAGAACAATCACTGGGCGGGCGCGCAGCGCCTCGAGGCCCACCGCGCCGGGGGCAGCATGGCCGCCCGTGCGGCCGGGTACGGCATGCCGGGGGAAGTGGTCGACGGGAACGACGCCGACGCCGTCCACGAGGCGGCCGCCCGGCTGTCGGCCGGCGTCCGCGGGGGCGCGGGGCCGGCGCTGCTGGAGCTCGTCACGTATCGGATGCACGGCCACAGCGAGACGGATCCGCAACGCTACGTCGACCCGGCCGAGCTGGACGCCTGGCGAGCACGGGACCCGATCCGCCTGTACAGGGAGCGGCTGCTGGCCGACGGCGTGGTGACTGCCGAGGGCCTGGCCGCGCTGCGCGAGCGAGCGCGTGAGGCTGTCGCCTCGGCGGTCGCGTTCGCTGAAGCGAGCCCCGACCCCGCTCCGGAGGGAGCCCTGGACGACGTATGGAGCGCACGTATCGGAGTGCCACCGGCGCCCGGGGAGGCCGCCCATGCGTGAGCTCACGGGGGGTCAGGCGATCAACGAGGCTTTGACGCTTGCCATGGCCGGGGACGAGCGGGTCTTCCTGGCGGGAGAAGGCGTAGGCGTGTCGATCCACCCCTACCCGGGGCCCACGCACGGGCTCCTGGAACGGTTCGGCCGGCGCAGGGTCCGCGACACGCCGGTGAGCGAGGCGGCCATCGCAGGGCTGGCGGTGGGCGCCGCCACGCTGGGACTGCGCCCCGTCGTCGAGGTGATGTTCTTTCCCTTTATCACCCTCGCCTCCGACATGCTGGTCAACCACGCCGGCAAGCTGAACTACCTCAGCGGCGGCAAGACGCCGGTGCCCCTGACCGTGAGGGTGAAGGGTGGACGGGTCCAGGCGGGCTGCCAACATTCGCACAACCTCGAAGCCTGGATCGCCCACGCCCCGGGACTCAAGCTGGTCTGGGGATCCACGCCGGCGGACCTGAAGGGGCTCCTGCTGAGCGCCATCTTCGACCCCGATCCGGTCATCGTGGTGGAGGAGCCGGCGTTGTTCGGACGCCGGGGTGAGGTGCCGGAAGGGGACGTGCGCGTGCCGCTGGGTCGGGCTGCCGTCGCGCGGCCGGGATCGGACGTGACCGTCGCGGCGTACGGTGCGGCCGTCCACACCGCGCTGGAGGCAGCTTCCACGCTGGAAGGCGAAGGTGTGTCGGTGGAAGTGATCGATCTGCGGACGCTGGTGCCCCTCGACCGGGAGGCCGTACTCCAGTCGGTTGCCCGGACAGGGCGCTTCGTGGCCCTACACGAGGCCACTCGCTTCTGCGGGTTCGGGGCCGAGCTCGCCGCCATGGTGGCCGAGGAAGCCTTCGCCGACCTGAAGGCTCCTGTCCGACGCGTCGCCGCTCCCGACACGCCCGTTCCCTTCGCCCCCGGTCAGGAGGCGTTCCACCGCCCGGCAGCCGACGACCTCGTGGCGGCCGTCCGGTCCGTGCTCTGAGGGCCTCTCACGCCGAGGCCGGTGCGGCGTTCCAGTAAGGCCCCTCCATGTAGCTCATGAGCTCATCGACCAAGAGGCACAGCAGCTGCTGCGAAGCCGGGTCGACGATCCAGTCGTCCTGCGGCTTGCCGTCCACGAAGCCGTCGAACTTGGCCCGCATGTCGTGACGCAGCTTGTTGAGCGCGCCGTTCAGGTTCCCCTCGGTGATCATCGTCCGGACCGCGGCCAGGTTGTTGGACAGGGCGCCTTTCCGGTTGTCGGCGGACCCGCGGAACGCGGAGTCGGGTAGCGCCTGGATGTAGCCGTCGATGAACTGGAGGGCCTCGGCGGCTGAAAGGACGTGGATCGCCGTCGTGTCGGCGCCCAAGCCGCCGTCGTCGTCGAGAACGTCCAGCGCCGCGTGGTAGAGACCGGGGGCGACGTACACGTGCGCGTCCGTGACCGTCCCCCGTCCCTCCGGTGGCTCGTTCGTCTCGACCAGCGTGCCGGTCAGCGTCGCCTGGTCGCCGAACCGCCACAGCGCGGTATGCGTGTCGAGATAGCCGGGATCCGTGAAGCTGCCATACATCGCTGGGGTGTCCCCCGGGAGCAGGTATCCGGGCACCGTGGTCGAGACGCTGTCGATGACGACGTCTGGCGCGACGTTCAGCACGGTCACCGCCGCGACGGCGTTGACTGCGCGGGACGGGCCACTGTCGGTCACCTCGACCTGGGCGATTCCCTGGTACTCGTCGAACCAGGTGTGGGTGGCTGTCGGATCCGAGGACCAGGGGGTGTCGTACACGCTGTCACCGTTTACATCCCAACGGTACTGGAGCGGATCGTGCTCGGGGTCCGAGGATGCCGACGCGTCGAACACGATCGGTGTGCCCTCGTTCGCCACGTACGGCCCGCCGGCCACCGCCAACGGCGGGTCGTTCGCCAGCAACCTCGGCAGGCCGTTTTCCGCGATGACGGCGTCGATCAGGCCAGGCCCCGGGAAGTCCGACATGATCATGCCGACGCGCCCGTGATCCCCTTCGTCGAGGACGTGCGACGGGCATTCGTTCCCGTAGCAGGACGTCAGGTACCGGTACGTGCGCTGGTTCATCCCGTTTTCGTACCTGGGAGGGATCCAGATCCCGTGCGCGAAGACGACCGGGGCGATGAGCCACGGGGCGGGGGACGCCCCGCTGGTGAAATTGACGTACCAGGTTACTGAATCCTGCGCCGACGAACCCTGCGTCATCGCGCCATCGATGTGGTCACGGATGTACGACCATTTGTCGTTGAAGGACCCGTGTGTCAGATACATCGCAGAGTTGTCTTGGCTCGCGAGGGTGTACCAGGGGAAGCCGAACAGGTTGCCCTGTGAGTCGTGGCCTGTGAAGTCCTGCAGGATCACAATCTTCCCACGCACATCCCCCAGGCGCGGCGCTCTACCGAAGTGCCCCGCGGGATCTCCCCGCCAGAAGATGGATGCGTACGCCAGGGAGTCCCTATACCACTCGAACGTCCCCGCGAACGTCCGGTCGTTCTGATCGTTGAATTCCGGGTCCTTCTGGACCCGTACGATGATGGTTTCGTTCGTGTGGGCAGCGAGGAAATCCTTGAACACCTCCAGTACGTCGCTACCGAATTTCGCATTCTCGTTGATGATCCCGTGGTAAACAAAGAGGGAGTCCCTGTCGTGTCGAAGACGGATGTCGAAGGCGCGGATGCCCGCCTCAAGCTGTCGGGCCAGGCCAAGTGTCTGGCATTGCGCCACACCCCAGAAGCCGGCGTCCCGCGACATGGTCTCGTGGGTTCCCGGAATGGACAGGTCGGACAGGCGAAGGTCGGCCGGAAGCTCTCCCATCCAATCGGGTCGGTCATACTGGAAGCTGGTGTCATCGCTGAACCACGGCGTGGTGTTCAGGATAGGCGTGCCCGGTTCGACGGGCGTGGCCGGCTCCTCGTTCCGGACGGGGGCGAGTGGCTCGCGGTCACATCCCGTCAGCAGGACGGCCGCGGCGACGAGCGTTGCGAAGGATGATGCCCTGATCATGGATGACCTCCCGGCGATGCTGCATGCGGCATTGAGGCCTTCAGCGGAATCTGAGGGTGCAGAGTGAGGTGAAGGTCAGCGGCGAATGTGGGCGAGCAGGTGGAGGCGGACGGAGGGGCATCCTGCGAGGTTCGTGACCCGACGGGTCCTTCGAGGAACGCATCGACACCACGCCCTTCTCGACAGGAAGGAGATGGAAACCAGCCTCCCCCGGGTCTGGAACCGCCGTCGTTCGCGAAGTGGCTCGGTCATATCCACGTGACGGCGTCTCCGTAGGTGTCCTTTGCCAATGTACGGACCCTTCCGCTGTGCGAAAGGGTGCGTGAATCTATTGGGAGATGGCCGCTCGGACGGAATCGCGAACATGATGGCCGGGCGCTTGCGTGGCGTTGGGGGGGCCGAATCGGTCACACTCTCGGGTCGGGGTCCGTCAACAGGATGACCTACCCGACCGAGTGAGGAGGTGTCTATGAGCCCAAAGAAGGGCACGCAGAAGTCCGCGAAACGCACTAACGCGAAAGGCAAGCCAACCGCGGGATTCACGGACGAGGAACGAGCCGCGATGAAGGAGCGTGCCCGGGAGCTGAAAGCAGCCTCGCGCCGCGGACCCGGCGCGAAGAAGGCGGACGGGGAAAGCGACGTGCTCGCGAAGATCGCCGAGATGCCGGAACCGGATCGCGCCATGGCCGAGCGACTTCATGCTCTCATCAAGGCCAGCGCGCCGACCCTCTCGCCGAGAACGTGGTATGGGATGCCCGCGTACGCGAAGGACGGCAAAGTCGTCTGCTTCTTCCAGAGCGCGCAGAAGTTCAAGAGCAGGTACGCGACACTCGGGTTCAGCGACAAGGCAAATCTCGACGAAGGCGCAATATGGCCGACCGCCTTCGCGCTGAAGGCGCTGACCACCGCCGGAGAGAAGAGGATCGTGGAGCTCGTGAAGAAAGCGGTGAGCTGAGGACTACTCCCCCGGCTTGCCGCGGAATTCCTCCAACGCCATCGACGCGAGCGTGGCGCGATCGGCCACGGCATCGAGGCTGGTGATCCTTCCACCGCCGAAGGTGAGCCGGAGCACGAGCAGCATCCGCCCCTTGACCGGCACCAGGATGCCGACCTCGTCGTCGATGAGGCCCGACAGCGCCGCATCCGCGCGTCCCTTGAAGAACTCCGCCACGGCGGTGGGGCCGTGAACCTCCGCCGGGCCGCCCATGCGGATCGCCTGGGCGTCGCAGCGGAAGACGACGTCGGGATCGAGCACCGCCACGAGCGCCTCGAAATCACCGGCCTTGGCGGCGGCGATGAACGCCTCGACGACCTCCCGCTTGCGGCTGCGATCGACGTCGGACGTCGAGGCGCCCCGCACACGCCGCCGCGCCCGGCTGGCCAGCTGCCGCGTGGCCACGGGCGTCCGTCCGACGATGGGCGCGATCTCGTCGAACGGAAGGTCGAACATGTCGTGGAGCACGAACGCTACGCGCTCCGCTGGCTTCAGCGTCTCCAACACGACCAGCAGGGCCAGCCCCACCGCCTCGGCAAGCTCGGCATCCTCTTCGGGGGTGCGCGGGTGGCGCCGCGCGGCACGCGGTTGCGGCTGGTGCACGCCCAGCGTCTCCTCCCGGCGTGCCTTGCGCGTGCGCAGCATGTCGAGACAGACCCGCCCCACGATCGTCGTCATCCAGCCGCCGAGATTGTCTACGCCGCCGGCACCCGCACGGCTCATGCGCAGCCATGCCTCCTGCACGGCGTCGTCCGCCTCCGCAGCCGAGCCCAACATGCGGTAGGCCACCCCGCGCAGGTGTTCGCGGTTCTTCTCGAATCGTCGGGCCAGGAGCTCGCGTTCATCCATCGGTCACACTCTCTCGTCGTGTCCCGTCATCCCATTGACGAAGGCACTTCGCCTGATGTGACAACAAGGAGACGATGAGCAAGCTATGGCAAACCAATACGGAGGCCGAATCTCCGGTCGTGATGAAGCCGCGGCCTCGATTGTGCCGCCTGTGCCGGAACGGGAACAGAATGAACCGCACGATCCATAGGGGAGGAATAAGATGAATCCTACGATTCACGCCCTGGTGGTCCCGGTGTCCGACCTGGACGCCGCCAAAGCAATCTATACCGCGCTGTTCGGCGAGCCGCACACCGACCAGCCCTACTACGTCGGCTACGACGCGGACGGCTTCGAGGTGAGCCTGGCTCCGAACGGTGACACCGACGCCGGGCCGGTTGCCTACGCCGATGTTGAGGATCTCGACGGCGTGCGTACGAAGCTGCTGGCCGCCGGTGCGACCGAGCGCAGCGCGCCCCGCGAGGTGGCGCCGGGAGTGCGAGTGTGCGTGCTGGAAGACGCGGACGGCAACCCGGTCGGCCTGAGGGGCAAGTAGAGGTCCCTCGTGCCGGCTCGACGCGAGGGAGGCGTCAACCGCACCACAGGGAGGGGCACTACTTTTTGTCGGTCGATTGAAACGGGGCCTCCGATGGTCGCGTAGAATAGGAGAGTACGACGGGGCGATATGCGCTGTGGGGCTGGGCGTGCCGATCGCGCAACCTGAACAACGGTTTTCCGGACCAGCGAGGTTGAGACGTTGAGGAGTTGGTATCAGAGGGCTTCTGGGATCGGGGAGGGAAGCGCGACCTACGGGGCCGGGCCGCGTCCACCGTTCGCCGCGGCCGTCGTGCTGGTGCTGGCCGCGCTGACTTTCGGCCTGCACATGATCGTGCTGGCCGTGACGCCATACGGCATCCATCGCGATGCGTTCCTCTATTTCGCGATGGGCGACCATCTGCGCCTGTGGCACATGGATTTCCCGCCGCTCATCGCGATCATGGGGAACATCCAGACCGCGATCTTCGGGCACACGCTCGCGGCGGCGCGTGTCTTCCCGGCTTTGGAGGGGTGCGCCCTCCTCATCACGGCCGCCCTCATCGCTCGCGAGCTGGGCGGCGGCCGCTTCGCCCAAGGCCTCGCCGCGCTGCCCATGTTCACGGCCGGCATCTTCCTGCGGCCCGCCAACCTGTTCCAGCCCGTCGTGCTGGACCAACTCTGGTGGACGCTGGCGCTACTCTTCCTGGCCCGTGCGGCCCGGGCCGATGCCGACGGCGATCCCCGCGCGGGGCGCAATGCCTGGCTCGCGTTCGGCGTGGCCATGGGTCTCGGCTTGCTGACCAAGTTCAGCATCCTGTTCATCGGGTTGGCGATCCTGGGCGCGTTGCTGGTCACACGGCTGCGGCGCTCGCTCGCCACCCCCTGGCCCTGGGCCGCGGCCGTGATCGCGTTCGCGATCGGCAGTCCGAGCATCGTCGGGCAGATCAACCTCGGCTTCCCGGTCGTCGGCCAGATGCACTCCCTCAACGCTTCCCAGCTCGTCCACGTGTCGTACGCCTCGTTCGTGCTCGGGCAGCCACTGATGACGGGGCCCATCGCCTGGCTGGTCTCCATCGCGGGCGCCGCCGCACTCCTCGCCTGGGGACCCCTGCGACCGTACCGCGTACTCGGGTTCGCCTGCATCTTCGCCTTCCTCCTGCTCATGGTGCTACACGGCAAGGCGTATTACGTCGGACCGATCTACCCCACCCTGTTCGCGGCGGGAGCGGTCTGGCTCGACGGCGCGGCGCTCACCCGCGTACCGTCAGTGCCGCGGGTATTCCGCTGGGGCGTCGTCGCGGGGATGATCGCCATAGGCGCGCTCGGCCTGCCCATCACCCTGCCCATCCTCTCCCCGGAACACACGGCCGCCTACATCGTCCGACTGGGCGCCGAGGCGGTCAATGAAACCAACTGGGGCGGAACCGACCTGATCCCGCAGGACTTCGCCGACCAGCTCGGCTGGGAACGGCAGACGGAGACCGTCGCCCGCGTGTATGACTCGCTGTCGCCCGCCGATCAGAGGCAGACGGTGATCGGCGCGGACAACTACGGGGAGGCGGGAGCGCTGGAGTTCTTCGGGGCCCAGTACCACCTGCCACCGGTCGTCTGCGGTTGCGGCTCGTACTGGTACTTCGGCCCCGGTACGCGTCCGGGCAACGTGCTCATCGACGTGGGCAGCGATTCAGCCGAGATCGGGTCAATCTGGCGGGACGTCCGACTCGCCGCGCGCATCCGCAGCCCCTGGTCGGTGATGGAAGAGCGCGACGTGCCCGTCTGGATCGCGCGCGATCCGCGGATCACGCTGCAGCAGGCGTGGCCCACCATTCAGGGCAGGTGATTCCCGGTGGCCGGTGAGCTCCTGGTCATGGACCGGTCCGACCGCTCTGGCTCCGAGGGCCGCCCCGCATCAGCTCCCGGAACAGGGGGTCCGAGCGGATCCGGTCGAAGGCGGGGTCCACCCGTAGCCAGTCCCGCGTGATCGGCGAATAGCCTTCCAGCATGGGGCGGAGCTGGGTGGTGGCCCTTTCCGCGTCGCCGGCCATTCCGGCGAGCCGGGCGTAAGCGATGGCGTTAATGGCGCCGGGGTGAAAGTCCCAGTACGTGTTGCGGATGGCGATGCTCGAATCCGCCTGCGCCAGCGCGCCCTCTCGGTCGCCCAGCAGGAAATCCGCGTAGGCGAGGCGCATGCGCAACCGCTCAGCCTGCGGTTGGCCGTCGACGAGGGAACGCAACAGGGCATGCGCCGAATCGGCCATGGCCATGGCGCGCGCAGAATCGCCCCGGCTCCATTCTTCGAGCGCGCATGCGACGAGCCGGTTCTGGGGCAGACGGGGGGAGTCGAGCCGGGGGAGTCCGGCCTCGGTCGCACCCGGATCACGGCAGATCCGAAGGGCCAGCGAATCGTCGATCAACCAACCCTGTAGGTCCCAGTCGAGGGCGAACCCGACGGTGGCGGAACGCAGGCGTGGCGACTCGATGTTCGATGTCAGCGCGCGCGCCGAATCCAGCGAACCCCGGGCTACCTGGATCATGGGGCCAACCATCATGGCCCACGCAACCCCCTGTTGAATCGCGAGGGGGCGGGCCTCCACGTCACGGCTCCACGCTTCGTCGAGTCGATGCTGCCAGAGAAGGATATGGGACAGCCGGGACACGGCGGATGCGTTCAGCCGGTCCAGCGCGGTCCCCCGCCGTGCCTCGACGAGGGCGCTGTCGATTTGGCCAGCACTCCACAGAACGGATGCAAGGAAATGCACGATGTCCGCGTCCCCCGGGGCCAACGCACGCGCACGATGGAAATAGATGAGGGCGGAATCCAGGTCGTGCGTCACGGAGCGGTGGAAGAGTCCCATCTCCATCTGGCTGCGCGCGTACCCGGGGGCATTACGGACTGCAGCCGTCGCCAGGCGGTACCCCTCCGCGCTGTCAGCTGCCGACGCCCCCGACGCTGAGTAGCGGAGAATCGCGCCCTCCGCCAGCAGAGCGAGCGCCGGTGCAAAGGTCGAATCCAGCACGATGGCTTCTTGCAGTCGTGCCCTGCGTCGCTCCTCTCCTGGCTCCCGCAGGGCCCGCAGATAGGCCTCGTACGCCGCCGGATTGGCGCGCGGCGGCGTCAGGTGGGCCCTCGCCGCCTCTCCGATCGTGAGATCGAGTGCGTCGACGACGCGCCGTGCGATCGTACTCTCGACTCGTGCCAGGTTCGCGGCGCTGACGGCGATGGGGCCCCCATCCCAGAACCGGATCTGTGTGCCGTTGGCGCCGAACAGCTCCGGCCGCACTTCGATCCGGTCTGCTGCCGTGTCGCGCTCCACGACCGCGCGAATGACATAGTCGGCGCCCAACCGTTCCGCGATCATCGGTGCAGGCGCGTTGCTGAGGCCTTTGGCGGCGCTGGTCACATCCCCTACGACGTCGATGCCATCGACGACGGCGAGGCGGTCACGGGTCGCGATCGTGATACCGGCCGCGATGGCGTCCACGTCGTCGCCGACCGGGCGGAACGGAAGAACCGCGATGGTGGCATGTGCCGAGGACGATGGTCCCGGTCCGGGTCGCAGCCAGACAAGCGCGGTCAGTGCACCGGCGATGATGAGCGGCGCCGCGAGCCATCTCCATCGTCTCCTCGGTTCTTTCGTCGGGACGGCGGCCGCGACATGAGTCCCGGCACTGGCCGCATCGAGATCGGCGGCCATCTCTGCGGCCGTCCCGTATCGGTCTGCAGGAAGCTGGGCCAGGGCCCGGTCGAGCACCGGCTGCAGGGCCTCCGCGGCGGGCCGACCGACCGTGATGGAAGGAGGACCACCCGCCAGGGCCCGGGACACGATGGCCATGGCCGACGGCCCGTCGTACGGCGGCCGGCCCGCGAGCATCTCGTAGAGGACGCAGCCGAGGGAATAGATATCGGTCCGGTGGTCGAGCGTGCTCTCTCCGGTGGCCTGCTCCGGGCTCATGTAGCGGGGCGTCCCGGTCGTCATGCCCGTCGCCGTAAGTCTCTGCCCGTCGCTGCCTTCTACCATCCGTGCGATGCCGAAATCCACGACGAGGGCATGTCCCTCCTGGAGGAGAATGTTCTCAGGCTTGATGTCTCTGTGAACGATGCCCTGGCGGTGCGCGTAATCCAGCGCGTCCGCCACCTCCGCCGCGATTCCAATCGCGTCCGCCAGGGGAAGCTGTCCCTCGCGGTCGATCCGGGTCCGGACGGAGTCGCCTTCGATGAAGGGCATGGCGTACCATGGGCGGACCGGTGGGCCGACGATCTCACCGGAATCGATCACGGACAGGATGTGTGGATGAGTGAGGCGGGCCGCGAGCCGGATCTCCCGGTTGAACCGATCGTAGCCGACGGCGGCCGCGACCGCAGGGTCGAGCACCTTGATGGCTACGTTCCGACCATGCCTTGGGTCGGTTGCGAGGAACACGACCGCCATCCCGCCGCGTCCGATCTCGCGGAGGACCTCGTATCGGTCGGCCAATCCGGTCCGGATCTCTTCGAACAACGGGCTCAAGGTGACCGTCTCCCGGAGGACGCTGGAAGATGCGCGGAAACGACGATGTATCCAGTATAGATCAAGATCCCCGAAGAAAATAGGAGATCGAAACGGGTCCGACGTTTCGAGTTCAGGGTGTAGGAGTAACCTCGCAGGGGATGCGAATCGTGAGCAGACGAGTGCGGTCCATATTGAACGCCGCAGGGTCCTTCGCGCGCGAATTTCGGAGGCACCTGAAGTGGATCTGGATGGAGCATGGAACGTGGGCGACCCTGTGGACGGCGTTCGGGTTCGGGGTCCTTGTTGCCTGGCCCCCCACATGGGTCACGGCGGCCACACTGGTGGGTCTGAGCGCCGTGGCGGCAGCGAAGGTCCTGGCCGTGCGGGTGCACAGGGGCCAGGTCAGCGGGTGGGTTCCCATGGGTTGCCTGCTCACAGCATGCGCCGCGCTTATTCCTCTACTGCGTTCGGCCCCGTATTTCGTCATTGCAGCGGGCGCGGCCGGGGCCTTGTTCCTCGCCGTGTATTTCCGGGCGTCACGGTCGCCACAGTGGACGCGCACCCTACCCGTAGAGCTCATGGGTGTGGTTCTCATGTCCGCCGCCGCAGGGCTTTCTGTTCTATCATCGCGACCGGACGCCACGCGCGAGGCGGCACTCGTGTGGGGCCTGTCGGCCGCGCTCTTCGTGCCCGGCGTGCCGAGGGCCAAGCTCCTGAAGGCACGAACAGCCGGTTTGCGGGTCTTGCTGCTGGGCGCGGCCCTGGTGGGCGTGGCTGCGTTCTTCCTGCTGGCACTCTGTGGCCTGGTTCCGTGGTGGGGTGCTCTCGCCGGACTCGTCTTCGTGGGCGACACGCACGCTGCCATACGGTTGCCCCACGTCAAGACCAGGCGCTTGGGCATGGTCCTGATGCTGCGCAACGTGGCCGCTACGCTGCTGGCGGGGCTCGCCTGGCGGTCGTTCTGACCCGGAAAGCCTCAAGGCGACGTCTCGGAAGCCCGCACCACGCAGTTGAACCATTCGAGCGGTGCGTCGGGCTGGTCGTCCACGCAGACGACGGTGTACGGCGTGGCGGAAACGGCCACGATGCCGAAGACGCCCGTCGCGCCATCCAGGCCGGGGCCGGCGGCGGAGCGGACCACTTCGTCGCCGGCGAGGACGTCTTCGAGGTAGCGGTCGTAGTTGGCGTCGGCGGCCACCAGCAGCAACGAGATGGCGGCGGAGTCCCACAGCATCACGGGGAGAGGCTCGCACCGGATCTGGGTCACGTCCAGTTTCAGCGGGCCGTAGGTCGGCCCACGCGTCTCCGATCCGCGGGCACCCAGCGAGCAGTCCGTCGTCGTGTCCGCCGGGTAGCCGCGCTGGAGCGCGAAAACGCTGTCCACGCGCGCGAACGCCTGGACCCGGCGGGCGGTGGTGCCGGGTGCCAGCTCCATGTCGATGGTGAGAATCGGGGCGGCGTACGGTGCCGGCGTGCCGCCGGCCGCCTCGGGCGCGGCGCGCCAGGCCACGGGGCCGTGGGCGCCCCGCTCCGGCGATGCCAGCCACGCGGGCTCCGGCGCCACGGCCTCGCCCGTGATGGTGTCGCCCGAGGGCAGCTCGATGTGCAGCCGATAATGGGCACCCGACCGCACCGGGGCCGGCAGCAAGCCGGTGTAGCAGCCAGCCATGGGCGCGGGCGTGTAGCTCGTGTCCGTCGACGGCACCCGGAAACAGTCGGGGAGGCCGTTGGTGGGGTGTTCCGGCAGCTCGGTGGAGCCTTCGTCGCTCTCCACCGCCACGCGGGCGCCCGAGACCGGCACCGGGGCCAAGCCGTGTTCGGGGATGCGGAGCAGCGAGACGGCGGCGGTGTCGGAGTCCACCCGCAGGATCGAGCTCACCATGATCGTCGCACCGCCGGGGGCCGTGGGCACGTCCAGTTCGACGCAGCCGGCGAGGGCCAAGGCGGCGAGAGCGGTGACAACGGTTGGGGCGGTGGTGGGCCTCGCGAAGCTCCGGAGACGCCGACCGACGGGGTCCGCAGGAATGGTCGTCGTCGCACTCAGAATGCCCATTCGAGCCCCACGGTGATGATGAGCGGGAGCTGGTGCGTCTCGGAAACGCGTGACCCGTCGGCGTACTGCTTGGCGGACGCGACGTTGCCGATGTCGGCGACGTTGATGAGCTGGACGTACGGCCACAGCTCGGTGCGCCGGCCGAAGATCTGGCGTTCGACGTGGGTGCGGCCGCCCAGATCCACGCGCAGGTAAGGCGGCAGGCGAGCGCTGTTCAGTGGCGCCAGCAGCGTTGTGGCGCTGGCCGGGGTGCTTGATATTCCGCCGATGCCCGGCACAAAGAGGAAGTCGTACATGACGCCGTCTGCCGGCGTGTAGGGCTGGCCGGTGCCGAACGTTGCCCGCCCGCTGATGCGGATCTGCTCGGTGACGGGCACGACCGCCATGAGGTCCGCCATGTGCCGGCGCTCGAAGCGCGGCGTGTAGCGTATGCCGTCCACCTCCCGGTACGTGTCCAGGAACGCGTACGACAGCCAAACGCCGCCACGGTCCCGCACGTGCCGCACGCTCAGCTCGAGCCCCCGCGCGCGGCCGCTGGCCGGCAGGATCGAGTCGGTGATGAGCACGGCAGTGCCGTGGGGGTCGGCGGGCAGCGGCGCCACCGAGAGGCGGTCCATGCGCTTCGTGTAGGCGTCCACGCGCACCGACGTCCGCCCGCCCTGCCAGCTCAGGCTGGCGACGGCGTCCTCCGCCTCCGCCACGCCCACCGCCACCGGCGCCGGGCGCAGCAGGTCGTAGGCCATGTAATTGGTGGCCACGGCCTCCTCGTTCCGGATGCTGTGCAGCGCCTGGCCATAGCGGCCGCCGCCGGCGGACAGCTCGAAGCCGGCGGGGAGCCGGACGCGGGCGGCGACGCGGGGGCCGACGACGCGGCCGACGCGGCCGGCATCCAGGACCCGGACACCGGCCCGGAGCGCCAGCCCGGCCACGGGTTCCCACTCGTCCTCGATCCAGGCGGCCGTCGTGGAAGGGCTCTCGTGCACCACCAGCCGCGGCAGGTACTCCTCGTACAACCCCTCCGGCGGATCGTCGACGCGGTCCGAGTCGTAGTCCATGCGGTAGGCGTCACGCTGCGCGCCCGCGTGGACGAGGTGCCGGCGGGCATGAAGCGTCAGCTCGAGGGAGGCGAACGCGTCGCCCATGTCGCCGTCCGCGCGGCTGGTCTGCACCAGGTTGGATGCGGTCGCGTCGCGCCAGCGCGTGGACAGGCCGGAGACGAAGCCCGTGTAGCCGACGCGCGTCTCGGCCACCACGGCGGCGCCGATGGGCTGCCGCCATGTCAGTGCCGCCACGCGCGAGCCCCAGCCCCAACGGTAGCGGATGTGGCGCGAGAAGGTGCGTCCGATGGACAGCCAGTCGTGGTCGGCGAACACGAGGAGGTCGACGCCGCCGTAGCGGCCAAGGTCGTGTGTCGCCGTGAGCAGGAAGTCCCGGAACTCGGGCGTGATCGACTGCGGCAGCATGCCGCCCTGCCCGCCTGCTGCCGTAAAGCCGCCGCCCGTAAAGCCCACGTATGTCTGTCGCGCGGAGACCAAGAAGCTGCCATTGCCGCCCGGGAGCGGGCCGTCCACCTCGGCATGCGACGACATGAGCCCGAATGCGCCCCGACCGTGATAACCGCCTCGACCACCCTTGCGCGTGCGCATGTTCACGACGCTCGAAAGCCGGTCCCCGACCCGCGCCGGCATGGCGCCGGGCAGCACGTCCACGGACTCGATGGCGTCGCCCGCGAACGCGCCGAACAGGCCGCCGATGTGGTACGGGTTGAAGACCGGCACACCGTCCAGCGTGACCAGCGTCTGGTCCGGGGCACCGCCGCGGACATAGAGAGCGCTCGAGTAGTCGGACACGGGCGTCACGGACGGGGTGATCTGGGCCGCCCGCAACGCGTCCACCTCCACCAGGGCCGGCACCAGGCGGAGCGTCTCGCCCGCCAGGCGCACCGAGCCGGGGGCGGCGATGGCGTCGGTGCGGGGTGCCGCACGCACGTACAGGGCGCCGAGGCCCACCGGCTCGGGGTGAAGGGAGAAGTCGATCTGCGCGGCGTCCCCGTCGCCCAGGTCCACGTCCTGCTGGGTAGCGGCGTAGCCCAGGGCGCTGGCACGGATCCGCCACCGCCCGGCCGGTAGCCCGGCCAGAATGTAGTAGCCGCCCGCGTCGGCCGATACGCGCCAGTCGGTGCCCACCACCTCCACCGTTGCATACGCGATAGGGTCGCCGGTGGAATCGGCACGAACGGCGCCGCGCACGAGGGCCGCGTCGGCGGGTGGCGAGGCCAGGACGAAGAGGAGGAGGATTCCGTGCAGCACGGCGCGACCTCCGGTTGCGGTCCTCCCCGGGCGGTCGCCGGGAGGGTAGAGAGATCAACGGTACATCGACCCCGGGCAGGCCCGCAAGCTTCACCGTCTGACGGGCTGGCAGCGCTCCGGTACGGGAGTTCCGCGTCTGCGTGCCGTCGACTCTCGCTTGCGCCTACGGATCGCCCGGGTCGGGAAGGCCCGGGGCTCCGTTGGCCGCCGGCGGCCGATCATGCCGAAGGCGCGTACTCGATCGGCAGGCTCATCGTAATCGCCTGGAGCTTCCGCATCGTCTCGATGTAGCGGCCGAAGTAGATGGCGGAAAGCCGCGTCTGGAGTGCGTAGCCCATCCGTACGTCCCGGTCCATCAGGTCCTTCAGGGCGGCGCTCTCGATCCTGAGAAGCTCGGAGTCCTTGGCACACTGCGCCGTCAGCGTGTACGCGTCTCGTTGAAAGCACGCGCAGGAGCCGAACATATCCCCCGGTCCCAGCTGATCGATCAGGACGGTGAAGCCACCTGTGCCGGGCAGATGGAGCGTCACCTCGCCGTCGAGCACGGTGTAAAGATGATTGGCCTTCGCGCCCCGCTGGTACACCATCGCGCCGGCAGGGAACCGCACCCGCTCGGCTCGCTCGCTGATGGCGTGGACCTGCTCCGGGCGCAGGAAACTGAACACGTCGTGGGCAACGAGTCGTTCCGACATGGTCGTCCTCCTTGGGTGGCGTCACTGCACAGGACGGCATCGGATTCCGGGGCCGAGACCGGGCGTTGCACCGGATCCGTGGATGCGGTCGCCTGCAACACGCTTCCATCGAACCGCACCGCGATCTGGGGATCGCCCTCGACCATGAGGTGGGAGTCTCGCCCCAATACATCATACGCGAGTGGTCAGACTGGAGGAAGAGGGGGCGGAGCGGGCCCCCGGTCCTTCGTTCAGAAAGAGCGCCCTGGGCGGGGCCGCCCCCGCGTTGTTTGAAGCCTGGAAACGTTCAGACCGATATGCGCTCGTGGCGCACGGTGAGGTCATCCAGCCGGTCCAGGTCAACGTCCACACCGAGTCCCGCGCGGTCCAGCGGCACCTCCATGGTGCCGTCGCCGGTCATCGTCCACTCGGGCGTTACGATGTCGCGATCCCAGTACCGGGCGCTCGGCGAAAGATCGCCCGGAAGCTGGAAGTTGGGGAGGGAGGCCAACGCCACGTTGTACGCGCGGCCGATGCCGCTTTCCAGCATGCCGCCGCACCAGACCGGCAGACCCGCCCGTTCGCAGATGTCATGGATCTCGTTGGACGCGCTGAAGCCGCCCACGCGACCCGGCTTGATGTTGATGATCCGTCCGCTACCCAGGGTGATCATGTCTTCCGCGTGCCTCGGGGAGTCGATGGACTCGTCCAGGCAGAGCGGCGTGCGCAGACGCTTCTGGAGCGCCGCGTGGCGGACCAGGTCAGAACGGTCGAGCGGCTGCTCGATCATCATCAGCTCCAGCTCGTCCAGCCGCGCCAGCACGTCCGCACGGTCCAGGGCATACGCCGAGTTGGCATCCACCATGAGCGGCGCGTCCGGACCCAGCGCCTCCCGCACCGCCGCCGCGGTCTCGTAGTCGGCGCCCGGCTTGATCTTCATCTTGACCTTGCGGTAGCCCTGCGCCAACGCCTCGCGGGCACGCTCCACCAGCGCGGCCGGACTGGCCTGGATACCCAAAGAGATACCCACGGGCACGCGCGTGCGCGTGCCGCCCAGCAGGCGCGCCAGGGGCAGCTCGCGCAGCGTCGCCGCCAGCGCCCAAAGGCCCATCTCGACGGCCGCCTTCGCCATCTGGTGACCCCGGAAATCCTGCTCCAACACCGCCCGTACATCGCCCGGCTCCTCGAAGGTGCGACGCAACACCCGCGGCGCTACCCACGACTTGATGGCCAGCCATGCGGTGTCGATTGTCTCCGGGCTGTAATTCGGCGCCTCGCCCGCCACGCACTCCGACCAGCACGACACACCGTCAGGGTGCACCAGCTCCAGGATCAGGATCCGACGATCTTTCACCATCCCCGACGAAATCTCAAACCGTTCCTTCAACGGCAGCGCAATCTCCCTCAGGATCAACTCGTCGACCCTCAACATCCGTCCGCCTCCAGTCCAACTGTGTCAGTACGATGCGCGACCTCGTCGCCAGCCGCCGCCCTCCGGGCGGAACGGAGGCGCCTGTCGCGGGAATCCTTGCACGAATGAGCGGCACTCATTAATGTAGCCCTAAGTGTATACAAAACTCCATGCAGCATGGTGTGCGATGCACGCCGCAATCATACATGGCACGTGCCGCGGGGATCAAGTATCTGGATGTCCGCGACCAGGTCCGACGTCGGTTTCTGTGTGGTTCGAGGTCGTAACAGCTGATGGAGGGATGCTATGCGGCAGGAAGCCCTAGCCAGCTTCAAGCGACGGGGGATGGTGTGTCGTTCCCGAGGAGTTGCGCTGGCTCTGACCATTGGTTTGCTGGTAGTGAGTGTCGTCCCCGTGCAGGCACAGACCGGGGCGATCGGCGGGACTGTCGTAGCGGGGAAGACGTTACGTCCTCTGGCCGGGGCCCAGGTGGTACTGATGGGCACCAAGAGGGGGACTCTAACGGACTCGAATGGTCGGTTTCTGATTCCGGGTGTGGCCGGGACCACGGCAAGGCTGCAGGTGGTCATGATCGGTTACAAGACGGAAACACTGACGGTGCCGGTGGGAAAGCTGGACATCGAGGTCAGCATGCAGGTGGCGGCGGTTGCGTTGAATCGGATCGTGGTCACAGGGCAACCGGGTGGAGCGCGCGCTAAGTCCATCGGAAACTCGGTGGACGTCGTCGATGCTGCAACGGTGGCTTCGACGCAGCCGGTGAACAATGTGCAGGACATGCTGGATGCACGGGCACCGGCGGTTTCAATCATGCGCGGCACCGGCATGGTCGGGGCGGGCTCCCGTATCAGGATCCGCGGGATCACGAGTTTCTCGCTGTCGGGCAATCCACTCATCTACGTGGACGGCATCCGTGTGGACAACGAGTCGAACAGCGGGATTTCCATCCAGGCATTCGGCTCGGCGGTTGTCTCACGACTGAATGACTTCGACCCGGCCCAGATCGAGAGCATCCAGGTCTTGAAAGGGGCGGCGGCGACAACGTTGTTCGGAACCGAGGCGGCGCGTGGTGTGATCAACATCATCACGAAGAAGGGCGCCCCCGGGGCGACGACGTACAACTTCACGATCAAACAGGGGGCCAACTGGTTCTCTAATCCAGAAGGTCGGATGCCGACAAACTACTGGCGGGATCCGTCGGGCAACATGGTCGCGCTGTCGTTCGCCGATCTTCAGAAGCTCTACGGCCGGAACATCTTCCGTACGGGGGGGCTCCAAACGTATGACGCGAATGTGAGCGGCGGTTCCGAGGTCCTGCGTTATTTCGTCGCAGGCGACCTCACTCAGAACCAGGGCGCCGAGCCGAACAATTTCAAGAATCAGTTCAGTGGCCGGGTGAATCTCGACATCCAGCCGTCGTCCAAGATCCACATTACGACGAGCGCGGGCTATGTGAACAGCCGAACGGAGTTGAGCTGTGAGGCGGGTTGCGGCGGCGCCATGTGGGACGCGACCTACTCGACACCGGCGCACTTGCCGCAATACGAGTGTGCGGCCACGGGCAACGCCTACGGCTGTGGCTTCCAGCTTGGATTCCGCAGCTGGACGCCGGAAGCAGAGCGGGCGATGCTGGACTACCAGATGGTGCACCGCTTCACCGGCAGCGTGAACCTGGAGTGGAAGCCGTTCAAGTGGATGACGCACCGATTGGTGGTGGGAACCGACTTAACGGAGGAGAAGAACCCGGAGCACCTGCCGTATCTGACGAACGATACGCTCATCTACTTCTGGGGGCCATACTACAGCAAGGGCTACACGTGGGAAAACCTGACCACGCACGTGTATCGCACGTTCGATTACGCAGGCACGGTGGATTTCGATGTCAACCCGCACGTGAACTCCTCCACATCCTTCGGTCTGCAGTACTACACGAAGCACATGGAATTCCTGCAGGCGGAGGGCGACCAGTTCTCGGCGCCGGGCCTGTCGACGATCAACGCGACAGCGACACAGGTGGGCGTGCACGGCGACTACGAGGACAATTTCACGCTGGGGATGTACGGCCAGGAACAGGTGGCGTTGAACGACCGGCTGTTCCTGACGGCCGCCGTTCGCGTGGACAACAACTCTGCATTCGGCTCGGACTTCCAATGGGTCGTCTACCCCAAAGCAAGCCTGTCCTGGGTACTGAATGAAGAGCCTGCAGTACGGAGGCGCATGCCGGATTGGATCGACGCATTCAAACTGCGGATGGCGTACGGAGAGTCCGGCCAGCAGCCACAGGCTTTCTCGGCCCTGCGGACGTACGAGCCCGTCACCGGGAGCCAGGATCGGCCAGCGATCACGCCCCAGGCCGTCGGCAATCCGAATCTGGGTCCGGAGCGCGTGAAGGAGATCGAAGCGGGCTTTGATGCGGGTCTGTTCAACGACCGGGTCGGCGCCGAGTTCACGTACTTCCACAACCGCACCGTGGACGGGATCCTTCTCCGTCCCGTACCCCCTTCCAGCGGGTTCCCCGGTTCGCAGTATGTGAACGCGGGTGAAATCACCGGCCATGGCATCGAAGTGACGGTGCACGGCTCAGTGCTGAACCTCAAGAACTTCGGCTGGGACCTGGCCTTCAACGTGTCGACCAACCACACGAAGGTGACGAAGCTGTATGGCAACGACACGACCATCGTGACGGGCAGCACACAGTACAAGCTGGGCTACCCGGCCAACGCATGGTTCCGGGAACGCGCCGTGAGCGCGACGTACGACCCGACGACGGGCCGCGCAACCAACATCATGTGTGATGACGGCAACGGCGGGACGACCCCGTGTTACGGTCCGAATGGGGAGGTGCTCGCGCCGCGCGTGTACATGGGCAACACCCAGCCGACGACCACCGGTGGAATCACGTCGACGTTCATGATCTTTTCCAGGCTACAGCTGAACACGGTGGTCGATTTCAGCCTGGGCAACAGGAAGTGGGACAACAACCTGCGGGTGCGTTGCCAGATCTTCCTGACCTGCCTCGAAAACATGAACCCGGAACAATATGATCCTGCCCTGATCGCGGGGATTCAGAGCAACGACATCCTGAACCAGTGGATCATCAACGACGCGAGCTTTGCCAAGCTCCGGGAAGTGTCCCTGCGGTATACGATGCCGGCTTCCTTCGCGCAAAAGATCGGTGCCAAACGGGCGTCCATCACCATCGCCGGCCGCAACCTGCATACGTGGTCGAAATGGACGGGGCTGGATCCGGAAAACATGTTCCTGGGCGGGCCTACGTTCCTGGAACAGGACAATCTTCCGCAGCTTATGCAGTTCGTGACCACCATCAATGTCAGCTTTTAGACCGGGAGCGCCAACATGATTACGAGGATGAAGAAGTGCGGCGCATTCGGCAAAGCCGGCCGGGACCTTGCGATCCTGTTCCTGAGCATGTCGGTGTTGGCGGCTTGCGACACGAGTCGCTTCCTGAATGTCACCGCGCCGAGCCGGCTGCCGGCGGCCGATTTGGAATCGCCTTCGAACGCACCGCTTCTGGTCGACGGCGCCGTGGAGGACTTTGGCTGCGCGTTCGCATCCGTGGTGCTCGTGGAGGCGATCGTGAGTGATGAGTTCTCCGACGCGCAGCTGGGCGCGGCGGCCTGGCCGTACGACCGCCGGGATGCGAATACGCAACCGAGCGGCATCTACGGCACCAGCGGCTGCGACAGCAACCAGAATCCGGGCGTGTACCGGCCCCTGTCCACGGCACGTTTCTCAGCCGACAACGCCCTGAAGCTGCTACAGGGCTGGACCGACGCGGAGGTGCCGAAGCGGGACTCGCTGATAGCCGTGGCGGCCCTGTATTCAGCGTACAGCTACACATGGCTCGGCATGACCATGTGCAACGCGGCTATTGACGAGGGTCCGGAGATCGGCCAGCAGGATTTGTTCGCCCTGGCGGAGGACAAGTTCAACCTGGCGATCCAGGAAGGAGGGACGGCCGGGCTCACCGACCTTGTCAACGCGGCCTACGTCGGCCGGGCCCGGGTCCGTTTGTTCCAGGGCGACATGAGCGGGGCGATCAGCGACGCCCAGCAGGTGCCTGCCGGCTTCGTCTACAATGCCGATTACTCGAGCGCCAACAACCGTCGCTACAACCGGGTCTTTGCATCCAACGTGCAGTACCGGATGTACTCCGTGGAGGACCAGGACCGCGCCTTGATGACGGCAGGCGTCGTGGACCCGCGGACGGTAGCGCAGGATTCGCACCAGGCGGGTGCCGACGGCAGCGACGTCTGGGTTCAGACGAAGTATACCAGCTTCTCGAGCCCGATTCCCATTGCCAAATACGAAGAGGCACAGCTCATCCTGGCAGAGGCCGAAGGCGGCCAGGCGGCGGTGGCCATCATCAACGGGCTGCGTGACGAAGTCGGTCTGCCGCATTTCCAGAGCACGGATCCTCAGGCGATCATGAACCAGGTGATCGATGAGCGTCGCAAGGTCTTGTTCGTGGAAGGGCAGCGCCAGTACGACATCGAGCGATTCAATCTGCCACAGGTCCCCGCGCCGGGTACGGCGTACCCGGTCAAGGGTGGCACGTATGGCAACACGACGTGCTTCCCGCTTCCCAATGTGGAGCGCTTCAACAATCCGAACATTCCTTGACTTGTGACCAGCCCCGGAGCCGAATCGGCTCCGGGGCTGTTGTGTATCTCGGTCACAGGTGCATCCGGGCGCCACCAAAATGAACGCAATCGAGGGAAGGACCCGTCGCGGGCGCTCACGCTTCGTCGCGTTGGCCCTGCTGCTGCTTTTTGTGCTGCCACAGGGGTGGCTCGCCGGTCAGGAGCCGCCGCTCACCGGGCTGGACGGCTACATCCGGAACGCGATGCAGCAATGGGGCATTGCCGGCCTGGCCATCGCCGTGGTCCACGACGACTCGGTGGTCTTCGCACAAGGCTACGGCGTGCGTCAAGTGGGGAAGCCCGACCCGGTGGATACACACACGCTCTTCGCCATCGGCTCGAACACCAAGTTCTTCACTGCCGTTGCACTGGGCACGCTGGTCGATCAGGGCAAGATGGACTGGGATGCTCCGGTCACGACGTACCTGCCCTGGTTCCAGCTATACGACCCATACGTGACTCGCGAGTTCACCGTGGGTGACGCGTTGTCCCACGACAGCGGGCTGGGCCGGCGTGGTGATCTGCTCTGGTACGGCTCGACGTACAGCCGGGACGAGGTGTTGCACCGCATCCGCTATCTGAAGCCTATCTCCAGCTTCCGTGCGAAGTTCGGCTACCAGAACATCATGGTCATGGCGGCCGGCCAGGCCGGTGGGGCGGCCGCCGGCGAGAGTTGGGACTCCCTGGTGACCGGCCGGATTCTGCGGCCCTTGGGCATGGCCCAGACCAACACCAGCGTGCGCGACCTCGCAGGGCTGCCCGATGTCGCGCAGCCGCACGTCTGGCATGAAGGCAAGCCCACGCCCGTGCCGTGGCGAAACATCGACAACATCGGGCCTGCCGGCTCGATCAACTCCAACGTGATGGACATGTCGCATTGGCTGCGCATGCTGCTCGATGACGGCCGCTTCGGTGGAGAGCAGATCATCAAGCCGGCTACGCTACAGCGGATCGAAGCGCCGCATACGGTCATGCCGTTCTCGCAGGACAGTCTGTTTCCTTCAATACACTTCGTGTTCTACGGCTACGGCATCGGCATGGACGATTACCACGGCGTGAAGGTGCTACAGCACACCGGCGGCATCGATGGCATGCTGTCGCAGGTGGCACTGATCCCCGAGAGGCATCTGGGCCTCGTCGTGTTGACGAACACCGAAGGCCACAACGCGCTGTTTACGGCCCTCATGTGGCGCGTGTTCGATGCCTACCTGGGCGCGTCGCCGCGGGACTGGAGCACGATCCTGCTGGAGCGGACGAAGAAACAGGAAGCGGCCGCGGCCGCCCGTTGGAAGAAGCGGCAGGAGGAGCGAAAGACGGGCACGCATCCGTCGCTGTCGTTGTCCGCATATGCGGGTACGTACCGGAACGAGATGTACGGGGACCTGGACGTCCAATATGACGGGAAGAAGCTGGTCGTGCATTTCGGCCCGTCGTTCACCGGGGACCTCACGCACTGGCACTACGACACCTTCCTTGCCAACTGGCGCAGCATCCGTGAAGGCCGCGCGTTCATGAACTTCCATCTCGGGATAGACGGCAAGGTCGACTCCGTCGAGGTGCAGGGCATCGCGTCGTTTGCGCGAGTCGTAGAGCAGGCAGAGCAGAAGGACACGGGCGGGCGCTGAGGCCGCGCAGGCTTTTCCACTTCAACGCGAAGGAACGTCGCATGAACATCGCTGGTCGTTTCCGGCCACCTGCCGTCGCGCTACTGTCTCTGGGCGTCGCCCTCGGTTGCGCTGCACGGTCTTCGCGTCCGGTTGCGGTCCGACCGCAGGAGTCGGCTCCGTACGACGTGGTGATTCGCGGCGGCCGGGTGCTCGATGGCGCCGGCAACCCGTGGATCGCCGCGGATGTGGCCATCAAGGACGGACGGTTCGCGAAGATCGGGCGCGTGGAGGGGCGGGGCAGGGTGGAGATCGATGCGTCGGGCGACTACGTGTCTCCCGGCTGGATCGACATGATGGATCAATCAGGCAGGGCCCTGTTGAAGAGCGGTCTGGCCGTGAACAAGCTGCGCGAGGGCGTTACCACGGCGATCGCCGGCGAAGGAGGTCCGCCGGTGCCGGCTGACTCCATGCGCGCGTACTTCGACACGCTGGAACGCCAGGGCATCAGTCTCAACTTCGGCATCTACTACAACGAGACGCAGGCGCGCGTCGCAGTCATGGGGCAGGTCGCGCGGGATCCGACGCCCGCGGAGCTGACGCGCATGAAGGCGATCATGGACACGGCCATGGTCCAGGGCGCGCAGGGCATGACCACGGCGTTGATCTACCCGCCGGCGAGTTATTCGAAGACGCCGGAGCTGATCGCGGTGGCGCGTGAAGCTGCCCGGTACGGCGGGATCTACGCCAGCCATGTGCGAGGCGAAGGCAAGGAGGTGCTGGACGCCATCGGGGAAGCCATCCGCATCGGCGAGCAGGCGGGACTGCCGGTGGAGATCTTCCATCTGAAAGTGGCGTACAAGCCCGCCTGGGGCGTGCTCATGCCGCAGGTAGGCCGGCTCATCGATGCTGCGCGCGCCCGGGGCGATGAGGTGTCTGCGGACATGTACGTGTACACCGCGGGCGGAACGGGTCTGGAGGCGACGATCCCGTCCTGGGCCCATGAGGGAGGGGTGGACTCGCTCAAGGCGCGCCTGGCGCGGCCCGCCGTGCGGGCCCGGCTGAAGCGCGAGGTCCAGCAGGGCTCGCCCGGCTGGTGGAACATCGTCGAGGCGTCCGGGGGCTGGGACGGCATCATCCTGGCCAACGCGCGCAACCCTGCGAACGCACATTTCGAGGGTGAGTCCATCGCTCAGATCGCGGACGAGGAGCACAAGGACCCCGCGGACGCGGCCTGGGACCTGGTGGTGCAGGGTGATGGGCGGGTCACGGCGATCTATTTCATGATGAGCGAGAAGGACATCGAGACGGCGCTCAGGTTCCCGTGGCTCAGCATCGGCAGCGATGCCGGGGCGTCGGTGGGGGGGAAGGGCGACGAGCTCGGGCTGCCGCATCCGCGGGCGTACGGCAATTTCCCCCGCGTCATCGCGCGCTACGTGCGGGATGAGCACGTGCTGACCCTGCCGGAGGCGATCCGTAAGATGACATCCTGGCCTGCCACGCGGATGCGCCTCCAGGACCGCGGCGTGATCCGCGCGGGCGACTGGGCGGACGTGACGATCTTCAACTACGACGAAATCCAGGATGAGGCCACGTATGACCATCCCAGGCGCTATGCGAAAGGCGTGGACTATGTGCTTGTCAACGGCAAAGTGGTCGTGGACCACGGACGCCACACCGGCGCGAAGCCGGGCATGGTCCTCTACGGCCCGGGCTACGTTCCGGCCCCGTCCGCGGGGCACTGACATGCGGCGCGCCGCCGTCTCCGCCGTGCTGACGCTCGCGCTGCTGCCGGCGTTCGGGTCGGCGCAGCAGGGCGGGGACGTATCCGCGCGCTACGTCCGCCGGGAGGTCATGATCCCCATGCGTGACGGCGTGCGCCTGCATACGATCATCTACTCACCGCCGTCGCCGGGACCGCACCCGTTCATCCTCGAGCGCACGCCGTACGGCATCGCCCGTTCGGCACGCGCGCTGGACAATTCGCTACGGCCCATGGCCGAGGACAGCGGCGGCTACATCTTCGTGTTCCAGGACATCCGCGGCCGCTACGGTTCCGAAGGCCGGTTTGTGATGCAGCGTCCGCCACGCGATCCGGCGGACAGCACGGCGATCGACGAAGGCACCGATACCTACGACACCATCGACTGGCTGCTGGAGAACGTGCCACACAACAACGGCAAGGTGGGCATGCTGGGCGTGTCGTACCCCGGCTGGCTGACGGTCATGGCCATGCTGGACCCGCACCCGGCGCTCAAGGCGGTGTCACCCCAGGCCTCGCCCGCCGACATGTTCATCGGCGATGACTTCCACCACAACGGCGCCTTCCGCCTCAGCTACGGTTTTGAGTACGCCGCCATGATGGAGACCTCCAAGGTCAACGCCAACTTCTCCTTCGACCGCTACGACACCTACCAGTGGTACCTGGCGCTGGGCCCGCTGTCGAACGTGAACGCCCGCTACCTGCACGGGAAGATCCCGACCTGGAACGACTACGTGGCACACCCGAACTACGACGCGTTCTGGCAGCGGCGCGCAGTGACACCATACCTGACGCGCGTCACGGTGCCCACGTTGAACGTGGCCGGCTGGTGGGACCAGGAGGACTTCTACGGACCGATCACCATCTACCGCGAGCTGGAGAAGCACGACTCGCAGAACCGCAACTTCCTGGTCGTAGGCCCGTGGAACCACGGCGGCTGGAGCCGCGGCCCGGGCCGGCGCCTGGGGCGCATCGACTTCGGAAGCGCCACGGGTCAGTACTTCCGGACGCGCATCGAGGCGCCGTTCTTCGCGCATTACCTGAAGGGCCGGGACCTGCCGCGGGAGCCGGAGGCGGTGACGTTCGAGGCAGGTGACAATCAATGGCACACGTGGTCGGCGTGGCCGCCGAAGACGGACGTGCGGGACGCGGACCTCTACCTGCACGGTGATGGCAACCTCAGCTTCGACGCCCCGAGCGACGCGGGCGTCGTGAGCTACCTCTCCGACCCGGCACACCCGGTGCCGTACCGCCACCGGCCCATCGAGCCGACGTACTTCCCGGGCGGTTCGGGCTGGTACACCTGGCTGCTTGAGGACCAACGGTTCGTGGACAACCGCCCGGACGTGGCCACGTGGGTGTCGGCCCCACTCGACCACGATGTCACCATCACGGGCGACATCACGGCGCGTCTCTTCGCTGCCACCACGGGGAGCGCGGCCGACTGGGTCGTCAAGCTCATCGACGTCTACCCGGAGAAGTACGAGCCGAACCCGAAGCTGGGCGGGTGGGAGCTGATGGTGGCGAACGACGTCTTCCGCGGCCGCTTCCGGAACGGTTACACCCACCCCGAGCCCATCACGCCCGGCAAGGTGACGGCCTACACCATCGACCTGCACACCCAGGACTACCGGTTTCTGAAGGGGCACCGGATCATGGTCCAGGTGCAGAGCACGTGGTTTCCCATCATTGACCGGAACCCGCAGACGTACGTGCCGAACATCTTCAAGGCCCGCGCAAGCGATTACCGCAAGGCCACGCAGAGCATCTACGCATCGCCACGTTACCCTTCTCGCATCAGCGTGCACGTCGTGACCGATGCGCAGGGGGCATCGGGATCGCGCAGTCATTGAAAGACGTGCAACGGAGCTCGACCGGGGGACAGAGATCATGCAGCGATACGGAAGCCGGATGAACCGGCGCATTGTTCCGATCATGTTGGCTGCCGTGGCGCTTTCCGGCTGCGGCAGGCGCGGCGGCGACACGGGCCGAGCACAGGGCTACGACGACGTCGTCCATGCGCTTCAGTCGTTCGTTCGCCATGAGCGCGCGGAAAAGGGCATTCCGGGCCTTTCTCTGGCGCTGGTGGACAGTCAGAGGGTCGTGTGGGCGGCCGGCTTCGGCTGGGCGGATTCCACGGCCGGCGTGCGCGCCACGCCCGAGACCGTGTACCGCGTGGGCTCCGTGTCCAAGCTGTTCACCGACATCGCGATCATGCGGCTGGTCGAGCGCGGCGAGCTGGACCTGGACGCGCCCATCCAGAAATACCTGCCGTCGTTCGAGCCACGGAATCCGTTCGGCGGCACGATCACAATCCGGGAGCTGAGCGCGCACCGCGCGGGGCTCACGCGGGAGCCGCCGGTGGGCAGCTACTTCGATGACAGCAGTCCCACGCTTGCGCAGACGGTCGCATCGCTGAACCAGACCACGCTGCTGTATGCGCCGGGCAGCCACACGAAGTATTCCAACGCGGGCATCGCCGTGCTCGGTTACGTGCTCCAGAAGACGCAGGGCGCGTCCTTCTACCCGTATCTGAAGAGCACGCTGCTCGACTCCATGGGATTGCACGACAGCGCCTTCCAACCGCTGCCTGCGCTCGAGCAGCGGCTGGCCAAAGGCTACATGTGGAGCTACGACGGGAAATTCTTCGATGCGCCCACCTTCCAGCTGGGCATGGGGCCGTGCGGCAGCATGTACAGCACCGTGCTCGACCTGGCGCGCTTCGAGCGCATCCTGTTCGCGGGCGGCGTGGCGCCGGACGGCCCGCGGATCCTGCAGCGTAAGACGCTGGATGAGATGTGGACGCCGCAGTTCGCGCCGAAGGATGCGAGGACAGGTTACGGCATCGGGTTCCACATCGGGCAACTCGCCGGGCACCGGGTCGTGGGGCACGACGGCGCCATCTACGGTTTCGCGACAACGCTGACCGCGCTGCCCGACGACGGGCTCGGCGTCGTCGTCATCGCTTCGTTGGACGGCGTGAACGCCACCACCGACCGGATCGCAAACGCCGCATTGCGCCTGATGCTGGCCCGGCGCGAGCACCGGCCGCTGCCGGCGCTGGACACGACCACGGCGCTCGGCGCCGCGGACGCGCTCCGCCTCCAGGGTCGCTATCTGAAGGATGGCCGCGGCGTCGACCTCAAGGAATATGAAGGACACCTGTATATGATGCCGACGGCCGGCGGGTTGCGCAGCGAAGTGCGACGACTCCCGGACGACAGCCTCGTGGTGGATGGGCGATTGGCGTACGGCCCGCGCATCACGCCCCTGGACGACGGGCGGCTGGTGCTCGGTGTCGACACGCTGTCGCGGGTGCCGACGGAGCATCCGGCAGCGCTGGTGACCCGGCCGAAACCGAAGGCCGACATTTCCCCGGCGTTCCACGGACTGATAGGCGAGTACGGCTGGCCGTATGAGACGCTCTACATCTTCGAGAAGGACGGCCGGCTCCATGCGCTCATCGAATGGTTCTTCGAATATCCGCTGAAACGGGTGTCCCGGGACGTCTACGCCTTCCCCGATTGGGGGCTTTACGACGGCCAGAAGATCGTATTCGAACGCGACGCGGACGGGCAGGCACAGGCTGCCATCGCCGCCAATGTCACGTTCAAACGTATCCCGCTTCCGGGTGACGAGAACGGAGTTTCGTTCCGTATCACGCCGGTGAAGCCGGTGTCGGAGTTGCGTACGGAGGCGTTGAAGGCTTCACCGCCCGCCGAGAAAGGTGATTTCAGAAAGCCCGACCTGGTGGAGCTGCGCAGTCTCGACCCGACCATCAAGTACGACATCCGCTACGCGACGACGAACAACTTCATGGGACACCCGTTCTACACCTCCGCCCACGCCTTCATGCAGCGTCCGGCGGCCGAAGCGGTGGCACGCGTCTCCCGGCTGCTGCGCCCGCTGGGCTATGGACTCTTGATCCACGACGCGTACCGGCCGTGGTACGTGACCAAGATGTTCTGGGACGGGACACCCGTGGACAAACACCAGTTCGTCGCAGACCCGAGCGAGGGTTCCCACCACAACCGCGGCTGCGCGGTCGATCTCACGCTCTACGACCTGAAGACAGGCCGGTCCGTGCGGACCACCGGCGGTTACGACGAGATGTCCGAGCGGTCCTACCCGCTATATCCTGGTGGCACCAATCATCAGCGCTGGCTGCGCGACTTGCTACGACACGCCATGGAGTCCCAGGGCTTCACCGTATACGAGTTCGAGTGGTGGCACTTCGATTACAAGGACTGGCAGCGTTACCCGATCCTGAACATCACGTTCGAGCAGCTCGCCAGTCAGCACAGCGCCGAGGGTAGTCGTTGAGCTGGCGCACCGCGAGAAGGCACGGCGGGGATGCCTACGAAGTCGAAAATACGGAGGGAGGTTCGCCGGGGAGACCATGAACGCGTGCCGATCATGCAATCCGGCGCCGACACACGACGCGCGCGTGCCGACGCCGGGGCGCCGTGCCGTCCACGAAAGGGGGCGTACGCGGGTTCAGTGCCCGGTCGTGGCTGTGTCCGACGGCGCGATGGGGTACGCGTATGCCGCGGCGGCGATCTCCCCCAGCGTCTGGCCAGCGATCTTCGTCACACCGTCCTCCAGGTCGGACGGGATTGGCACGCGGTTCAAGTAGAACGCGAACGCGAGATGCCGGCCGTTCACCGTCGTGATGTAGCCCGCGAGTCCCTTGGCCGTAAGGATGAGATGCTGGTTCAGCTTGTCGTACGCGCCGAACGTCCCCGTCTTCGCATGTACGTGGCCGACGGCCGGGGAATGCGTCTGGATATTCCAGAGTGTGCCGTCCACGCCCAGGACGGGCAGCGCATTGTACAGATCGTTGAAATCATCACGCTCCCGCATGGCTGCCAGATAGCGAACCATGAAGTCGGGCGCGAAGAATGCGGACTGTGCGCCGCCCGCACCGTCCCCTTGCGACGCGCCGCTCAGGTCTAGCCCCAACTTGCCGAGGAAATCACGTTCGAGCTCGAAGCCTTTCTTCTCCGCATTCTGGTTCTCACCGCCCAGCACAGAGCCCAGGATGTAGGGCGTCATGCTGGCGTGCAGGTTCTGACTCACCTTCAGCGTGACCTTCAGTTCCTGCGAGAACGGCGGCGACGTATGCTCGGCAACGACATGGTCCGGTGTGTAAGAAGACGAAAGTGCCTGGAAATCCACGACCTCGTTATACGGCGGCGGCTCTGCGCTCACACCGTCTTCAGCCAGCGCTTCGGAAAGCACCACTTCCGCGAAACGGCTCGGCTGCGGCACCGCGTACGAGAACAACCACGGCTGCGAGCCCGTCGGCATGCTGCCCGTGACCGTGACCATGTGGCTGCCATCCACCATGGTGCTGTCATGCGCCCAATGGATCTCCACTTTGGTGGAATCCGCCGGGCCTGTCTCCGTCTTGTTCACGAACTGGACGTAGCTGGTCTGGGGCGAAGGCTGGATCGTCAGGGGCGCACTCAGCGAATCACCCGGCCCGATCGTCACGTCCACCAGGTTGTCGTTCACCGCAACCGGCGAGATCACCACGCCGCTGCCGAGCTCCCGACTGCCCTCCGGGAACAACGACACGTCGACCAGCACGTGCCCCGTCACCCGCTTGATCCCGTGCTTCGCGATCTGGTCCGCCAACTGACGGATCACCTGCAACGGATCACCCGGAACGGCTTTTGTATACTTGCTTCCATCGTACGCGTGATCCTCGTTCTCGAACGCCAGCGTTCCGTCCGGTTGAATCCGGTTCGACAAGTCCGGATCACCGCTCGCTACCAGCACGATATCGCCGTCCAACGTACCGTCCGCCGCGATGGGGCCGGTGCGGTACACCCGCGTCTTGAACCGGTGGTCCGCACCCAGCAATGCCAACGCCGTACCCTCCGTCACCAACTTGGTCGTCGACGCCGGGGTGAACAGCTTGTCCCCGTTGTGCACATAGAGCGGCTGGTGGTCGTCCAGCGAGTACACCTCCAGACCCCAGATCGAGTGCTCAAAGGCCGGACGCGCCATGATGGCCTTCACCACGTCCTGGAAGGTCGTGTCCTGTTGCGCTCGCACGCCCGCAGGAACAAGAACGCAGAACGCGAGGATCGCCGGTGCGACGCTGCGGTAGCCCAACCCTCGTCGGAAAGTTGTCATTTGCCCGTCCCTTCGTGCGTCTGCAACATGGTTGCCGATCGGTCCATCCGTCCCTCTTGCTGTGACGCCTGAACGTCGGTTAAATTTATGGTATCCAATATGTGATCCAATATTGCGTTCACGCAAGCGACGGGGAGGCCGGAAGGGCGGTAGGCGCAGAAACAACCCGTGAGGTGAGGGATGTCACACAGCCAGCGCCAGAAGCGACACACGGATCGAGGTACTCGTGCCTATGAACGCCTTCGCCAGTTGATCGTGCATGGTCAACTGGCTCCAGGCGCTTGGATTATCGAGAGTGACGTGGCCGACCGCCTGGGACTGAGCCGTACGCCTGTACGGGCAGCGCTGCAGCGATTGCATCAAGAGGGTTACGTGACCATCACGCGCCGCGGGCGGCAGGCGCGGGCTGCGGTGGCGCCCCTGACCCGGGAGGACGCGCGCGAATTGTTCGGGATGGTGGGCGCGATCGAGGCCTTCACGGCAGCGCGCACCGCGGAATTGCCGGACGGTCCCCGTGCCGCCGCCGCCGAGACCCTGGCCGCGCTGAACGGAGCGCTCGCGGAAGCCGCGGCCGCCAGCCGGCCCGAGCCCGCGCGCATCTTCGACCTGGATATGACCTTTCACCGGCATTACGTAGAGGTCGGCGGAGGGCCCCGAACCATCGCGCTCCATGACGCCATCAAACCGCAATCTGAACGCTACATCCGCCTCTATACCAGCGCCCTGATCGACGAGATCGGGACTTCCGTGAAGGAGCATGAAGCCATTGTGGACGCCGTTCGCCGTGGTGATGTCGATGCGGCACGGGACGGAGTTCGAATCAACTGGGCCAACGCGAGCGGCCGGCTGAGCGGCGTCATCGACACGCACGGCGAAAAGGGCAGCTGGTAGGGTTGTCCTCTCTTATTTGCGGTCCTTTGGACCAGTCGGTTCCTCATGCTTGTGGGCGCTGATCGCGTTCGGTATTGTATACACTTTGACGTACACCGCGGGACGCAACTTGTCGATGGATCGTTGGGCCCAGGAGACAGCTGATGAACGGAGGGGCAGCAGCGAGGGAAGGACTGTTGGAGCGCAGGGTGGAAATTCGTGCGTTGAAGACGCAGGAAGAGTTGAAGGCATGCGTGGCCTTGCAACGGGAGACGTGGGGCGACGACTATCACGACGTCGTGCCGGCGAGCATTCTACAGATCGCCCAGAAGGTGGGTGGTGTCGTGGCAGGTGCGTTCAACGAAAACGAGTTGGTCGGCTTCGTTTTCGGGCTGACGGGCACACGGCGAGGGCGCCTGGTGCATTGGTCGCACATGCTGGCGGTGAAGGACCGACTCCGGGACCAGGGCATCGGGCGGTATTTGAAGGAGTTCCAGCGTGACCGCTTGCGGGAGCAAGGCGTGGGCGTCATGCACTGGACGTTCGACCCGCTGGTGGCACGGAATGCTTACCTGAACTTGAAGCGGTTGGGCGTGGAGGTGGAGGAGTACGTGTGTGAAATGTACGGGGATACGGGCAGCGCCCTCCACCGTTTCGGCACGGATCGCTTCGTGGTGGGTTGGGAAACGTCCCGGAGGCCGGGGGGGCGCCTTGCAGAGGAGCAGAAGTGGCAGGATGCGCCTGTGCTGAACGGGCTGAAGGATGGAAGACGGGTCCCGGACGGCGGGCCCGTGCGGATCCAGATACCGTCGGATATCGAAGCCGTTTACGCGGATTCCCCGGCGGAGGCTATGCGTTGGCGGCGGACGACGCGGGATGCGTTCGAACAGTGTTTCGAGCAGGCTTACGGCGTCGCCGGCTTTCAACGGGAGAAGGTGAGCGGTCGTTGCTTTTATCTGCTTGAGCGGGGCGTGGATGGCGCGGGCAAGGTAGTGCAGTACGTGAGTCGCGGTTCGGGTGGCAAAGCGTGATCCGGACGCTGCAGGCCGACCGGGGAACGGAGTGCGGCCGGCCATGACATCGACTGACAAGGGATTGACCCGAATCCTGGGATTCCACGATCTCCTGTTGATCGTCATGGGGACGGTGATCGGATCCGGGATCTTCCTGGTGCCGGGTGCCGTGCTGCGCCAGACCGGCGGGCGTGTGGGGACGGCGTTGCTGGTGTGGCTGTTGGCGGGCGTGCTTTCGCTGCTCGGGGCGCTGACGTATGGCGAGCTGGGTGCGATGCAACCGGAGGTTGGCGGCCTCTACGTCTACATCCGGGACACGTTCGGTCCGCTGCCGGCGTTCCTATACGGCTGGACGCTGTTCTTTGTCATCAGCAGTGGGTCGGTGGCCACACTGGCCGTAGCGTTTGCTGCGTACCTGCAGCCATTCGTGGCCCTCGGTCCGGGTGCGCGGAAGCTGGTCGCCATCGCAATGGTCGCTGTGGTGGCGGCTGTGAACGTCAGGGGGACCGGGCAAAGTGCGCGAGTCCAGGGCTGGTCGACCGGCATCAAGGTGATCGCCCTGCTTGTCATGAGCGCCTTGCTGCTGGCCGTGGGCCGTGGGTTTGGTGGAGGTGTGCCGCTGTGGCCGACACACGTCACAAGTTCGGTGCTGGCCGGTTTAGGGCCGGCGATGGTGGCGACGTTGTGGGCGTATGAGGGCTGGCAGTACGTCACGTTCTCCGCAGGCGAGACGCGGGATCCGCAGCGTGTGTTCCCACGCGGGATCATCGCGGGTACGGCCGGGTTGATCGTCGTCTATCTGCTGGCCAACCTGGGCTATGTGGCGGCCCTGGGATCGCGGGGTGTCGCGGCGTCCGACAGCGTCGCCGCTGCAGCCGTGCAGGCGTTGTTCGGGTCGCGCGCCGCTCAGGTGGTCGCGCTAATCATCCTGATCGCCATGTTCAGCGCGGCAAACGGTTTGACGCTGACGGCAACGCGTGTCTACTACGCCATGGCCCGTGATCGGCTCTTCTTTCGCCGGTTGGCGGAAGTGCATCCCCGTTTCGGCACGCCTGCTTTCGCCATTCTGCTCAGCTCTGCCTGGGCGATGCTGCTGGCATTGACCGGCACGTTCGATGAGTTGTTGACCTACGTGGTCTTCACCGGTTGGATATTTTACGCGCTCGCTGCCTTGAGCATCTTCGGCTATCGACGCTCGAAGCCCGATGCGCCTCGGCCCTTCCGCGTACCCGGGTATCCGTGGACCCCGATACTCTTCGTGCTCTCCGCCCTGGGAATCGTCCTGAACACACTGTTCGTTCAGCCAAAACAGGCGCTCGCCGGCATCGCCGTGGTGCTGGTGGGTGTGCCTGCGTTCCTGATGTGGCGCCGCCGCGGCATGTCTTCCCGCCCAGCGGCCGATGGCTGATGCGGCCCCGATCTGAGGGGTCGAAACGATCCCGCCCGCGCGCCGGCGTGACACGTGCGGGTGGGACCCTGCCCGTCTGGATCTGCGGTGTGGCTGCGGTCTCCGTATCGCTGGTCTTCGGTTGTTCGTCGAAGGACGTGTCAACCCTGGTGACCCCGCCGGACACGACAACGGTCGCTCCGATCGTCGTCACGGGCGTGGCGGAACCGGGCATGGCCAGCTACGACACCGTGATCAGCTCTTTGATGCGTGAATACAACATCCCGGGCGGAGCGGTGGGGGTGGTGAAGGACGGGAAGTTGGTGTTCGCCCATGGGTACGGGTACGCGGACGTGGCGAACCAGGTCTCGGTGAAGCCGGATGCACTCTTTCGGCTGGCGAGCCTGTCGAAAGCAATCACGGCGGCGACGATCCTGCACCTCGTGGAGGAGGGGGTGTTGGGGTTGGACGACCCAGCATTCTCTTACCTCTCGGATCTGAGCCCACCGACAGGGAAGACGGAGGATGCCCGGCTGTCGCGCATCACGATCCGGCAATTGTTGCAGCACTCGGGTGGTTGGGACCGCGATGCGACGTTCGACCCCATGTTCGAGTCGACGATGATCGCCGACTCGTTGGGCGTGGCGGCGCCGGCGTCGGCGGATGACGTGATCCGGTACATGACGGGTCGACCGCTGGATTTCGACCCGGGGGTGAGGTACGCGTATTCGAATTTCGGCTACGTGGTGCTGGGGGCGATTATCCAGCGGCTGACGGGAGAGCCGTACGTCGACTACGTAAAAGCGCAGGTCTTGCAGAACATGGGTATTCAGCGCATGGCGCAGGGCCACACCCTGCTGAAGGATTCCGTGCCAGGTGAGGTGCGCTATTACGCGGTGGGCGGGCAGGGTCTGGACTATCCGCTGGTCCAGTCGGTCTTCCCGGGGCAGGGGCTCGTGCCGCAAGCGTATGGCGGTTTCTACATGGAAGCCATGGCCGCGAATGGTGGTTGGGTGTCGAACACCATGGATCTGCTGCGCTTCATCACGTCGGTGGACGGATTGCACAACCGGCCGCAGTTCCTGGCGGATTCGACGATTCGGCAGATGATCGCTCAGCCCACCGCTAACAACACCTGGCCGCCGGGCTCGGCTTACTGGTATGCCATGGGTTGGTTGGTGCGGCCGTCCAACGGGGATGCCAACTGGTGGCACACTGGGGGCTTGCCCGGGACGACGACGGAGATGGTGCGTGCCTATAATGGAGTGGAGTGGGTGGCCCTCTTCAACGCCCGGGCGGTGAACGACGCCGGCTTCACGGCGGCCCTGGACAACAGTCTGTGGACGGCACTGCAGGGTGTTACTTCATGGCCCACCACGGACCTCTTCCCGCAATATCCCTGACAAGCAGGGTTCGACTAACGGCGCTGGCGTCAGCTTCCTGTTCTTTCGGACTGAACGACGGCACAGGTGTGTCCAAGCGCCCCCTGGACGCTACGCTGTCCCGCTCCGACTTTGCGCGTCCAGGACCTCCCGCACCGCTCTGAGCAGGTCTTCGATATCCCACGGCTTCGCAATGAACGGTGCTGCCACGCGGGCAAGGGGACCCACTGACACGTCCTGCGAGTAGCCACTCGAGATCAAGAAGCTCGGTGCGTTCGGACTTTCCTGGATCGCTGCGTGCAACTCGGCGCCGCTCATCCGAGGCATGATGGCATCCGAGATGACGAGGTCCACATCGGAGGCGTTGGCTCTGTACAGGTCGAGTCCTTCACGGCCGTTTCTTGCCAACAAGACGGTGTATCCGTGTCTCTCCAACACGCGCCGTGCGATATCTGCCACGGCGTCGTCGTCCTCCACGAGCAGGATGGTTTCGGTCCCTTCCGTGACGGTGTCTCTTTGCCGGACATTCGTCAGCACAGTCATCGCAGCATCCGCGGAAGGGAAGTACAGGCAAATCTCCGTGCCGTGGCCGGGAGTGCTTGTCAGCTTCACCATTCCGCCATGCTGTCTCAGGAGCGATTGGACCATCGCCATGCCCAGGCCGGTGCCCCGCTCAGCAGACTTTGTGGTGAAGAACGGCTCGAAGACTCTCCCCTGTGTTTCATCGTCCATGCCCACGCCCGTATCGGCCACGGTCACCAGCACGTAATCACCCGGCGTAACCCAGGGCGACGCCCTGCAATCGCGTTCCGAGAGACGTGCCTTTTCCACGCCGATGCTCAGCACTCCGCCCTCCGGCATGGCGTCGCGAGCATTGGCGGCCAGATTGAGGAGCACCTGATGCACCGAGGCGTCATCAACCAGAGCGACCTTGGGCGGGTTGTCAATCGCCAGTTGCACCTCGATGTCTTCGGGGATCAACCTTCGCAGCATCTCCGCGGCATTCCGAACGGACTCGTTGAGGTCCGTGGGCGCGAACTTGAAATCGGCACGTCGGCTCAGACTCAGGAGCTGCTGGACGATTGCAGCACCGCGGTGGGCGGCCGAGGTGATCTCATCGAACGTTTTCCGAAGCGGCTCCTGTTCTGACGCGTCCGTCTTGCCCAGCTGCGCATTGGCGAGGATCACGGACAGCACGTTTCTGAAATCGTGCGCGATCCCGGTGGTAAGCTGGCCCACGGTCTCCATCTTCTGTGACTGGCGCAACTGGTCTTCGAGCTTCTTGTGCCCGGTGAGATCCTGAAATGCCGTGATGACCTGTTCTTCGCCCTCGAACCGGATCACGTTGGCAGACAACAGGCCGTGATGCTCGGTCCCATCACGGGAGTGGAGCGTTGTCTCGCGAGCAATGACCGATCCCTGACCCAGTTCTTCCACGACAGCCGTTCGGTTCGCACCCTTGGGCCACAAGCCGAATCCTCCAACCTTCTTGCCGAGCACCTCGTCTTTCTTCCAGCCGAACGTCCTCTTCCAGGCGTCATTGATGTCCAGGAGCACCGCGGAGACGCGATTGTAGATCATCTTGGGCAACGGGCTCGCCTGGAATACGAGCCGGAATCGTGCTTCGCTCGACCGAAGCGCTTCGACGATGCGTCGCTGCTCATCGAACAGCGTCGCCAGCAGGAGATTGACGGACCCGAGGACGAGAATGAGGCGGTAAAGCTGTAGCAGCGACTCGTGTTGACTGGACGCGATGAACTGAGACTGGCCGTGCGCCGTTTGCCAGATGGCCACGAAGCTCACCATGGCAACGGCCACGGCGGTCATGCGCAGATCGAAACGCACCGCCACGAGGAAAAGCACAGCGAAGGGAAGAAACGGGTATCCGTTCCGGGGGTTGAAGGCGATCCGCGCGACCACGACGGTCGCCACCAGCATCACGACACCTTCCACCAGACGCCAAGTGCTCGGACGCCGCCAAGGCCGGGCGAGGAAGGTGAGAAGCAACGGAGTGACCAGGACAATTCCCGCTGCATCTCCCAGGTACCAGGTGCTCCACGACCAGGCTGCTTGGCCTTTGGGAATCAACCGCGCCGCCGTCAGGGCCGGCACACCGATGCTCGGGCTAATCGCCGCGGCGGCGACTCCGGCCACGAGCCACAGCTTGAGCAGGTCGGCTACCGAATCGACGCTCGTCCTGAATCCGACAGCCCGTAATGCAACAGCCCCCGCCACGGCCTGGAGCATGACGCCCACCCCCGCGGCCGTGGCAGCCCACCACGGTGCGCCGGTCCAAAGACTGACCACCGTGCCGGCAACAAGGAATACGACCCAGTATGACGTGCCGAAGACCAGCAAACCGGCGAGAGCCACCGCGCTGGCCGGCCAGACGGGCGACACGTTCCCGTGAATGGCGGCAAAATGCAAACCACAGACAGCGACAGCACAGTATGCCAGAAACAAGACCACGGCGATGAAACCACGACGTCGCCAAGACCCGGCGACGGACCATTTTTCGATAGCGCCCATGGAGATTTCGTGGTTGGGTCGGATGGAACCGTGTACAGGGGCGGCCCCGCGTCCCGCATTGGCAAAACAACAGTAAAGACTGAAGGCCGTACCGCGCAATCAATTTCAACAATGGTTGGCAACAATGCCGTATCGACGGCCGCCCGTTCCTTGTTCCGGTCGGGCCTGCGGCACATCGTACGGAACGTCGCATGCGTGGCTGCACCCGTCGACACGGCTGCGCATGATACCTCTGCGGGAGGCACACTATGGATGATCCATTGCGCCAGTTCCTGGCAAACACGCTCGACTGGCAACAAGCGCACGCGCGCTTCGACTCGGCGATTGCCGACCTGCCGCCCGGGCTGCGTGGCGAGCGGCCTGAAGGCTCGCCGCACTCGGTCTGGGAGCTGGTGGAGCACATCCGGCTGACACAACGCGATATCCTGGACTTCTGCCGCGACGAGCACTACCAGGAGCGGAGCTGGCCGGACGATTACTGGCCGTCGTCCCCGGCGCCGTCGTCGTCCTCCGCTTGGGATGACAGCGTGGCGGCGTACCACGAGGACATCGATGCGTTCAAGGCCCTGGTGCTGGACGTCGACTTCGACCTGTTCGCGACGGTGCCATGGGGCTCGGGCCAGACGAACATCCGCGAGGTCGTGCTGGTGGTGGACCACACGGCCTACCACGTGGGCCAGATCGTGCTGGTGCGGCGGCTGCTCGGGGCGTGGGGCTGACGGCAACTCCGGCGGGCACTTGTCGGGAGGGCGGTGAGGCGGCTGCTCGAGTCGGGCCCGGGAACACGCTTCTCTCGGTTTCCGCTCGCTCCATCCCCTGGAGCGGGCCCGACCCGACGCTTCACGCTGGCCGAGCCCTGAATCCGCGGCCGGCCAGCGGCCGCCGGGGACAGGATAGGAAGATCCCGCCGGGAACCGATTATTGCATCGTCCGCGCTCGAATGGTCTGGTGGATTCACGGTGACGGCGCATGCGCCGTTGCTCATGCGGGGGAAACTCGAAAGGGAACGGCATGCCGAACGGCTTCTGGCTGGGTCCGCTGCACATCCGTTTCTACAGCCTTCTGATCCTGACCGGCGCGTTGCTAGGTGGGTGGGTGGCGAGTCGCGAAGCGGCGCGGCGTGGCCACGATCCGGAAATTCTGTGGGATCTGCTCCTGTGGCTCATGGTGGGCGGGGTAGTGGGGGCCCGGCTCTGGCACATCTTCTCGCCGATGCCCTCCTCGGTGGCGGGTGGCATCACGACGATGTACTACCTGACGCACCCGCTGGAGGCGATCGCCATCTGGCATGGCGGGTTGGGAATTCCCGGGGGCGTGATCGGAGGGCTGGTCGCCCTGTATCTCTACGTGCACCGCAAGAAGTTGAAATTCGCCGAATGGGCCGATATCTGCGCGCCGGGCCTGGCGCTCGGCCAGGCCATCGGGCGCTGGGGCAATTTCTTCAACCAGGAGCTGTACGGGCCGCCCACCAACCTGCCGTGGAAAATCTACATCGATCCCCGCCATCGCCTGCCCATGTTCGCAAACGACGCGTACTACCAACCGCTCTTTCTCTATGAGTCGATCTGGGACCTCGCCAACATGGCGTTTCTGCTGTGGCTGGTCCGGCGGCACGGGGAAGGGCTGCGGACGGGTGACGTGTTCCTGGTCTACATGATGGTGTACGGCGTTGGTCGGTTCCTGCTCGAGTTCATCCGTGTGGACGCATCGCGCGTCGCGGGCATCAATTTCAACCAGACGGTGATGGCCGTGGTGGTGGCGGGCGCGACGATCGCGCTGGCCTGGCGCCGCCGCAGACGAGACTCCGGGGCACCGTCACGAGGTTGACGGCCGACAACGCTGCGGTCCCGTCGCCGTCATTGCGTGAAGGACGCTTCATGTGCGTTTCACCACAATCTCATGCAAAGCATGGAAAAGCGCCCGGGTCTCGAAAGAGAACCGGGCGCTTCCGCGTTGACGGCGCTGGCGTGGTTCCAGGCGCTCAGACTTTTCCGGACGAGGGAAGGGCAATGCCGAGCCGGCCGTGGAGCGCCGCGCCCTCAGCGACCGCCATTCGCGGCGAGACGATGTCCCCGTCGACCGATCCCGTCTCGCCGACCTCTACGATCCGTTCTGCGGTTATCGTGCCCAGCACCGCGCCGTGAACCGCCACCGACCGGGCGACGATGTTGCCCCGTATGCGGGCACGGGGCGCAACGACGACCATGTGCTCCTTCGCAATGACATCACCCTCGATCTGGCCTGCGATGGTCATGTCCTCGAGGCTGGTCAGATTGCCCTTGATGACGATGGACGCGCCAATCCACGCCGCGACGCGTCGCTCCTCCTGCCCATGACCTCTGACCATCTGTCCTCGACGCGGCTGTTTGCTATCGTCCGAGTCGCGTGCGTTCTTGGCGAACATGTACGGCTCCGAACTCGTTCAGGCGAAGGCCAGGGACCTCGTCGGCGAGATCCCGTTGGATCCGATAACATGCCCTACCCGAGCGGGTATGTCGAGAGAGCCGCGCTCCGGTCCCGTCATCAGCGAGTTGGTGCGGGCGGCTCCAGGATTTGTTCTTGGGGTCCTTCGTGGGATCTGTTCCGTGAGATGAGTGGGGAATCCCGATAGATGCACGGGACGACAATCACAACCGGCAGGCGCGGGCCGCCGCAGACTTCGTCCGGGGACGTTCGGCGCCGGATCTGCCGGCCGTGTTTCAGGCGGCTTCCGGGTGTGGAAACGTGCGAATGAAGACGTAGCCGACGTCGAGCTCCGGCACGAAGCTGAGAACGACGTGCACGTGCCGCACGTCGCCGGCGATGCGGACATCGATCGTCTCGGCGAACCGGGTCTCGTATGCACCCTGCGCGATCGTGCGGTAGCGTTTGCCGAGGCAATGGGCCTCGAACGCGGGCGCCACCTCCCGGAACAGGTCGTGGCCTTCCACGGCGTCCTTCAGGCCCTGGGAGCCGTGATCGTGGCCGTAGAACCGAAGCACCCGTCCTTCGCGGTCCAACTCGGCGAAACCGGACAGCGCCCACTTCATGTCGGACGACGCGACCCCGAACCCATCCAACTCTGCTTCACAAGGTTCGGCCATGATGCCAGCCTCCTTTGCGCGCTGGTGATGCCTGCGCAAGCCGTTTACGAGCGTCTGTATTGACTGAACCATTTCCACATCCCAGGTTTCCCTTAGCCCCATGTAAGAATCCACGGCGGCGACAGAGGCGCAGACGTCTCACGCGACACTCCGTTGCGCGTATCGACGTGCAGGGGCGTAGTCGGAATCCGTGAGCGCAGCCCGGACGTCGTTCCGCGAGTGGATCTCGAGCTTGGAGAGCACGCGCTCGCTATGGCGGCGGACCGTATGTACGCTGATCCCGAGGCGCCGTGCGATCTCGAAGTTGGAGAGCCGGTCGGCCATGAGCCGTGCGACATCGCTTTCGCGCGGGGTGAGTTCGAAACGATGTCGCAGGTCGTGGTTATCCGGCAGTGCCCGTCGCTCGACGACGACGACCATGATGGGATCGCGCCGGTCCGGGCCGTGAAGCATGAGCGCGCCGGTGTAGCGAGCCGAGCCTCCGATCGCGGCGTCGATGCGCGCCCAGAGATCGTCATCGATCTGGCGGGCAGAGCTCGGCTCGGCCGCAGAAGCATTGACGGAGTGCAAGTACATGATGGTGTCGGGTCGTTATAGGCGTCCGTTGTAGCCGCCTTGCGCGGACACTATCGCGATCCTGCGGTGACGGGTCAGTCACTTACAGATAACGGGCGTCATGGCTAGCAGAATCAGCGTTCTCGGCACGTCGGACCTCCGCCGTGAAGACGGCACGCAGGTCCAATCGGTGCTCCACCAGCCTCGGAGATTCGCCCTCCTCGTCTACCTCGCGCTCGCCTCCCGTCAGGGCCCGGTGCGGCGGGACACGGTCATGGGCGTGTTCTGGGCGGACAAGCCGCAGGACAAAGCGCGAGGCGCCCTCAACCAGGCCGTGCACTATGTCCGCCGGTCCCTGGGACAGGACGCCATCGTGACGACCGGCGACACGATCGAGCTGGACCGCACGCTGGTGAGCTGTGACGCGGCCGAATTCCTGGATGCCGTCGACGGCGAACGCTGGAGGATTGCGGCCGATCTCTACGCCGGCGACCTCATGCCCGGCTTCTTCGATAGCGCGGACGCGGTCGACTTCGAGCACTGGCTGGACGCGGAGCGCCGTCGGCTGGAGCGCGCGGCGAGTGAGGCGGCGTGGCGCCTTGCGAAGGAAGCGGAGGCGGCCGGCGAGACGGCCGATGCCGTGGTCTGGGCCCGCCGCGTATGCGAATGGTCGACCAACGACGAGGCGGAAGTTCGCCGGGTCATGGTGTTCATGGCCGAGCTGGGTGACCGGACGGGCGTCGTGGATGCCTACGAGAGCCTCAAGGCGGCGCTGCATCCGCTGGCGGTCGAGCCTGCGCCGGAGACCACGGACCTGGTGCGATCGCTGCGGAAGAAGTGGGAGGAAGAGGACACGGCTGTGGCGACCGATCAGCCGGCGGCCCCCACACAGCCGCAGCCAATGCCGAAAGCGCGAGGCAATACACGTCGCTGGCCGGTCCCCGTGGCCGGTGCCTGGAGGCAACTCCAGCGCCTGCGGTCCGGCGCCGTGACGCTCGTGCTGACCCTGGCGCTGATCTCGCTCTGGGGGCTCCGGCGCGACGCTCGTACGGCGGGGGACCCGGCGCCCGACAACCCGCATCCGACCGTCCTGGTGGAATCGTTGCAGGCGGAAGCCAACGGACCGGTCGCGGCGGGCGCCCTTGGCGACCAGATCGTCACGCAGCTGCAGTCGATGACGGGCTTCAACGTCGTGGATGGCACCAACGGGAAACCGTCTCGTGCGCCGTCCGCGAATTTTGTGCTCCGGGGCGGCCTGATCCGGACGGGAGACCACCTCCAGGCGAACGTCCACCTGATCGACGGGACGAACGGCAGCACCGTCGCCAGCGAGCAATTCGATCGCACGCAGCCGGACTCCCTGGCCACGCTGGACGAGCTGAGCGCCGCCATCGCCAGCTTCACCCGGCGTTCCATCGGCACCATCGAGGAAGAACGCCGCATCGCCAACGCCGATGCGCCGCCCGCGGCGATTACGCTGGTGCAGCTCGGGCGCGGAGACCTGAGGCTCGCCGACTCACTCCGTGACACCGACGTCTACACAGCGGCCGCCGCCAGCTACGAGAAGGCCGACTCCACGTTCGTGGAAGCCGCAGCGCAGGCCAAGAACTGGTCGCAACCGTGGATCGAACGAGCACGCGCGGCACAGGGGCAGATGTGGCTTCGTCTCCTGGACCCCTCCGCCTCGGCGCGTGAGAGCGCGCTGGATATGGCGTTGCAGGGCGCGAATTACGCATCCAAGGCCGTCGAAAAATCCAAGGATTCGGCTGAAGCGCTGGAAATACGCGCCAGGCTGGAGCACTGGGCCTGGCAGCTCTCGGACGGGATGACCAGCGCACAGAGGACAGCGCTCCTCGACCGAGCGGAGAACGATGCACGGAAGGTCACCGCGCTGGCCCCGCGCCGCGCTACTGCATGGAATCTGCTGGGAGGCATCGCCATCCAGCGCGGAGAATGGGGAGACGCCTACTGGGCGTTGACACGAGCGATCGGCGCGGATGCCTACCTGAAGAGCAACGCGGAGATCACGTTGAGACTCTTCACCGCCGCGTGGGAGACGAACAACATCGATGCGGCCCGGTCATGGTGCGACCTGATCGAGCAACAGATGGGCCGGACCTGGCCGACCGCCTATTGCCGACTGCACCTGGATGCCGTACAGAGCAGGCCGGACACGAACCAGGTCGACAGCTTGCGTATGGATCTCAAGACAGCTGCCGATTGGACCAGAATCCGACCCTCCTTCGATGCACTGGCCGCGGTGATATTTGCGCGGAACGGCGACAGAAGCCGCGCAGAAGCCCTGTTGAAGGGGATTCCGAGCTCGACCCCCCTCGCCGACGATGCCACGAAGTTCGAAGCCTGGGCTTGGCTCGAGCTTCGAGATGACGAGACAGCGCGAGCGTTACTCGGGCGCTATGTGGAAGCATCGCCTTCGGCCCGAAGCGGCATCCTCCGGAGTCGCCGTTTCTCGACGCTGGCCATGTCGACCCCGAATTGACGTGTTGCGGCCAGGCCGAGGCGAACGATCAACGTCCGTGCCTAGTTCTAATCGGTGCAGTACCACAGGCCGTTGATTTGTATGCACTTGGGCTTGGTCATGATCGTCGCTGATTCTGTCGTACACACCGTCGAGCCGTCGATCGTCTGACACGAATCGGTCGTCTTGCTGGCGAGGGTCTGCGTCGGTGCTGTCATCGCTTCGGTGCTGGGCGCGGTCGGGTCGGTGGAGCATGCGCCGAAGGAGCCGACCACGATGAAGACCAGGGCGCCCAGGAGCGCGTGGCGGATGTTGTGAGCCTGGATCATGATGCTTCTCCCCTGTGAGTTGGAGTTTTGCCCGCTTCCCAGCATAGGCACGGAGGGGCGGGGCCGCATGGGGCACGACGCCCTATATGCAGCCGGGGTGGTCCGGGACTGCGGGAATCGTCCGGGAAGCTAGTTGGTTCATCGCGGACGGTGCACCAGTCGCCAGTTTCGTCTCGTTCTGCAATCGTCGTGACCCGAAATCGTCTGCATGGTCATGCGCGAGTCCCTCAGGAGCGACACGACTTTCTGCGCCGGGACGTTCCTCTCTGCGCCGCTGGCGATTCCCAGGTCACAATGGGTCACCCGATCGGCTGGATGGGTCTTCGTCCCGGTGGTCCTGGCGCTCGCGGCGACGGTATTTCCGGCCGTCGCTGCAGCGCAAACGCCCAACGACTGGGAGAACCCAGCCGTTTTCGGCATCCACAAGGAGCCGCCGCACGCGACGCTCTTCCCCTATGAGACTCGGGCGCTCGCGCTGGGAAGGGACCCGAGCCGCTCGGCTTATTTCCTGGATCTGGATGGACAGTGGAAATTCAACTGGGTCCGCAAGCCGGCGGACCGGCCGATGGACTTCTACCGCACCGATTACGACGACTCGGCCTGGGGCACCATTCCCGTGCCCGGCAACTGGGAGCTGAACGGACACGGCGTCGCCATCTACGTGAACTCCACGTACCCGTTCAAGAAGGACCCGCCGCACATCCCTCACGACTACAATCCCGTTGGCTCGTACCGCACCCACTTCACCGTTCCCGCCGGATGGAAGGGCCGCGAGATCGTCCTGCACTTCGGCTCTATCCGCTCGGCCATGTACGTCTGGGTGAACGGCAGGAAGGTGGGCTATAGCCAAGTGGACAAAGTACCTGCAGAGTTCGATGTAACAAAGTACGTAAGGTCCGGCGCGGACAACCTGCTGGCGGTGGAGATGTATCGCTGGAGCGACGGCAGCTACCTGGAGGACCAGGACTTCTGGCGGCTGAGCGGGATCGAGCGGCCCGTGTTCCTGTATGCGATGCCGAAGGTCCACATCCGGGACTTCTTCGTGACGGCCGGGCTGGACAGCGTGTATCGCGACGGAATTCTCGATGTGAACGCCCGCCTCCACAGCTACGAGCCTGAGGCCGTCCGTGGCTGGCGGGTGAGCGTCGAGCTGCTGGATGACGCCGGCGAGCCGGTGTTCGGCACCGGCGCCGGCGGATCCGGATCGTCCAGCCGGCCGGTCGCTGAGCGTGTCGATGTCCCTGCGGATTCGGAAGCGTCGGTCGCGTTCCACGAGCGTGTCCCGTCCCCACGCCACTGGACGGCGGAGACGCCGAACCTGTACACGCTCCTGCTCACATTGCGGGACCCGCGCGGGACCACGGTGGAGGTGCTGTCGCAGCGCGTCGGGTTCCGCACGGTGGAGATCCGCGGTGGACAGCTGCTGGTGAACGGCGTGCCCGTGACCATCAAGGGCGTGGACCGCCATGAGCACGACCCTGTGACGGGGCACGTCATCTCGCGGGCGTCGATGCGCCGCGACATAGCGCTGATGAAGCAGTTCAACATCAACGCCGTACGCACGTCGCACTACCCGGACGACCCGTACTGGTACGACCTGGCGGACGAGTACGGGCTGTACCTCGTGGATGAGGCGGACATCGAGTCCCACGGCATGGGCTACGACCCGGCGGTGACGCTGGGGAACAACCCGGTGTGGAAGGCGGCCCACCTGGATCGCATGGAGCGCATGGTGGAACGGGACAAGAACCACCCGTCCATCATCATCTGGTCGCTGGGGAACGAGGCGGGGAACGGGGTGAATTTCTACGCGACGTACCGCTGGACGAAGCAGCGGGACCCGACGCGCCCGGTGCAGTACGAGCGAGCGGACAACGACTGGAACACGGACCTCATGGTGCCCATGTACCCGGGCTTCCAGTACCTGGAGGACTACGGGCGGAACCACCATGACAAGCCGCTCATCATGTGCGAGTATGCGCACGCCATGGGCAACAGCGTGGGCAACTTCCAGGACTACTGGGACGTCATCGACCGCTACCCGAACCTGCAGGGCGGCTTCATCTGGGACTGGGTGGACCAGGGCATCGCGAGCCACAACGCGCAGGGCCGCAAGATCTGGGCATACGGCGGCGACTTCGGGCCGCCAGGCACGCCCAGCGACGGAAACTTCAACATCAACGGCATCGTGCAGCCGGACCGCACGCCACACCCGTCTGCGTTCGAAGTGAAGCACGTCTATCAGTGGATCGCCGTGGCACCGGTGGATCTGGCCGCCGGCAAGCTCCGGGTCACCAACGCATACGACTTCCGCCGCACCGATGACGTCCGCATGCTTTGGACGCTGCTGCGGGACGGCGTGCCCACCGATTCCGGCGTCGTCGCTGACAGCCTCCCGCTGGCCCCGCACGCGTCGATGCAGGTCACCGTACCGATCCCGGCCATCACGCCCGAGCCAGGCGTCGAGTACTACCTCGACGTGAGCATGCGGCAGATCCGGGACCGGGACCTGGTCCCCGCCGGCCACGAGATCGCGTTCGATCAGTTCCGGCTGCCCATCGCCCGGGCGGTGACAGCGGTGGACCCGCGAACGCTCGGCCCCCTGACTGTCGCCAATCGCGGCGACAGCGTGCAGGTGCGAGGTGACCACTTCGCGGTGACGTTTGATCGGGCGAACGGCAGGCTCGCCTCGTACGTGTATCGCGGCCATGAGCTGATCCAACACGGGCCTGTGGCCAACTTCTGGCGCGCGCCCAACGACAACGACTTCGGTGCCGATCTCCAGAAGAAGCTCCGGGTCTGGCTTGACCCGGCGGATCACGCGCGGCTCCGGCGGTTCGATGTGAGCGGCCCGTCCGACGGCAAGGTCACCGTGACCGTCGAGTCGGAGCTGCCGACGGTCTTCGCGCGCTATACCACCGTGTACACCGTCCTGGGATCGGGGGACGTGGTCGTGGACGACCATTTCGTGCCGGAGCCGGCCGGCCGACCGGACTCGGTGCCCGAGATGTTCCGGTTCGGCATGAAGCTGGTCGTGCCCCACGCGTACTCGAACGTTACGTGGTACGGTCGCGGCCCCTTCGAGTCGTACTGGGACCGGAAGACCGCGGCGCTCGTCGGCCGCTACAGGAGCACCGTCAGCGAGCAGTACTTCCCCTACGTCCGTCCCCAGGAGAGCGGTAACAGGACCGACATCCGCTGGCTCGCGCTGACGAACGACGACGGCGCGGGTATGCTCTTCGTCGGCGACTCGCTCCTCAGCATGAGCGCGCTCCACTACCGCATCAGCGACCTGGACCCGGGCATCGAGAAGGCCCAGCGGCACTCGGGCGACCTGGCGGAGCGCCCCGAGGTCTACGTCAACGTGGACGATCGGCAAATGGGCGTCGGCGGCATCAACAGCTGGGGGGCGGTCCCCCTGCCGAAGTATTCGTTGCCTTACGGGGAGTATCACTACCGGTTCCGGATGCGGGGCATCACGGCGGCCGACGGCTCGCCCGATGTGCTGGCAAGGCGGCGGTACGCGGACGTTCCCTGAGGAACACGAAAGCGCACGACAACGGCAGGGAAGCGGACAATTGGTCAGATGCGCCCACTCTGCCGCTTGATGCCGCATCCGACCGACGGGCTCGTGTCTCGTCGGCTCCGTTCCACCGCCCGGGCTTCGAGGTCCGGGCGGTGTTGCTGTGAGCCGTGGGTGCGGATTACAGTACGATCATGCCGAACGCTGGACACAGACAATCCGCGGAGAATCGACCATGAGACGTTCATTGCGCATGCTGCTGCTGGGCCTGGTGGTGGGAGTGGCGAGTTTTGCGTGCATGAAGCCGGCGGGCGATGCCGCGGCCGCAGGGCGGGTGCCCGTGCCGGGCACGCACGCCTTCACGGCGCAGACGGCGCTATACGAGGTGTTCGTCCGGGACTTCTCGCCGGAGGGCACGCTGCAAGGCGTGATCCGGGGGTTGGATCGGATCCAGGCGACGGGCGCAGAGGTCGTGTGGCTGATGCCGATCTACCCGGTGGGCGTCAAGAACCACAAGGGGAAGCTGGGGTCGCCGTATGCGGTGAAGGACTATCATGCCATCAACCCGGCCTTCGGCACCGCGGCGGACCTCCATGAGCTGGTGGACTCGGTCCACGCCCGGGGCATGAAGATCATCCTGGGCTGGGTGCCCAATCACACGGCCTGGGACAACGTGTGGGTGACCGAGCACCCGGACTACTATGCCCACACCGCGGACGGCAAGATGACGGTGCCGCGCGACCTGAGCGGCCACCTCACGGACTGGACGGACGTGGCCGAGCTGGACTACGACAACCCCGCGCTGCGCCGTGCCATGATCGACGCCATGAAGTACTGGCTCACCACGTTCGACGTGGACGGTTTCCGCATGGACGTGGCGGGCTTTATCCCCGACAGCTTCTGGAAGGAAGCGATCCCGCAGCTGCGTGCGGTGAGGCCCATCCTGCTGCTGGCGGAGTGGGACGACCCCAAGATGCAGGCGGACGGGTTCGACCTGACGTATCCGTGGTCGTCGTACAGTCGGTTGAAGGCAGTCTGGAAAGGCGGACCCGCGGCGGATTTCGTGGAGAAAGAGTTGCAGGACCTGGCGCAGTACCCGGACAGCGGCGGCATGCGCATGCGCATGACGACGAATCACGACGAGACGGCGTGGGACGCGCCGCCGGTCACCCTCTTCGGCGGCCCCGCCGGGGCGCGGGCCGCGTACGTCGCCATGGCGCTACTGCCCGGCCCACCGCTGCTCTACAACGGCCAGGCGGTGGAGAGCCCGCAGAAGCTCGGCCTGTTCGACAAGGAGCCGGTGGACTGGAACCAGCCCGACGCAGACGAGGCACGGGCGTTCTACCGGAAGGTGATCGGGCTGTCCCGCACGAACCCGTCCCTGGTGAACGGCGGGCTCGCGGTGGTGGCCACCGACGCGGAGCAGGACGTGATCGCGTACCGGCGCGGCGATGTCGTCGTCCTGGTCAACGCGCGCTCGAAGCGTGTGAACGCAACGGTGACGGCCCCCGACCTGAACGGCGCTCGAAACCTGCTCGGCGGCGGCGTGCAACATGGCCAGACGGTGGCGCTGCCGGCGTACGGGGCAGTGGTCCTGGCGCTGGCCGGCTGACCCCGACGCGGTAGCCACCACCTTTCGAGTGCGGGCAACGGTCGCCCGAGATTGGCGCGTTTTGCCAGAAGAACGGCACGTTCTGCCTGCACAGGCGGTTCCAGGTCCGTGGGCGGGGACGTGGGCTGTGTCAGAGCCGGTTCAACAGGAAGTCGGGCGTGAACCGGACCAAGTATCCCGCCAGCAGGGTGAACGACCCCGTGAGCAGCAGCACGCCCACGAGGACGAGCATGGCGCCGCTGATGCGGTTGACCAGTGGCAACCAGCGACGAATGCGCCTGGACCCGTCCAGGAACCGGCCCAACAGCAGGGATGTCGCCAGGAACGGAATGGCGAGGCCGACAGAATAGACGGCGAGCAGTTGCACGCCGGCGGTCATGCCTCCGCCAGCAGCTGCCAGCGTCAGAATGCCGCCCAGAACGGGGCCGATGCAGGGCGTCCAGCCGGCGGCGAACACGACGCCGGCCAGCACGCTGCCGGCGTAGCCCGCCGGCTTGCGGGCGAGCTGGAACCGACGTTCGCGCTCGAGACCGGGTACCGGCAGCACACCCATGACGTGGAGGCCGAACAGGACGATCAGAATCCCGCCCACGCGCTGAAGCCAGACGCCGTGTGTCCGAAGCAGGGCGCCCAAGTAGCTGGCGGAAGCGCCCAGCGCGATGAACACCAGGCTGAACCCCACGACGAAGAAGAGGCCGTGGACGAGCACTGCCCGGCGGATGCGCGCGGCCTGTGCGCCCTCCGAGGTCAGCTCGTCGTAGGTCATCCCCGTCAGGAACGAGGCGTAGCTCGGGACGAGCGGCAACACGCACGGAGACAGGAAGCTGAGAATCCCCGCCAGGAACGCCACCGTTATGCCGATATGGGCCGTCATGCGATACGTGTTCGGGCATTCGCGATGCCAACGCCGGCATGTCGCTGTGAACCTCGCGGTGCACCGGTGAACGGGGCATGAGAATGCCGTGAAGGACGCTTCATGCTTGGCGTCTGAGCGGCCCTTTCACGCCGACGCGCAGCCTCAGAAGCTCCAGCTCAAGCGCAGCGCGCCCCCGCCGCTCGCCATGTGGAACCGGTTGCCGTCCTCGTGGCTCTGCTCGTTCTGTGTGAAGCTCGTGTAGTGCAGGACGACGCCGGCGCTCCAGCGCGCTGCGAGCAGGACGTGGAGGCCCGCGTCGGCATCCCACCGTTGCTGGCCCAGTCGCACGAGCCCGCCCTCGTGGCGCAGCGAGGACACCCACGGCAACGCGCCTGCATCGGCGGCGAGGCGCAGGCCCAAACCGCCTCCCAGCGGCAGGCGCAGGCCGACCCCGAGGAAGGGCGCGGGCAGCTCCTGCGTGACGAAGTCCTCCCTGGTCTCGTGGCCGACAGTCGTCGGCGACAGCGTGCCCAGCAGCCGGAACTCGAGAAGCGTCGCGTCCAGGCCGGCGCGGCCCCAGAGGGCGCCGCCTGCACCCACTCGTGCAAGGGGCCGGGCATACGCCACGACGACGCGGAGGAAATCCGTCGCGTTCGTGCGCGTCCGGACGACGGTTCCGCCCTGGAGCGTCGAGCCGTTGAAGTCGACATCATGAGCCAGACGCGCGCTGCCGCGCAGGGTCGTCGCGTCGATGCGCACGCCGACCACACCGGCGCCGGCGCGCAGATGCAGCCGCAGCGCCAGCGTGGAGGCCAGGTGTACGCCCAGGTCTCGTCCCAGGGACAGCCGGGTTCCCGCAATGGTGTTTTCCCGCACCTGCACCCAACCCGTGGGCTGCGCCAGCTCGTAGGCGATGCTCAACGTCCCCGGCCGCTGGCCTGCCACGGGCGTCGCGGCAGCCCACGTGAAGAACGCGAAGAGGGCCGGAACGCCGAGCGTGCAGCGTCCCGCGCAGCGGCGTGCGGTTCGCCGCACGGCGCCGATGCCGTCGTTCCGAGGTCGATTCGTGTTGGCCACGAACGGCAGGGCGGGCAAGAAAAAGGCCGGACCGGTACGGTGGCTCTCGACGGCCGCAAGGGAGTCACCGGGTCCACCGTCGGTTAAACGATCCGCGTCCCCGGGTTGTAGGGGCGGGTGAGGGCCGGGACAAGCCGGCCGGGGATTAGCCCCGAAAACTCGAGGAGAGAGCAATGACGAAGGCGAGGACGATCACAGCGGCGGTCGCAGGCGCGGGCCTGGTCCTTCTGGTGGGGATCGCGGCGGCGCCGCAGCAGGCGCCCCCCCAGCTGAAGGTGGACGAGCTGGCGAGCCAGCTGGGTCTCACGCCGCAGGCGCAGAAGCAGATCGCGCCGCGTGTGGATGAGCTCAACGGGCTGCTGGTGCGGGCGGACAAGGCGCGGCAGGAGCACCAGCAGTTGTGGACGCAGCTGCAGGATGTCGAGGGGAAGATCCTGGAGAGCCTGACGCCGACGCAGCGGCAGCAGTTTGCGGTCGCACTGGGGCAGGCGTGGGGGTATGGAGCGGCCGGCCAACGCGGCGGCTACATGGGCGGCTATATGGGATCCGGCCGCATGGGGTACGGCCCCGGCTCCATGATGGGCCCTGGCCGCATGGGGTACGGTCCTGGTCACATGGTGGGTCCGGGCGGCATGGGGTATGGCCCCATGGGGTACGGCCCCATGGGCTACGGACACATGGGATATGGCGGCATGGGTCGTGGTGGCATGCGGGGTGGCCACTGGGGTGGCATGCACGGCATGTGGGGCTGGCGCAGCGCGCCGCAGGACTCCAGTAATTCCAACCAGGGCGGCCCTCGGTGAGCCGTTCCAGGCGATGACGCGTGGCGCCGGCCGCGGGGCAGCTGCCTCGGGGCCGGCGTGACGCCGCGATACGACGGAAACGCCCGGGGAGGCGATGGCATCGGAGGCGAGCCATGGGAACGAAGGCCGGAACGGTCCGGCGGACGGCGTGCTGGCGCGCAGGGTCCAGCAGGGCGACCGGGCGGCGTTCGAGGTTCTCGCCCGGCGGTATCTGCGGCCGGTCCATGCGGTGGCGGCGTCGTATCTGCTGGAGCGGGCGGACGTGGAGGATGCAGCCCAGGACACGTTCCTGCGGGCGCTGGAGTCGATCGGCCGCTTCGACGCTGCGCGCCCGTTCGCGCCGTGGCTGTACCAGATCGCGCGCAACGTGGCGCGCAACCATCTCAAGTGGCGGCGCCGCCACCCGGCGGAGCCCGTGGACGCCGCCGTGCTGGCCGATGAGCGGCCATCGCCGGTGGCGGGGGCGGAACGTTCCGAGATGCAGGCCGTCGTGGAGGCCGCCATCGAGACGCTGCCGGAACAGCGGCGCACGGCGTTCCGGCTCGCGGACGTGGAGGGATATCCGGCAACGGAAGTCGCTCGCATCATGGGGCTCAGCTCCGGTGCGGTGCGAGCCCACATACACCATGCCCGGCGCGACCTGCGGGCGCGACTGGCCACGGTGTTGAAGGACGGAAACGAGATATGAAGAAGAACGACCACGTGCCTGATCCGATTCCGCGGGAGTGGCTGCCGGCGTCGCCGGTGGCGCCCGAAGAGGACGAGACCTACTGGAATGCGCGGCTGCGGTCCCTCATGGGAGAAGCGGAACCGGTGCTGGCGGAGTATCGCAGTCCGCGTCGGCGGGTTTCCTGGCTGGATGCCCTGGCCGCGCGCTGGCGGCCCGCGGTGGGCGGGGCGTTCGCCTTCGCGGCGTCGCTCGTGCTGGCCCTGGTTCTGGGCGCGGGTCGCGGAGGGAGCCAGGCACAGGGAACCCGGCCGCAACCGCGGGCCGTGGTGCTGGCGACCGTCGTGAGCGGCGGGGAGCCGGCCGCGCTGTGGCGGAGCACGGGCGTGCCCGCGGACCCGACGCTGGCCCTCATGGCCCTGGAGACCGGTACCGGGTCGGAAGGGGGGAGGCAATGAGGCGCATGATAAGCCCCAAGTGGCAGGCCCTGCTGGCTACGGCCACCATCTTCTTCCTGGGCGCAGTGGCGGGGATCGCCGCAGACCGCGTGTGGCTGGGCCGCTCGCCCGCGGTGGCGGAAGCGGCGACGCTGACGCCGGAGGGCATGGACGCGGCGCTGGATCTGGACGCCGCCCAGGCTGCGCGAGTGCGCGCCGTGCTGGACAGTCTGCGGACGGAGGTGGCGCAGGCTGCGCAGGCAGGCCCGGACTCCCTGCGGGACGTCGCGCGTCGGGGGCGCCAGCGCCTGCAAGACGCCTTGCCCGCGGACCGGCGGGCCTCGTTCCAGCAATGGATGCAACAGCACCACGCCCGGATGATGCAGGAGATGGGCGGCGGGATGATGCAGGGTCCCGGCATGGGTCCCGGCATGATGGGCCGGCCGGGTGGCGCCGGGCGCATGATGGGGCCCGGGCGTGCCCGCCGCGACACCGGCGGCGGGATGCGCCACTGAGCCCGGCGGGACTCCCGGGCTCGGAGGAGCGCCGCCGTTTGCCGACCGGCTACGCCGCGTCGTTCAGCTGGAAGTCGACGCGGGTGCCGGGCGAGATCGTACGTCGCTGGCCTTCCACGTCCACGTCGATGGGCGAAGCGGAGCCCGGTTGAGCGTGGACACTGACCTTTTCGGGCGTCACATCGACCTCCAGCCAGTTGCTGCGGTACTGGAGGTTGAAATGCAGCTTCTGAACGTCGGAGGGCAGGCACGGCTCCAAGCGTAGCACCGAACCGCGGGCCTCGAGCCCGCTGTAGCAGCGCTGGAGAAGGTCGACGGTACCCGCCATGGCGCCCAGGTGGATGCCTTCCGGCGTCGTGCCGCCCTGGATGTCCGAGATGTCGCTTTCGAGGGACCGCTTGAAGAAGCGCCAGGACCGCTCCCGGTTGGCACGGGCGAGGACCCAGGCGTGCACGACGCCGCTGAGGGTCGAGCCGTGCGAGGTGCGCTTGAGGTAGTAGTCGATGTTGCGCGGTATGGTGTCCCTGTCGAAGGGGTAGCGCAGGCGGTGCAGGATGTCGCCGATCTGCTCGGCGGACAACAGGTAGAACAGCATGAGGACATCGGCCTGCTTGGACGCCTTGTAGCGGTTGATGTCGTCGTCCTCGGCCTCGAGGATGCGGTCCAGGCGCTGGATGTTGCCGTATTTCTCCCGGTAGGCGTCCCAGTCGAGCTCCTCCAGCTTCTCGTATCCCTCGAACTGGCTGATGATGCCGTCGCCGTGGAGGGGCACGAACATCTTGCGGCTGATGTCCTCCCAGTGCTCCAGCTCGAGGCGCCGGATCTCCAGCTTTTCCCAGAGCAGCTCCCGCCTGCGCCCGGGCAGCAGGTCGGTGAGCTCCAGGGCCCGCATCAGCGTCCAGACCGCCATGATGTTCGTGTAGGCGTTGTTGTTCAGCCCGGGCTCGTCGGCGTCCGGGTAGCGCGTGTGGAACTCGTCGGGCCCGATGATGCGCCGGATCTGGTAGCGGTCGAGCGCCCGGTCGTACTCGGCTTTGCTGGCCCAGAAGCGGGCGATCTCGAGGATCATCTCGGCGCCGTAGAAAGCCATGAACTCGAGGTCGTTGGTCACCTGGTAGTGTTTCCAGATGCTGTACGGGATGGCGACGTTGATATGGCGCTGGAGCTGCGTTTCGTCGCGCACCCAGCGTCCGGAGCGCGGGTTCAGGTGCCAGGTCTGGCTTTCCTCCTGTCCGTTGCTGCCGCTCTGCCACGGGTACATGGCGCCCTGGTAGCCGGCTTCGCGCGCGGCGCGCCGGGCGGCCCCGAGCCTGCGGTATCTGTACTTGAGCAGGGAACGGGTGAGCTCCGGGAAGTGGTAGTCGAGCACCGGGAACACGAACAGCTCGTCCCAGAAGACGTGGCCGCGGTATGCTTCACCGTGTATGCCCCGCGCGGGAATGCCGACGTCGTGGTCCGCCGTGTTTTCAGACACTGTCTGCAACGTGTGGCACAGGTAGAGATTGACAGCAAGGTCGGTGTTCTCCTGCTCTCCGACCCGGATCTCCGCATGCCGCCAGTTCTGGCTCCACGCCAGCACGTGGCGGCGCAGCAGGTCGCTGAACCGGGGCGACTCCTGCAAGTGCTCCCTGGCCGCGCGGCTGCACTCGGAGATGGCACGGTCCATGGACGTGAACAGCGTGACGACCTTCTCGACGGTCAGCTCTTCGCCTTCATCGAGGGCGACCGTGAAGCGGTGGGCCACGTAGTCGGCCTCTTGCACCAGCTCGCGGTCCACCTCGACGGCCTCGCCGCCGCGATAGACCCGGTTGCGCGCGGCCTCCGCTATACGAACGTGGGACTGCAGGGTGCGAACGAGCAGGAAGACGGAGTTGTCGTCGACCGTTCCGGTCTCCAGGCAGTCGAGGTGGCGGGTCTCGAGCTGGCGATAGCGCTCTACGCCTTCGTTCCTGACGCCGCCGTCCAGACCCGACCGGACTTCCAGCGTTCCCGACCAGTCCTCGGCCTTGAACGTGGTCTCGAGAGCCGCGACGTGGGAATCGGCCATGCTGACGAACCGTCGCTGCGTGACGGAGGTGGTGCGGTCCCCTGCCCGGAAACGGATGTGTCGCGAAAGGATGCCCTCCCGGATGTCGAACCGCTGCTCGTACTCCAGCAGGTCGGCATCATCGACGCTGAACCAGTCACCATCCTCGACCCGGAACGCGAAATCGAGCCAGTTGGGCAGGTTGACAAGGCTTTCGTTGGCCACCGTCTTGTCCTCGATAGTGGTCTCTTGTCGATCGTACAGCCCGATCCGGTAGGTGCCGGGGTAGTGCGTGTCGCCAGCCCGGGCTTCGGGCGCGGCACCGCGGGTGGCGAAGACGCCGTTGCCCACCGTGCACAGCGCTTCGCGCAGGCTCTCTTCTTCGGGGTCGTACCCTTTGTATACCAGCAACCATTCGGTCATGGTGTTCCCTTCCTGTCGGCGAGATCCGCGAGGCGTTCGATGACCCGGCGGACCTGTTCGGGATCGGTGAGGGCGTAACGTGCCGCGGTGCGCCGGTCATCGTCCTCGCCCCGCACGACGACCGGCAGGCCGGATGGGGGGAGCGCCCGGAACGCGTCCTCGTCTGTCACGTCGTCACCGATGTAGATGGCGCGCACAGGCCCACCGTCCGCGATGAGGTCCAGGATCCATCGGAGCGCGGACCCCTTGTCCCAGTCCAGGTCCGGCCGCAGCTCGACGATCTTCTTGCCGCCCGAACGGCGCAGCCGGTCCTCGCCGTCCGCCACCTCGATTGCGATGTTCTGGATCCGCTCCACCTGGTCATCGGGCGCGTTGCGGTAGTGGACGGCGATGGCGAACCGCTTTCGCTCGATGGCGGCGCCTTCCACGTCCTGGAGGCGGCTGCGCAGCTGCTGCTCGGCGCGGTCCAGGGCCGGCAACCAGTCGACGGCGCGCTCGTGGTCGGTGCCGTCCGGCTGCCGGATGTGGAGGCCGTGGCTACCTGCGTAGTAGATGCCGTCCACGCGCACGAACTCGCGCAACGCATCGAGGTCGCGGCCGCTGATGATGGAGACGGGAAACAGGTCGCGGGCCCGTTCCAGGGCATGGCGCGTGGCTTCGGGAAGCCGTGCCGCATCGGGGTCCGACACGATAGGCGTGAGCGTGCCGTCGTAATCCAGGAAGAGGGCCGGTCGGCCCGCGGCCACCAGGTCCTGCAGGACATCCTCATGGTCGAGCAGGAACGGGACGTCGCCGATGCGCCGCCATGATTCGTCATCGCCCGGCAGGGGCAGCTCGGACAGGTCCTTCACGACGACGTCGGCGCCTGCCTGCCGCAGACGGTCCGCACCCTCGTCGGCGATGCCGATCACGAGGCCGAATCCGCCGCGACGGCCGGCTTCCACGCCGGCCTCCGCGTCCTCCACGATGGCGGCGGATCCTGGATCCACGTCCAGACGACGGGCGGCTTCCAGGAAGTACGCCGGGTCCGGCTTGCCGGGCAGATCCAGCTCCTGGCCGTCCATGCCGTCGACCCGAGCCTGGAACAGGTCCTGGATGCCCGCGGCGTCGAGCACGCGACGTCCGTTTCGGCTGGAGGTCACCACGGCCAGGGCCAGACCGCGACGCTTCGCCGCTCGGACCCAGGCGATGGAAGGCTCGATGCGGTCGACGCCCTCCTTTTCCAGAAGCTCGTGGAAGTAGCGGTTCTTCCGGTTGCCCAGCCCGCAAACAGTGTCGCGGTCTGGTGGGTCGTCCGGATCGCCGTGTGGCAGCTCGATGTCCCGCGATTCGAGGAAGCTCTGTGCGCCGTCGTAGCGCGGCTTGCCGTCGACGTACTGCCGATAGTCGTCCTTTGTGAACGGCTGGAACTCATCGCCGAGACGATCGCGCAGGAACGCGTCGAACATGTGCTTCCAGGCACGAAGATGTGTGGCAGCCGTGTCGGTGAGGACGCCGTCGAGGTCGCAGATGCATGCCTGGATCCGGGAGAGATCGACCGTAGTGGACCGAGCGGTCGCGATCGGGTCAGGGGCTGCGTCGGCGTCCTCGTTCATGGCTCCGTCTCCATTGGCTTTGTCGGGCAATCGGATGGCCGATCGCCGTGCTGTATGTCGCAGCAAGGTTCGGTCCGGCGGGACGCCGGGCGTGTCCTGCAAACGTTTACGAACGGTGGCTGCACGCGGCGAGGTCGATGCCGGCATGGGCGCGAGGCGTCGGCCGACACTGTCGGAGAAATGCGGATCGACGTATGTTGTTTGCAGCACTTATCAACGCGATCCGGATGGCGCCGACGCCCGGTTCGTCTCTCCACAAGACTTCCCACAGACCCAAGTCAAGTAGTGAACGCAGGCACGGAGCGCGCGCGTCAAGCGCGCGGCGGGGTTGACCACCGTGTGAACGAGGCAGGACGATGCCCGACTCGAACGTGCTACCCAAGGGGCAGGTACCGGATGGTGCTCTGGGCGCGATTCTGGAGAGCATCACCGATGGCCTGATCGTGGTGGACCGGTCGTGGCGTTACCGGTATATCAACCGGTCGGCGGAGCGTCTACTCGCCAGGAACCGCGACGAGCTGCTGGGCCGCACCATCTGGGAAGCCTTTCCTCCTCTGTCAAACAGCGATGTCGAGCGGGAGTACCGGCGCGCGCTGAAGGAAGGCGTCAGCGTGCACTTCGAGTACTACTATGATCCGCTGGAGTCGTGGTTCGACATCCGCGCCTATCCCTCCGCGCAAGGCCTGACCATCTATCTTCAAGTCATCAATGAGCGCAAGGCGGCGGTGCAGACACTACAGACGCGGGCCCGGCAGCAGGCCGCAGTTGCGAGAATGGGCCTGGAGGTTCTGGGCAGTGGCCACGTCGACCGCCTGCTGGACGATGTGGTGCGCGTCGTGGCGGAGACGCTGGACGTGGAGTATGCCAAGGTGTTGAAGCTGCTTCCTGATCGGAACGAGCTGCTGTTGCAGGCGGGTGTGGGGTGGAAGCCCGGCAGCGTGGGCAGAGTGGTGATCCCGGGCGGCGAGAACTCCCAGGCCGGCTTCACCCTCCGGCAGCGGGAGCCGGTGGTGGTGTCCGACCTGCAAGCGGAGACGCGATTTCGTGGACCGGCGTTGCTCCTGGACCACGGTGTGGTGTCGGGGATGAGCGTCGTCATCGAGGGGCGGGACCGACCGTTCGGCATTCTGGCCGCACATACGAGGCAGCGGCGCACGTTCAGCGACGACGACGCCAATTTCCTGCAGGCGATGGCCAATCTGCTGGCCGAGGTGGTGGAGCGGCAGGCAATGGAGGCGGCCCTCCGGTCGAGCGAAGAGCAGTTCCGCGAGCTGGCCGAGAACATCCGGGAAGTGCTCTGGATGATGACTCCCGGGGGTGAGCTGCAGTACGTGAACCCGGCATATGAAACCGTGTGGGGGCGCCCCGTAGAGGGCCTGTATGAGGATGCCATAAGCTGGCAAACGGCGGTCCATCCGGACGATCGTGCACGGGTGGAGGCGGCGTACCCGGGTCTCTCGCGCGGCGACTTCGACGTGGAGTTCCGGATCGTGCGGCCGGACGGGAGCGAACGGTGGATTCACGACCGTGCGTTCCCGGTCCGGGATGGGAATGGACGGATCGTTCGGGTGGTGGGCATCGCGGAAGACATCACCGAGCGACGGCTGGCGACGGAGAACGCTCTGCGCCTGGCGGAGGAGCGGACGGCCCTTGCTGCGGCACAGGCGGCCGTGCGCGCCCGTGACGAGACCTTGGCGGTGGTGTCCCATGATCTGCGGGCGCCGCTGCAGGCGATTCTGGGTGCCGTTGCGGTCCTGCAGGAAAAGGAGCTGTCGCCGGCCAGTCGAGACCATCACCTGAGCGTCATCGAGCGGGCGGTGGAGGGCGCCCGACGCCTGTTGGGAGACCTGCTGCAGGTGTCGAGCATCGAAGCGGGGCACGTCAAGTTGGAGCGTAACCACGTGGACGTGAATCGCATCCTGCAGGACGTGCACGAGATGTTCCTCGATGTGGCCCGGCAGCGCGAGGTCCGCTTGAGATACGAACGCTGCCGCGGCGTCACGGCGTTCGCCGACGAGCGCCGCCTGTCCCAGGTGCTGACCAACCTGGTCGACAACGCGCTGAAGCACACGCCTGCCCGCGGGTCCGTGGCCCTGAAATGCACCGTTCGGGGCGACATGGTGGAGGTTTCGGTCACAGACTCGGGGCCGGGAATCCCCGCGGACGTACTGCCGCACGTGTTTGAGTGGTACTGGCGGGCGTCTCACGAGCAGGCTGCGGGCGCGGGCATCGGATTGGCGGTGTCGAGGGGCATTGTGGAGGCCCACGGCGGACGGATCTGGGCCGAAACCGAGCCGGGGGCCGGGACGACGATTCGATTGACCCTTCCCATCGTTGCCGAAGGCACCCGGCATGCAGATCTGGACGCGCCGCTGCCCAGGCAGGTCGCCGGCAACGTGGTCGAAGGCTCGCCCCCCTGAGCGCAGCTTGCTGCGGTCGTTCAGTCCTTCGCGGCGTCGAGCCGGCACCCCCCGGGTGTGTCCTCACCCGGCGCGTGGCCCAGCAACTGTTTGAGGGCTGCGCACGCCCGGTCCCGGTCGATGGAGAGCCATACGACGCGGGGGCCGACGACGTAGAGGAAGTGAAGCTGGCCTTGACCGCTTAGCATGCCTACGTCGCGACCGGCGACGGTGATCCTGTGCAGATCCTGGAAGGGTGTCGGCTGGCTTGCGACCCGCCGCTCCATGTCCTGGAGCAGCTGCTGCGCACCGGCATGGTTCGAAGCGATGCCCACATAGAGCATGCCGGACGCGTGCTCGTCCCCGTAGCCCGCAACCCAGGCACCCACGATCTCGACGTGGCCGGCGCCGTGCAATTGGCGGATGGCGGCGAGTGCGCGGGGGCCCGTGAACTCGTGGTGGAGGGGCAGTCCGCCGAGGGCGGCGGGCGCCGATCGCATGGAGCGGGCGCCGGAACACGCAGTGAAGCCCGCGACGACCAGGATCGTCAGCGCACGTGCGGTCGGGGTACGAGACGCGCTGAGCATGGGCGTGTATGACGATCAGACGTGGCTGGCGACGTGCCTCTCCATGGCCTCGTCGATCTCGGCCTGGTGACGCTCGAAGTCGGCGTTGGCCAGCAGGCTGTAGTGAGTGTCGAGGGGTACATGCTTCACCAGCTCGCCATCCAGCTCCGGCAGCTTGCCCCGGTCCATCTCGCGGCGCTCGGCGTCGTCGGGGTCATGGAACAGGTCGCCGAAGCCGGCTCGGTCGAAGCGCCGGAACAGGCCGTCGCCGTCAGCGCCATCCAGGAATGCGTTGTCCTGGCGCAGTTCGCGCAGGAACTCGACGAGCTCGGGCTCCACGCGCCACAGTCGGGCGATGCGCTCATCGCCCAGCCTCTTCGCCGCATCGGCATCGATGCCCAGCCGGTCCGCGTAGGACGTCTCCAACTGGCTCGTGATCTGATCGGGCGAGACCTCGTCCTGGTCCAGGAAGCCCGACAGCACGTTGCACGGCGCGGTGAAGACATCGCAGCCCGCGACGCGCACGAGCGTCCGCCAGTCGTGCACGCTTGCGACGATGAGCTGGGTCTTCACCCCGTCGTCGCGACGCAGCTCCGTCAGGGCGCGCTGGGCCTCCAGGTCTACGTGTTCGCCCAGGAGATCCGCGCCAAGCCCCTGGTTCAGGCGGCCCATGAAGATGTTGGTGCGGGTGACGTCGGAGACGAGGGCCGCGGCCACCGCCTGGCGCGCGGAGAAGGTGGAGGTGAAGTTGACCGGGATGCCCTCTCGCTCCAGATCGCGCGCAACCAGGAAGGCGTCGGGCGCGTCGGGCCGGAACGGCACCTTGACGAAGGCCTGCGGCACCATGCGGCGCATGGCGCGCCCCACGTCACGGGCCGTGTCCGGTTGGTGGCCCAGGGCCATGTGGAGCTGGAGGCTCACCTCCCAGGCGCGACCGGCGGCGAAGGCCGACACGATCTGGCCGCCCACGTGGCCGCAGACCACGGCGTACAGCCATGGCGCAAGCTCTTCGAAGGACCGGTCGCCGCCGGCCTCGTGCAGCGCGTCCAGCCACTGCTGGGGCTCGCTCTGTTCCAGGACACGATCCACCACCTTGTGGACCAGCGGCTGGTTCGCCGTGTTGCCGTCCACTTCGGCCCGGATGGAGTCGTCGTCAGTGCCGATGGTCCGGCTGAGCTCCTGGACGTCCGCGGTGTCCGCGTAGATGTGACGAGTGCCGGCGCGGACCAGGGCCTGGAAGAGCGGCGTCTCCGCCCGCGCAGGCTGGGCGGGCTCGACCGCGATGCGACCCCAGCGCGTGGCGGCCTCCATGAGATCGCGTTGCTGGGTCATGTTGTGATCCTTTCTTCTGAATGCGGGGGTACAAAAGGGCAAGAGCCATGCCCGGGGGCGCACCTTTGATCGTCGACCTTCATACGCACTACCCGATCCACCTGCTCGCGGCGGAGCCGCTGCCCGCGCGCCGGATTCCTCTTCGGGAGAAGCCGTTGCGGGACTTCGTCCGGGGTCCGGTGCTGCGCATCGCGAACCGCCTGGGCAACTACCCGGGCCGGGGGACGGATCCCGCCGTCACCATCGAGGGCCTCGCCCGCAGTCAGGTGCGCATCGCACTTTCGGTCCTGTATGCGCCGTTCGACGAGATGGACCTGGGCGTGCCGTACGGGTCGCCGCCGGCGTCGTGGTACATGGACGACCTGCTGCGGCAGATCGACCTGGTAGAGGCGAGCGTAGCGGGCCGGGGCGATGCCGTGGTGGCGCGCAGTGGCAGCGAGCTGGACCGCGCTCTGGCGGCGGATCGCGTGGCGCTGGTCCACGCCGTGGAGGGCGGCTTCCATCTGGGTGCATCGACGGACGAGGTGGAAGCGAACGTGGCAACATTAGCGCGACGCGGCGTGGCGTACATCACGCTGGCCCATCTTTTCTGGCGGCGGATCGCCACCAACACCCCGGCACTGCCGTTTCTCCCCGACTGGCTCTACTCGGTGATCTTTCCGCAACCGCCCGTCGGGCTGACCGATCTCGGCCGAGCCGCCCTGGGCGCGATGGTGCAGAATCGCGTGCTGGTGGACGTGACGCACATGAGCCGACAGGCGTTCAGGGAGACCATGGACATGCTGGACGTCCTGGATCCGCAGGCACGCGTTCCGGTGCTGGCGTCCCACAGTGCGTGCGACTTCGGCGGGCTCAAGTACAACCTGTCGGACGAGCAGATCGACGCCATCGCGCGACGCGGCGGCGTGGTTGGCCTCATCGCCTGCGACCATTACATGGCCCGGGGCCTGGCGAAGCCCCGGACCTTCGCCGACTCGTTGGACGTCCTGTGCCGCCACATCGACCGCGTGCGCGACGTGACCGGCGGCCACGACGCCACGGCGATCGGCTCCGACCAGGACGGGTTCATCAAGCCGACGCTGCCCGGCCTGGAGACGCCCGAGGGGTACGACGCCCTGGCGGGCGCCCTCGCCGAGCGTTACGGGCCGGATGTCGCAGACCGGATCTGCAGGGAGAATGCCCACCGCGTGCTGGCGTATTGGCACGGCAACGGCTGATCGGTGCCGGACCCCGGGACTGGCGCCGGCACCTTGACGAAAACCCGGTCCGATGTCACGCTTCCCGAGCGACGCGTGGCACGTATGTCATTGCCGGTCACCCTGTTGACGGAGACAGCCGTATTCCTGCGAAGACCTCCACCGGCATTCCCGGCCTGGACCGGGGAAAGGCGCTGGTCGGGCTGTCCCTGCGTGCCACTCCATGACCGGACCCACCCGGCGAGGCGCCGACCTTTCCGCCTTCGCGGAAGCCATCCTCAACGCCACAGCCGACGGCATCGTCGTGATCGACGCGGACGGGGTCGTGTTGGCCTGCAATCCCGCGGCGGAGCAGCTGCTGGGTCGCCCGGCCGGCGAGCTGGTGGGCGCACAGTTCTGGGGCCCCATCACGGGCGGGGCGGCGGTCCGAAGCTCCGAGATCCAGGTGCTGCGCCCGGGCGGAGAGGCGCGGACGGTGGAGTTGCGCTCGGCGGAGACCACATGGGCCGGACGGGCCGTGTCCATCATCGCGATGCGCGACAGCACCCGTCGCCGGGAGGCGGAAGAGCAGCGGCAGCGGCTTCTCTCCATCATCGAAGCGACACCGGAGCTGGTGAGCCTGGCGGAGGCCGATGGTAGGCTCCTCTACCTGAACCAGGCCGGGCGCGAGATGCTCGGGCTCGCGCCGGACGACGACCTGGCGAAACACAATGTCCGGGATTTCACGCCGTTGTGGGCGGCGCAGCAAATGGAAAAGGAAGCGATACCGAAAGCGACGGAGGAAGGGAGCTGGAGCGGGGAAGGTGCGATCCTGGACGCGGACGGCCGGCAGATCCCGATCTGGCAGGTGATTCTCGGGCACCGCTCGGCCGATGGCGCAGTCCGTTACATGTCCACCATGGCCCGCGACCTGACGGAGCAGAAAGCCGCTGCTGCGGCCCTGCGGAAGCGGGTGAAGGAGATCCGGACGCTGTACGGTGTCCAGCGGGAGCTGGCGCGCAGCGAGGAGCCGCTCGAACGACGCGTGCGAGCCCTGGTAGGGTTGTTGCCTGGCGGTTGGCTTCACCCCGACGTCACCGAGGTGCGCATTGTCTACCAGGGTGAATCGTTCGCGACGCCGGAGTTCCGAGAGACGCCCTGGATGTTGAGCGCCGAGCTCCGCCTGGATGACGACGTGGTAGGCCGGTTGGATGTCGCGCTGCTGGAACAGCGGCCGGACCAGGAGGAGGGCGAGGGTCCGTTTCTGAAGGAGGAGCGCGAGCTGTTGGACTCGGTAGCCACGGCGGTGAACGAGGCGCTGGAGCACGAGCGGCTGCAGAAGGAGTTGGTGCAGGCCCAGAAGATCGAGACCATCGGGCGTCTCGCGGGCGGCGTGGCCCACGACTTCAACAACCTGCTCACGGTGATCCGTGGCACCGCGCAGATGGTGATAGAGGATCTGCCGGAAGGTGGCTCGATCCGCGGGGACGTGGAGCAGATCCTGGCGGCGAGCGCGCGTGGGGCGACGTTGACGCGGCAGCTCCTGGCCTTCAGCCGGAAGGAGATCCTGAAGGAGGAGCTGTTCTACGTGCGAGACGCCGTGGACGAGCTTGAACCGTTGCTCCGACGATTGATTCCGGAGCGCATCGAGCTGCACTTCGAGGCCGGCAGCGAGCGGGGCCCGGTAAAGGCGGACCGCGGCAAGCTGATGCAGGCCATCATGAACCTGGCGGTAAACGCCCGAGATGCCGTTGAGGGGGACGGCCGGATCAGCTTCGGCGTGGACACGTACGAGATCGCGCAGCGGGAAGCGGCAGAGGAGATCCCGTGGCTGGTCGCGCCCGGCTGTTATGTGCGCGTCTCGGTCAAGGATACGGGCACCGGCATGTCGGACGAGGTGTTGAGCCGCATCTTCGAGCCGTTCTTCACGACGAAGTCCGAAGGCAAGGGCACCGGCCTGGGCCTTTCGGTGGTGTACGGCTTCGTGAAGCAGAGCGGTGGTCACATCTTCGTGGACACGGAACCGGGGCGCGGAACCGTGTTCCACCTGCTGCTGCCCGTGGCGGAGGCGGGTGCGGTACCCGGGGAGCACGGGCCCGGCCGGCAGGCGGGCATGGCGGGCCAAGCCGGCGCGACAGTCCTGCTGGTGGAGGACAACCCATCGGTGCGCGGCGTGACCGTGCGCATGCTGGAGCGGGAAGGCTGCGCAGTCATCGAGGCCAGCTCGGGCCGGGAGGCCCTGGACCTGGCCCGGGAGAACGGGGATCGGATCGACATCGCCATCAGCGACATGGTGATGCCCGAGATGGGTGGGGCGGAGCTGGCCGAACGGCTGCGCGAGCTGCTGCCGGACCTGAAGATCGTGCTGATGTCCGGGTACTCGGCGGACGAGCTCGGCGCCCGGACCCTGGATCCCGACATGTCCTTCCTGGAAAAGCCGTTCGATCGCGAAGACCTCGCCCGCGTGCTGGCCGAGAACCTGCCGCCACGCCCCCGATAGTTCCTTCCCGCGCCCCCTCAGTTCCGGCGATAGTGGTCGAAGACGTCCATGACGGGGCGGGCGTTGCAGTCCTTGTCGAAGAAGTCGCTGCCACAGCCGGTGGCGGGTTCCCACCAGAAGATGCCCTTGATCCTGCGGTCCGAGATGGAGAGCAGGGTCCGCGTAACCGATTCCAGGAACATCTTTCGGGGTCCGCCCGGTGCGTCTTCGGGATACGGCGCCAGGCTGTCCGGGTGTTCGTAGACCCGTGGTCGGTACCCCACCTCCGCGAGGATCACATCCTTGTCCGGGAAGTGTTGGAGGATGGACAGCAGGTTCTCCCGCAGCTGCAGCAGGTTGCCGTGCCACCAGGGGTAGTACGAAAAGCCGATGACGTCGTAAGGCAGGTGGTAGCTGCTGAAGCGCTGGAAGAAGCGGAGCGCCGCCGGCGCGTTGGCGCCGTTGTCGTAGTGGACCATGAGGAGCGGGCGGGGGTGGGTCCCACGCGCGGCGTCGATCCCCTCCAGGGCGGCCTTGTAGAGCGCCATGAAGTTGTCCCAGTGGTCCGGCAGCTTGCCCAGCGGCCACATCATGCCGTTCCGCACCTCGTTGCCGATCTGCACCATGTCGGGCGTGACGCCCGAGTCCTGGAAGGCCTTGAACGTGTCCCGGGTGTAATTGCGCACCGAGTCGATGAGTACCTGGAGGTCCGTGGTGTCCCACGCGGTCGGCGTGATCTGGTGCTGCGGATCCGCCCAGGTGTCGGAGTAATGGTAGTCCAGCAGGAACCGGTAGCCGCGCGCCTTCGCTTCCTTGGCGAGGGCGATGGTGTACTGGAGGTCGTTGGGCAGGCGCGTGGGCGCATGGAATACACGCAGCCGGATCCAGTCGTAGCCGTGGTCCTTGAAGATGTCCAGCGCCGGCCGCACCACGCCGTCGTCCTTGAACTGCACGCCCCGGTCCTCGGCGGCCTTGAGGAACGACAGGTCGGCGCCCACGGCGAAGGTGAACGGCTGACCGCCGATGGAGTCGACGGCCTGAGCGCGGAGTGCGGTGGACGGCAGCAGCAGAAGGCAGAAAGCCAGGGCGAGCATCATTCCGCATCGCGGATCGCGGATCACGGGCTTGTATTGGATGTGGCCACCCACGTTCTAAACCTCCGGAAGAGTCATGGAAGGATGCGTTCCGGCCGGGGCGTCCGCCATGGGCGACCCGGGCATGTGGCCGGATCGCGAAGATAAGGAGTGTAGCGCAGGGCGGACAACCGGCACGGCTTGCCAGCGGGAGTCGTTGCGGCCTTCCTGCGATGTGCCCTCGAAGGTCAGGTGCCCGGCTCCCAGGCGGGGCTGAGGAACCCGCTCGTGGAGTCGACCGGCACCGTCTCACCGCTCGTGACGTTGATGAGCTCGACGCGTCCGGAGTCTGCGGCGCTGGCAGCGATCCATTCGTCGTCGGGCGACCAGTTGATGCCGAAGGAGTAACTCCGGTCGGGGGCGCTGATCTGGTGCCGCTGCGAACCGTCCGCATGCATGACCCAGATGGGGCCCCAGCGAGAGGTCGCGGGTGTCGGGACGATGTACGCGATGCGATCGTCGTTCGGGGCCCAGCGCGGCGTGTGACCGGGCACGTCGAGGTAATTGACGGTGCCGGTGGTGATGTCCAGCACGCGGATCACGTTGTCGCCCGTTCCGAGGAACGCCACGTAGGCGAGTCGCGTACCGTCCGGTGAAAGTGTGGGGTTGATGTTGTTGATGCCGGACACGTAGGGAAGTCCCGGTGCGGTCTCGAGCCCGGTCCCATCCGGATGGACGCGCCAGATGGTGCCCCCGTCCATGCGTCCCCCGCCGAAGTAGATCCACGAGCCATCCGGGCTGTACTGTCCCCACATCTCGGCATCGAACAGCGTATCGTCGTGGGTCACACGGGTGATGTTTCCATTCAGGTCCACCGTGTACAACCGTTGGCCTGCCACGTAACCCGGATCGGGATTGAACAGCAGCTCTGTTCCCGACGGGTCCCAGACGAGAGGGCCGGCGACGGAAAACGTCCCTTCGGGTACGAGCTGCCGGTACCCCGAGCCATCCGTCGCGAAAAGGGCGATGCCGCCGTTCCTGGCCGCCGCGAGGGTGCCCGTGCCAGCCGGATTCGGCGCCGGGCCGGTGGACGTGGCGCATGCGGCAAACGCCAGCGCGAAGACCAGGGAAACGGAACCGGCGTGCGCCCGGACGTGGCGCGCGGCAGGTGATGAAATGCGGGGGTAGGTGGTGTGCTGTGTGCTGGACATGGGCTCATCCATCGGCAGATGGAGCCGCTCGGATGCAGGAGCCTGAACGCAGGTGCTGCTTTTCCCGGGCGGGAATCGGACATGACAGCCATTGTGGGCTGTCAACCGAGATTAGCACGGGTGCCCATGCACCGCAATCGGCGTGTTCGGGTGCGTTGCAGCGTGTCGAACCGGGGCGCTTCCTCTCACGTCGGGTCATCGACGTGACCGTGCGCTGACAGCGGGAGCTGGAACCCCGTCGTTGCCGAGTAAATGGCAGCGGGTGATCGGTGATCGGTCTGCGCCACAGCCGTGCCCCGAACGTTCACAGGACCTTGCTCAAGACGATGCGGTGGCACGCAATGCCGTCGGCGAGCGGCCGCGCCGGGCGGAACGGCTCCGTGCCGGTCTCAACGTACCCCAGTCTCCGATAGAACGTCAGCAGTTCCGAGCGCAGGCTCAGGATGGTGATGTCCACGGCAGTGCATCCGAGCTGCCGACACCGATCCTCCGCGGAACGCACCATGGCACGGCCCAGCCCGCTCCCCTGCCGGGCCGGGTCGACCGCCAGCATGCCGAAGTGACCGCGCTCTCCGCGCCGCTCGACCCGCACGCATGCGACGACGCGTCCGGCGTCGTCCTCGGCGACGAGAAACTCGGCGGCGCGCATGGCGCCCGCCATGCGCGTTTCGTTCGTGCGCGGGCCTTCCAGGAACTTCTCGACGGCGAAGGCGGCGTTCACCACGGCAGTCATCTGTGCGATGTCGCCCACGGTGGCGGGGCGGATAGAGGCGGGCGCCGCGGGTTCAGGCGGAGGCATGAGAGGGTGCGGCGGCACGCTGGATGCCGAATGCGGACAGGCACACCACGGCGGTTATGACTGCGGACAAAAGAAACGCGTTCGCACCGAGCAGCTCGAACAACAGGCCGCCGATGAGCAGTCCCAGAATGCTGGCCATGGCACTGGCGCTGCCCGCGAGGCCCTGGACCGCACCCTGGGCTTCTGCGCCGGCCGCACCGGAGAGCAGCGCCAGCAGCGACGGCCACATGAGGCCGTTGCCAAGGGCCAGAAGCGTGGCCCCCACGTACAGCGTGGCGGTGCGGGATGCGCCGAAAAACGGAAAGCTGACGGCCAGGATGGCGCTGCCGGCCAGGACCAGGGTGCGCTGGGACCAGCGGCGGCCGGCCCAGGTCAGAACGGGCCCCTGCACCAGCACCATCAGGAGGCTGAGCACGCCGAAGAAGATGCCGGTGGTGGCGAGGGGCCAGTGAAGGTCCTGAACCACGTAGATCGGGAAAACGACGTAGAAGATGTTGAATGCCAGGAACACCAGGAAATCCAGGAGCAGCAGCCGCGGCACGTGCGGTATGCGTGCCGCCCGCGCCAGCGACATCCTGTCGCGGTCCGTTCCCTCGAAGCAATCACGCGACTCCTGGCCCATGGCCCGCGGAGCTGCCCGGCGTTCGGGAATGCTGGTGCGGCTGCATGGCGTGGATTCACGCAGGCCGACGACGATCATGAGGCAGGCGACCGCGGAGATGACGAACGCGGCGGCGACGGGCGCGGCCTCGCGCCAGCGCGTGGCCCCCAGGAGTCCCGCGAGGGCGGGCCCGACAATGAACCCCAGGTTGGCCGATACGGCCAGGCGGCCGAAATTCGCCGTCCGGTCCTGGTCCGGTGTGATATCGGCCAGATAGGCATTGGCCACCGAGGCGTTGCCGCCCGTGATGCCGTCGAGAGCTCGCGCGGTGAACAGCGCCACGAGCGGCACGGTCAGGGTGAACGCGCCCAGCATGCCCGAGCGGGCGTGCAGCAGCGGCGTCGCCGGCAGGGCGAGCGCGATGAGGAAGAGCCCCCACGACGCCGCCGTGCCGAGCTGGCTCAGAAGCAAAACCCGCTTGCGGCCGATCCGGTCCGACCAGCGGCCGAGGACCGGGGCGCCTATGAGCTGGAAGAAGGAATACGTGGCACCCATGACGCCATACACGAACGCGTTGCCGCCGTAGCGCGTGACCACGTAAACGAGGAAAGGCAGGACGATGGAGAAGCCGAGCGTGGCAACGAAGTTGATGGCCAGAATCGGCATGATGGGCGCGGCGCCCGCCGCCGTCACACGCGATACCGCCGTGCGGTCGGACTTGGCAGAACCTTCCATGTGCCTCTTACGGGTCGGGGAGCCAAAAGGATAAAAGCGGGACCGGTCCCACGCAACGCACCGGCGATCCAGGCGCCGGACCTGGTTGCTGCCCTGCGTGGCAGGGCCCGCGAGTGCTCCGGTCGGAACGAGTGGTGTGCCCGTCGGGCCTCAGGGGCACGGCTGAACGCGCCAACGCAGCACACCCTCCGGGTCGGCCGCCCGGATCTGGAAGCCCCAGCCGCCTTCCAGCTCGGCCACCTTGAGAAGCACGCGGTTGCAGCCGGCGTGCAACCGAACGGGCACGCTCATGTCGTCCGCCTCCGACACGTGCAGGCCCTGCCGGCGGGAAACTTCCTCGCCGTTCACCCAGAGCTGGTGCGCATCGTCGGCGCCGACCAGCAGTGTGGCGTCACGCGCGTCGGGCGAGACCAGGAACGCCTGCGCATACGCGGCCACGTGATCGTTGGGTTGGAACTGGGCATCGAGATCCACGAAGCCGTCCTCGCCCGACGTCACGCGCTTCCAGGCCAGGCGGGCACCGCCCGCGCCGACATACGTACGCCCGAGATCCGGGGCACGTTGCGGGCCATATACGCTGTCCAGCGCCGGACTGACGCCGTCGGGGCGGCGAGGATTCGGAAACGGCCCGACGACGTTCCACGCCCGCGCCCAGACGCGCACCGGCCGCGCCTCCACGGCCGCCAACAGCGTGCCCACGACGTCGTCCGGGGCCCGGTCCGCAGCCGTGCTGACCGCAGGTCCGCTGAGGGTGATCGTGGCGGCGGTTTCCCGGATGGCCCGGGTTCCGAGGGATGCGGCGGGGAGGATATCGCCGGGGCGCTCACCGGTCAGTTCGAGAGTGCGGCCGCGGCCGCCGGACGTGCGTAGCCGGAGTGTGTCCCGCGAGGCGAGCGCACGCCCGTAGACCCGAACCTCGTAGCGGTCCGCGCGGGCCACGGGCACCCGGACCGCAAGGTTGCCGGCCGAATCGCGCGAGACGGCCAGGGAATCGGCGGGCACGGCGTCCGGGGGGATCTTGACCCCCAGCACCCTGCGCGCGTCGGGAGGGGGCAAGGGGGGCAGGGGCCGGTGCGGCTCGACTTGATACCAGTAGGCCATGGTGGCGTAGTCGCCCACCTCCTGGTTGCCGGCGCCATGCTCGATCTCCACGCGGATGGAGTCGTGGAACGGCACGGCGTCGGGCAGCTGCCAGCGGTAGGCGGCGATGCGGCCGAGGCTGTCGTCCTTCAGGATCAACCCGTGGTACGGGGCGGAGAAGGGGCCCCGGTTGAAGTACCAGCCACTGTTGAAGTAGTCCTCCGTACCGGTGCCCTGGCCCCGGAAGCGCCCGTCCACGTGCCAGATCTCATCCCCTTCAAGGAACCAGAGGTGGTTGTTGTAGCTCTCTGCGTTCAGGGACATGCCCCCGAACCGGCCGCGGCCGATGGCATCCAGGATTAGATGAGGGCGCGGAGCCGTGGTCCGCCGGTCCCTGTGCCACCAGGCGTGGAACGTTTCCACGGGATGGGGCAGCGGATCGCCGGTGGTGAGATCGAGGTTGAAGTAAAATGCGCTAACAGTTTGTCCCGTACCGTTGTACGCCACGATGCGGGCGTGGTGCGCGAACGGCATGGGCAGGTAGCAGTAGAAGCCGCCGCTGGAAAACCCCATGGGCAGCGCCGTGTACTGCCGCGTGTCGAAGCCGTTGCCGAAGAAATCGCCCAGCGGCGCCTCCACCGAGGGCTCCGACTCACCGTCCCAGTACATCCTGAGGGCGATGCGGCGCAGGTAGTCCGGATCGTTGCTGGCGACGGTGATCCACAGGCGCCGGACCACGCCGGGCCCGTCCATGTCCAGCAGGACGACGCTGTCGCCGGCAGGCACGACGCGCCGATCGGCGTTTCCGCCGGTCGTGTCGTAGGAGGAGACGTGGCGGAACGAAACGCCTGCCGCAGGAGGTGCGAACAGGTAGTCGAACGGCCCCGACGGGCGCGCGTCGCGAGATCCGCACGCGGTCAGGAGGAGGAGCAGGGGCAGGCCCGCCAGCATCGCGGGCACAACGCGAAGAGGCGCCTGGCGTTGATTCATGATGTCGTTGCGGGCAAACCGGAGAACGGTCACCTTGATAGCTTCTCCCTGTCTGCGGCGCCGGTCAAGGGACCGCTTCCGTGAACCGCGTTCGCGGGCGCGGTGTGGATGCAGATGAATCCTCTCGATCACGTTTCCGTCGTGGGCGCGGGCCCGTCGGGCCTGGCCGCGGCCATCGCCCTGGCCCGGCGGGGCATCCGCGTCACCGTGTACGAGCGCCACCGGCAGGTGGGGGGGCGCTTCCACGGGGATTTCCAGGGTCTCGAGAACTGGACCACCGAGGTGGATGTGCTGGAGTGGCTCGCCGGCCTCGGCATCGAGCCGACCTTCCCGCATCGGCCCATGGACGCGATCACGCTGGTGGGGCCCGACCTTCGCGCCGCTCCGGCGCGGAGCGACCGGCCGCTGCTGTACGTCGTGCAGCGAGGTCCGCAACCGGGCTCGCTGGACCGCGCGCTGCGGGCCCGGGCAGAGGAGCTGGGCATCACGATCCGGTTCGGCCAGGCGGTGCAGCCGAAAAGCCTGCCGGGACCGGTGATCGTGGCCACCGGGCCGCACGGCACGCAGGCCGTCGTGGCCGGCGTGCTGGCGGAGACGTCGCATCCGGACCAGGTCGTCGTGATCGCGAAGAACGCACTGGCGCCGAAGTGCTATGCCTACTGCGTCATCTGGAACGGGCGGGCCACGGTGGCCACGGCGCTGGCGACGGACTTCCCCCGGGCGTGGTCGTGCTTCCAGCTGGCCCGGGACGCGTTCGCCCGGGTCGGCCTCACGGACTTTCGCAATGAGCGGCGCTTCGGGGGCCGGGCCAACATCACCCTGGGTCGGCCGTTGCAGGAAGGCCCGCGGTTGTATGTCGGGGAAGCGGCCGGCCTGCAGGACTACTTCCTGGGCTTCGGCCTGCGCTACGCCGTGGGTTCGGCGAATCTGGCGGCGGAGGCACTGGTGGGTGGCGTGGCGTATCCGAAGCTGGTTGCACGGAAGCTCGGGGGACGGTTTCACGCGGGCTTCGTGAACCGCATGCTCTACAACCACATCGGCGATCCGGGATATCGCTGCCTGTTTCGTTGGCTGGGTCGCGCCCCGAACCCGGGCGCCCGTGCCCGCATGGTCTACTCGTTCACGCCCTTGCACCGGCTGTTGTGGCCGGTGGCTCAGGGACTGGCGTGGCTGCACGGTGGCAGCCTCGGTGGACGGCTGCACGATTGATCCTGCGGCGTCGCAGCCCTCCCGGGCGCCTCACGGTTGAACAGACGCCGCGCGACCGTGTCCGGAGCACAGGTAGATGGCGCCCATGTAGTAATCCCGACAGCGCACGGTGTCGAGGTGCGCCCGCATCGATTCCCACGGGTGCCGCTCACCCCAATCAACCGTCACCGCGAACGGCCGGTTGAGCCAGGCGGCGATGTGGACCAAGGGCTCCGGCCACGGCGGGCGCTTCAGGTCCGTGTATCGTTCGCGAAATCCCCGTGAAGGGTGCGACTGGCCTTCCCGCTTTCTCGCGCCCATGTTGGGTGCCGACACCTGAGGCGCTCTGGAGCTTCTCTCCTCTCCGCCCCAAAGACGTGGTTCCAGCACAGGAGGCGTTCGTGTCATCCAGGCACACCGGGGCCGGCCACCTCGGCCGCGATCGTTCACCCACGCATGAAGAATCGCAGAACCCGCGTCCCGTCACCCGGCGCGATTTCTTCCTACGCGCGGGCCAGGCGGGAGGCGCGATTCTTCTCGCCCCCGGACTGGCCGGGCTCCTGCGGCCTCATGGCCTGTCCGCATCCGTGCTGGCAACCGCACTGGGCGGCGCGACGCGAGCCGCGAGCGGGCCCGTGCCGCAAGGCCTGTTCTCCGGCCTCCAGTGGCGGCTGCTGGGCCCGTTCCGCGGTGGCCGCACGGACGCGGTCACCGGCGTGCCGGGCCGGCCCAACGAATTCTACTTCGGCCACGTGAACGGCGGTGTCTGGAAGACCATCGACGGCGGCTGGGTGTGGAGGCCTGTTTTCGACGACCAGCCGGTGGCGTCCATCGGCGCCATGGCCGTGGCGCCGTCGGCGCCGGACACGCTGTACGTGGGCACGGGCGAGTCGACGCTGCGTGATTCCACGGGCTTCGGCAATGGCGTGTACAAGACCACGGATGCCGGAGCCACGTGGACCCACATCGGCCTGGACGACACGCAGCACATCGGCAGGGTCGCCGTACACCCCAACGATCCCGACACGGTGTTCGTGGCGGCCATCGGGCATTACTACGCCGGCAACGAGCAGCGGGGCGTGTTCCGCTCGACGGACGGCGGGCGGAGCTGGCAGAAGGTGCTCTACAAGGACCCGGACGTGGGCGCCGTCGAGGTCGTGATCGACCACACCAACCCGCAGGTGGTCTACGCGGGACTGTGGAACACGCGCCGGCCGCCCTGGTTCGTCTACCCGCCCTCCAACGGGCCGGGGGGCGGCATCTTCAAGTCCACCGACGGCGGCGACACTTGGACGCAGCTCACCAAGGGGCTGCCCGCGGAGGGCATCGGCCGCACCGGCATCGCCCTGGCGCCCACCGACCCGAACCGCGTCTATGCACTGGTGGATTGCCTGCTGCCGGAGCCGGGCGCCAAGCCGCCGGCCAATGCGCCGCCGAACCCCTACGGCACGAACCCGTCGATGCCGCTCCAGGGCGGCCTCTTCCGCTCCGACGACGGCGGCGCGAGCTGGACGCGCCTGTCCGACGACATGGCGCTGTGGGGACGCGGTTGGTACTTCGAGCACGTGGCGGTGGATCCCACCGACGCGGACGTAGTCTACGTGTCCAACGTGTCCATGTACCGCTCCGACGACGGCGGCCACACCTGGACGCCGCTGAAGGGCTCGCCCGGGGGAGACGACTACCACCAGGTGTGGATCTCAACCGACGACCCCGACACGCTCATCACGTCCAGCGACCAGGGCACTGCCATCACCCGCAACGCCAAGGACGACCCCGCCAAGGTGGACTGGAGCTCGTGGTACAACCAGCCCACGGCCCAGATCTACCACGTGTCCGTCGACTACCGCTTCCCCTACTGGGTTACGGGCGCGCAGCAGGACACCGGCGCGGTGGCTGTGCGCTCACGCGGCAAGTTCGGCGAGATCTCCGAACGTGACTGGGAGCCTGTGGGCGCGGGCGGTGAGAGCGGCTACACGGCCGGCGATCCGCTGCATCCGGGCATCGTCTACGGCGGCACGGGCACCCGCTTCGACCTGGCGCAGAACCGCTTCGTGCAGGGCACGACGGCGCCACAGACCAAGGAGCCCGCGCGCCACGACTGGACCCAGCCGCTGGTGCTGTCGCCGGCGGATCCGCGGGCGCTGTACTACGCGAACCAGTTCGTGTTCAAATCCCACGACGGCGCGCGCACCTGGACCCAGATCAGCCCGGACCTGACACGGCCGAACCCCGGCATCCCGAAGAACCTGGACAAGGCTGCGGCCGGCGACGTCGGCAACGATCGCCGCGGCGTCGTCTACACCATCTCGCCTTCGCCGCTGCTGGTGCCCATGATATGGGTCGGCACGGACGATGGCCTCATCCAGGTCACGACGGATGACGGAAAGACCTGGACCGATGTGACGCCGAACGCCATGACGTCATGGAGCCGGGTGACCATGGTCGAGGCGTCGCACTTCGACTTCAAGACGGCCTACGCCAGCGTGGACCGGCACCAGCTCCAGGACTTCGACCCGTACATCTACCGCACGCGGGACATGGGGAAGAGCTGGCAGCGGATCACCGACGGCCTGCCCGCCGGCGTGTACGTGCACGTCGTCAAGGAGGACCCGGAGCGCGAAGGGCTGCTCTTCGCCGGCACCGAGCGGGGCGCGTTCGTGTCTTTCGACGACGGCGACCACTGGCAGCCGCTGCAGCTCAACCTGCCGGCGACGTCCGTGCGCGACTTCCAGGTCTACAGCGGCGACCTCATCGTGGGCACGCACGGCCGCGGCTTCTGGGTCATCGACGACATCAGCCCGCTGCGGCAGGCCGATCCGAAGATCGCACAGGCCGACGTGTACCTGTTCCAGCCCGCCGAAGCCATCGATGTGGACCAGGGCGGCGACGACGGCATGCGCATGCAGAAGGACGAGCCGCAGGCCGAGAACCCACCGGACGGCGCGTACATCGACTACTGGCTGAGAGAGGACGCGACGGGGCCGGTGACCCTCGAGATCCTCGGCGGCGACGGCACGGTGCTGCACACGTTCTCGAGCGAGGAGGCGCCGCGTCCGGCACGGCGTGGCGGAGGCGGCGGCATCCCGAACACCGCCATCATCTGGAGGGAGCCGCCCGCGCCGTTCTCGGCGAAGGCGGGGATGCACCGAGCCGTGTGGAAGCCGAACACCGGCAGGCGGGGTGGCTTCAGATTTCGCCGCGGCCCGCAGGAGCCGCAGGTGACGCTGCCGGGCGAGTTCACCGCCAGGCTGACGGTGAACGGGAAGAGCTACACGCACACCTTCACGGTGAAGCCGGATCCGCGGCCACTGGACGGTTGAGGGGACGGTTCGGGGATCGACCGCGGTTGGGTGGACCGGGTTCCGGATGCATCGATGCGCAGGGCGATTGTCGTGTTGATGCTGTTATTTGAACACAACCCGGCGAACGCCTGAACCGCGCACGACGATCGTCGTGTTTGGGTGATTGATCCGGTGCGCTGGGCGCGAAGTGGCTACCAGCGCACGACGACGGGCCTCCGCAAGGTCCATCCCCGCTCGCAAGTTCTTCTCTGTTTCCGGCTCGACGCGCAGCCGAAGCTCGTCATCCAGCTCCTCGGCCAACGCACGCTAGTCCAACTTCGTCAGACGGTAGTGCCTCGCCCGGCGTTTGTTGTCCGTCGTTCCCCACTCAGCGCCGATCCAGCCATGCGTCTCCAGCCGGTGCAGGACAGGGTACAGCGACCCCTGACCCACCCATCGCGCGGGGGAGGGGAAGCGAGGCGCTTGATCGCGCCTTGATGTGCCTCCGCGATGATAGTGCCGACGCGGGGCGGGGCGTGGGAGAACCACACGGCGGAGGTACTCCCCATGAATCACAATCTCCTGATCGCCGCAACACTCGCGGCCCTGCTGACGGCGCCCGATCCGGGGGGTAAGGCCTTGCACGTGGAGGTGTTCGGCTCAGCCCCGGACGTTGTGTTGATCACGGGTTTGCTGGGGGTCGCGGAGGGCTTTCATGAGGTGGCAGTGGAGCTGGAAGCCCGGGGCCACCGATCCCTCATCGTCGAACCTCTCGGTGTGGGCACGTCGCTGCGCCCGAAGGCAGCCGACTATTCGCTCACGGCGCAGGCGCAACGCGTGGCGGGGGTGCTGGACTCTTTCGGGGTCCGGAAGGCCCTGGTGGTGGGTCAGGGTGTCTCCGCGGCGATTGCTTATCGGTTGGCGGCGGCGCGGCCGGATCTGGTGCGCAACGTGGTCGCCCTGGAGGGCGGTGCACCGGCCACCGCCGGCACGCCGTCTCTGGCGCGGGCCCTCCGTTACGCACCGCTACTGCGACTGTTCGGAGGCCGGAAACGGGTCCGACACATCTTCGAGCGCCAACTGAAGGAGGCGTCGTTCGACTCGTCGTGGGTGACGCCCGGCGTCGTGGACGCATACGCACGCGGCCCCTTGCGTGATCTCGGCGCGACGATCGCGGCGTACCGGGCGATGAATCGTGCGCGAGAGCCAGTGCCCCTTCCGGAAGTCCTGGACCGGATTGCCTGCCCGGTTCTGGTGCTGCGAGGCGAGAAGGGTCGCGTGCCGCAGTCGGAGGTGGAGTTGGTGCGCAGGCACGTGGCAATGGTGGTGGTGCAGGAGATCCCGAATGCCGGCGTGTTCCTGCACGAGGAGCGGCCGGCGGCCGTGGCCGCGGCCCTCACGGCGTTCGATTCACCCGGGGCCATCGTGTTGTCGGGTGTGGAGCAGAGGAGGTGACCATGCGAGCGATCGTGACCGGAGGTGCCGGATTCGTGGGCAGCCACCTTGTGGAAGCGCTGGTTGCCCGTGGCGACGACGTCGTGTGCCTGGAGCGGCAGGGCGCGGCGCGCGGTTGGCTCGAGGGTTTGCCGGTACAGTTTGTGGACCGCGGCCTCGAGGACGCCGCGGCACTGGACCAGTTGCTGACCGGCGTGGACGTAGTGTTCCATCTGGCGGCGCTGACGGCGGCGCCCCGTGCGGAGAGCTACTACGTCGTGANNNTTGCCGCAACGGGGAGCAGCTGTCTGCCCGGACGGTGCCGTACCCGCTGTCGCACTACGGTCAGTCGAAGCTGTTCGCCGAAGCCGTGTTGCGGGCGTATGGCGACGTGGTGCCGCACACGATCCTGCGCTTCCCGCCGGTCTACGGTCCGCGCGACCGCGCCGTGCTGATCCTGTTCCAGTTGGTGCGCCGTGGGTTCGCACTGACCGTGGGCGGCTGGGATCGGGAGATAAGCCTGATCTACGTGAAGGATGCTGTGCGCGCCCTGCTGGCGGCGGGTGATCAGCCGGCGGCCGGCGCTACGTACACGGCGGCGCATCCGCAGACGGTGACGTGGCGCCAGTTCGCCGGCGAGGTGGGACGAGCCCTGCGTCGGACGCCCAGGTTGCTGAACGTGCCGAGAAGGGTGGCGGTGATGGTGGCGGTAGGCGCCGAAGCGGCGGCGGTGGCGGCGGGTCGGGCAGCCATCCTGAATCGTCAGAAGATCCGCGAGATGACACAGCGCCGCTGGGTTTGCGACGGTGTCGCTGCGGCCCGCCAGTTGGGTTACCGGCCGGCGTTTCCCATCGAGCGCGGCGTTCCGGCGACCGCGCGCTGGTACGAGGAGGCGTCATGGCTATGAACAACCAGCTCTATCCGGTCGACCGGCTATTGAGCGGCTACAACCTGGCGATGGCCGGGATCTGGTCGATGGCATGGTCCATCTGGTCCTGGGCGCCGGTGCTGGTGGCGGCTCACGCGGCTGCTGCGTGCCTGCCCGCGCTATTGCGGCGGACGACGGAACATTCCCGGCCGTTTCGGCCGTTCCGCCAGCTTTATCCCATGTTCTGGATGCCGGCGTTCTGGGCCGAGGTCGACTTCGTGCGCCGATGCCTGCATTCCGGTGGGCACGACGCCTTCGTGCTCAAGCTCGAGGCAGCTCTGCTGCACGTGCATCCGCACATGTTGTGGATGCCGCACATGCACCAGATCTGGCTGAGCGAGATCCTCTACGGCTCGTATCTCGTCTACCTGCTCGCGCTCGTGGTTCCCGTGCTGTGGCTGACGGTCCGGGCCCGGACCGACGACCTGATGACGGCGCTGTTCCGCATGATGGCCGTGTTCGGCTTCTGCTTCCTGTTCTTCGCCGTGTTTCCCGTGGACGGGCCGCAGCACACCGGCGCGGTGTTCGAGGGTCCGAATCAGCATGCGTTCCTGGCGCGTCTGGTCACGCTGGTCGCTCGCGGGAACGGTGAATCACTGGGTGCCGCGTTCCCAAGCTCTCACGTGGCCGGTGCGGTGACCGTGGCGTGGATCGCCCGTTCGTACCTGCCGCGCTGGGCGTTCTACGTCCTCGCCGCGGAAGCGACGGGCGTGTTCCTGTCCACGTTCTATACGCAACAGCACTACGCCATCGACGCCATCTTCGGCGCGGCGCTGGCGCTGGCCGTCCAGCGGTTCGCGGTGCCCGCGCTGCTGTCGGCGCTGCAGGAGCGGCCGGAAGGCGTGCCCGGGATCCCGGCTTTGCCGCCGCCGCTACCCGCGACGTTGCTCGGAAGGGAGGTGCGCCCATGACGGATCGCGTGGCAGTCACGGGAGCCACCGGCTTCATCGGCGGTCATCTGGTGGAGCGCCTGATTGCCGAAGGCCGACGCGTGCGGGCGCTGGCACGTTCGTTCAATCGTCTTCCACCCGGGGTCCGCAACTGCGTCGACGTCGTCGTGGGCGGGCTGGAGAGCCGGGCCGCCGTAGGCAGGACCCTCCACGGGGCGGATACCGTGTTCCACCTGGCGGGTCTTGCGGCGGCCTGGTCCCCACGCGAGGACGACTACTTCGCCACCAACGTGGCTGGCGTTCGACGGCTGCTCGGTGCGGCCCGGCGGGAGGGGGTCCGCCGCGTTGTGCACGTTTCGACCGTCCTGACCCTGCTGCCGCACCTGCGCCACGCAACGCCATACGCCGCCAGCAAGCTGGAAGGGGAGCGGCGCGTACAGGCGTACGTCGCGTCCGGAGGGGACGCCGTGATCGTGCACCCCTGCCGCGTATACGGGCCCGGCCCGCTGAACGACGCCAATGGGGCCACCAGGCTGATCCGGACGTTCGCGTTCGGTCATCTGGCCGTGCTACTGCGCGATGGCGGTGCGCGCGGCAATTACGTGCACGTGGACGACGTGGTCGACGGGCTGTTGCTCGCCGCGAACCGGGGTGAGACGGGGGGCTCGTATGTGCTGGGCGGCGAGAACTGCTCGCTGGCGGAGCTGTTCGAGCTGGTCGCCGAGCTGACGGGCGTGCGCCGGCCCCGCCTGCCGGTGCCGCGAACCGCGGCGCTGACACTGGCCGGAGTGCTGGAAGCGTGCGGCCGGCTGGGTGCGCCCGTGCCCATCACGAGGGCGTGGGTACGCAGCTTCTTCCAGGATCAGGCGGTAGACATTGCGCCGACGACGGCGGCGTTGGGCTTCCATCCGCGTTCTCTTCGCGTCGGACTCGCCGAGACGATTGCCTGGCTGCGCCAACAGAAGGGAGGTGTGCCATGCGAAATGCCATCGGCAGCCTAGCGGTGCGGCATCGAACCGAGTGGATCATGCTCTCGGCCGTGTTGGGGTTGGTGGCGTTCTACTACCTGACGCGCGCGGACACTATCGGCGTGTCCTCGCCAGCGCGTGGCTGGACGGCAATGACCGGCGCATCCGTAGCGGCGTGGCGGCATTTCGTTTCGGCCGCCGTGCTGCTCGGTCTCGTGCCGGTGAGCATGGCGTGGCTCGCTGGCCGGTCGCCGCGATCCGTCGGGCTGGGGCTCGGCCGGTGGCGCGAAGGGCTGCTATGGCTGGCGGCAGGCGTTCCTCTGGCCGTCGTCGCCGGGCGCATCGCCGCCGCGAATCCCTTGATGCGGGCCGTTTACCCGCTCTATCCGCAGCACCTGGACGGCACGGGGCTATTTGCCGCCTACGCCGCCCTCCAGATCCTGTATTTCGGCGCCTGGGAGGTCCTGTTCCGCGGTGTGCTGCTGTTCGGCACAGAGGACATCGTAGGCCCGCGACCCGCCAACCTGTTCCAGACCGCGCTCTCGGTCACCGCCCATTTCGGACGCGCGTTGACCGAGACGTTCTCGGCCCTGCCCGCGGGGTTGGTGTTCGGCGCTGTGGCTCTGCGCACCCGCTCGGTGTGGTACACCGCCATCATCCACTGGACGGTGGCCGTCAGCATGGACTGGTTCATCATGCACGGCGTGTGTTCGTGACGCGGTGAGCGGCGCTGCGCTGCAGCATTCTTGACCGGCGTCGGGCCGCGCCGGAAATTAGATGCAGCCTTCCGTTCTTCCCCTAGGTCGGGGCCCATCAATGACGCTGCTCGAGCGTTTGCGGGCTGCTCTTTCCGCGGACTACGAAGTACACGACGAGATCGGCCGGGGCGGCATGGGTGCCGTGTTCCGTGCCACCGACCCGGCCCTCGGCCGGTACGTGGCTATCAAGGTGCTGCTGCCGGAGCGGGCCACGGCGCAGGCTGTGGAACGGTTCGTCCGGGAAGGCCGCGCGCTGGCCGCGGTCGACCATCCCTGTGTGCTCCGCGTCCACCGTGCGGGCGAAGCCGAAGGGTTGTTCTACTACGTCATGGAGCACGTGGAAGGGGAGACGCTGGCGGACCGGCTCCGGGGTGGTCCGCTGGGCGCGTCGGAGTGGCGGAAGCTGGCCTCCGACCTGCTGGAAGCGCTGGCTGCGGTGCACGACGCCGGCATCGTGCACCGCGATGTGAAGCCATCGAACATCTTCCTGGCGCATGGCCGTGCGCTGCTCGGTGACTTCGGCATTGCCTCGCCCGTCGCGTCGCCGGACGCGGAGCGCCTGACCAGCATCGGCGAGGTCGTCGGCACGGTGGCGTACCAGGCGCCGGAACAGCGGCTCGGACAGGATGCGACCCGTACGGCGGACATCTACTCCGCAGGGCTGGTCCTATACGAAGCCTGCACCGGCACAACGTGGCACGAGGCGGCGGCATCGGGTGCGCCGTGGGCGAAGGTGCCGCGCCGGCTGCGCGCGCCGTTGCGGCGGGCAATGCGTCCCGTACCGGGCGACCGTTGGACGGACGCCCGCGCGTTCGCCAGGGCGGTGGCTCGGGCGGGCTCGTCGCGTGCCCGTTACATGGCCCTGGCCGGCGTCGTGTTGGCGGCGGTGGCGCTGGCCCTGCTCATGAATCGACGTTCCGTGGCGTCGCCATCGGTCGGTGACCTCGCGGTACTGCCATTCGACGTTGTGGGTGCGACCGGCGACGGGACTCTGGGCCACGACCTGGCCGTGCTCACGACGCTGGACCTCGAAGGGCTGCCGGGTCTCCGCGTGATCCCGGCGAGCCAGGCGGCGCGTGTGCCCCCCGGAAGGGGCCCTCTCGATCCCGAAGTGCGGCGGGCCCTGAGGGCCGTGTACGTCGCCCGGGGGACGATCCGCCGGCGAGGCGACCGCCTGGAGCTGCATCTGGCGGTGGACGACTCCTTCGGCGAGCGACTGCCGGAGCGGGTGGTGATGGGCGTGGCAGCGGACCCGTTTGCCCTGGCCGATTCGGTAGCGCTGGCGTTGGTGCGGCAGGTGGCGCCACGGTTGGCGTCGTCGTTCCGTGGCCTGGAAGCGTTGTCCACGACGAATCTCCAGGCGCTCCGCGAGTTCCTGCTGGGCGAACACGCGTTTCATCGCAACGCGTGGGTCAGGGCCTCCGAGCATTATCAACGAGCACTGGACCTGGACTCGTCGTTCACTCTTGCGGCGTGGCGGCTGTGGAACGTCTGGCGCTGGCAGCTTACAGGCCGTGAGGTCGTGGATCTGCCGCGGCTTTCCAGGGAGCATGGCCAAGAGCTCGCCCCCGTGGACCGGACGCTGCTTGCGGCGGAGGCGTTGCCGCCCGGCCCGACGAGGATAGCGGCCCTCGAGGAGGCCACCCGCCGGTACGGCTACGACGCGTACGCGTGGCTTCTGCTGGGCGACGAGCTCTATAATCGCGGTCCGCTGGTCGGCCGGTCGTTGAGGGAGGCGGCGGCCGCCCTCAGCGAAGCGGCAGCTCGGGACCCGCAGCTGGGGCCCGCGTACGAGGAGAGCATGATGGTGTTGACGCGGCTGGGCTTGCAGGAGAAGGCTCGCGTGGCCAACGAACGGCTGCAGGCGACGGCGGCGCCTCCGGCGCCGAACCAGCCGGTCTATTTCCCCGCGCTCCTGGATCAGGCCTACCGGGAACGTTTCGAGCCCGAAGAGGCTGCGCGGGTTCGTGAACGGCTGTTCGACGCTTCCGATCCGCGGAACTGGTCTGCGATGGCGTTCGCGGCACGCATGGGCCTGGCCCTGGATGTCCCCGAAGCCCAGCTGGAGGTCGGGCGGCGCCTGGCGGCGTCCGGTGCGCCCATCTCCACACAAGCCGATGGCCAGACGGCGCAGGCGTTGGCCCTGATGGTCCTGGGCCGGCCGACCGAAGCACTGGTCCATTTCGATTCTGCGGCTGTGCTCATGGGCAGCCCGGAAATGCAACTGGAATCTGCGGAATGGCGCGTCGTGTTTCCAGCGCTCGGCATCGTGGCGCTGCCGGGCGAGGGACAGCACGGGCGCGAGCATTTGCGCGAGATCTTCGACCGTCATCGATCCCTGGCGGGGCGCGCCGCCTGGGCGTTGTCCCTGGATGCGGACGCCACCGGCGATGCCTCGACGGCTGAAGAATGGCGCAGCGCGGTGCAGGACACGGGGAACGACACGGAGTCGTCCCGCCTGCAGCGCCTGGCCCAGGCCTTCGAGGCGCAGACGGCGGGGCGGTACCGACACGCCCTGACGCTCTCGGAACCGCTGTTGAAGGATCAGTTCCTGCCCCGGAGGCGGGACCCGTTCACCCGTACCGTGCTTCATCTGATCCGGGCGCAGGCCTTTGAAGCGCTGGGCGACGCGGACGCCGCGCGACGGGAGCGAGTTTGGGCCGACAACGAGGATATCGCACAACTGCTCGGCGGGCTGGTTCAAGCGGTCGAGGTGGACTGGGCGGCAGGTCCGTATTCCGATCGGATCCGCGCTCGCCTGAACCTTGTGGAGGGGGATACCGCGGAAGCCTGCCGCTTGCTGGACCGCATCGCCCGGCTCTGGCGGAACGCCGAACCCCAGGTGACGGCCCTGCGCGCCGAATCGCAACGTCTGCGCGAGGCGGCATGCCTGTGATCACCCTGCGTCTTCTGGGGCCCGTCGATGTCGCCGTCGACGGGGAGGCACCGCCCGCGGAGCTGTTGTGGCGGAAGAACGTGGCGTTGCTGGCCTACCTGGCCATGGCACCGGACCGCCGGGCCGGCCGTGAGCAGCTGACGGGCCTGTTGTGGGGAGAGAAACCCGAGAAGGCCGCGCGGCACTCCCTGGCGGAAGCCCTGCGGATCATCCGGTCGTGTACCGGAGACGGCGTCGAAGAGCCCGCCACCGGGTACATCCGCCTTGCGGACGGTGCTGTCGAGACGGACACGGCTCAATTCGCCGCGCGGCTTGCGGCAGATGACCCGGCGGGCGCCTCCGCGTTGGTGCGGGGCGAGTTCATGCAGGGCTTTGCCCTCCCGGCTGCCTGGACCTTCGAGGAATGGCTGGCCGGCGAGCGACGGACGTGGCGGTCCAAGTCCGAGGCCGCGCTGGTTGCGGCCGCCAATGCCGCACTGGCTGGCGGGGCGCCCGAGGAGGCGCACGGGCTGGCCGATCGCGCACTGGCACTCGGCCCGACCTCGGACACGGCCTGCCAGGTGGCAATGCGCAGCTTGTGTCTGCGGGGCGATAGGGGCGAAGCGCTACAGCTCTTCGACGCCTTCAAGCGCATGCTGGACGAAGAGCTGGCCATCCTCCCGTCGGACGACACGGCCGCGCTCGCCGACCGGATCCGGCAGCAACGCACCTGGCGACTCCCGGCGGGCCGCGCCGCCCGCCATCTGCGCGGCGCCGAATCCCGGCGGGCACCCCTGGTGGGTCGCGGGCCCGCCCTGGGCGCGCTGGTCCAAGCGTGGGAAGCTTGCCGCGATGGTGCGGGCGCGCGGACGGCAGTGATCACGGGTGACGCCGGCACCGGTCGCACCAGGCTGCTGCAGGAACTTCTGAAACGCGTCCGTCTGGATGGCGGTGTCACGGCGGAAGTGCGGGCGGTCCCGGCGGACGTGAATTGCGAGGGCACGGTGCTGACGGCCCTTGGGCGGACCGCCGGCTTCGATCCGACGGCCCGGGGCCTCCACCTGGCCGACGCACTGGCGCCGGGCGAGCCGGGCGCGCCGCTGGTGGTCGCGATCGACGACGCGGACTGGTGCGACGAACCGTCCCTCGTCGAGTTGACAGCCGTGACATCGAAGGCTGCCGGAGCGAGGCTCATGATGGTCTTCGCGGCGGGCCGGCAGCCCCCGGCGCCCGTGGAAAAATTGAGCGCGAACCTCGGCCGGGACGCCCCGGGCGCTCTGGTGACGCTCGATACGGTAGGGCCCGAAGCGCTCCGCGAGCTGGCCGCGTGGGCGATGCCCGGTTACGACGACGACGCGCTCGAACGACTGACCCGACGACTGGTGGCCGAAACCGCCGGCTACCCCCTGCTGGCGGTGGAGCTACTGCACGCCATCGCGCACGGACTCGCCGCGGAACCGGCCAGGGAAACGTGGCCTGCTGCCGGCCGAACCCTCGACCAGACGCGGCCCGGCGATCTGCCGGACACACTCGTCGCTTCCGTGAGAGTCGGATTCCGCGTGCTGACGCCTGGAGCACAGCACGCCCTGGCCGCCGCCGCCGTCCTGGACCCGCCTGTTTCCGCCGAACGTATCGCGGTGGCCACGGGCCTCGAGGGACGCCAGTTAGAGGAAGCCCTGGACGAGCTGGAATGGCAGCGTTGGCTCACGGCCGATGCCCGCGGCTACGGCTTCGTCGCGCGGCTCGTGCGCGACATCGTGGCGCAAGACATGGTCACAGCAGGCCAGCGTAGGCGCATCCTGGAAGGCGCCTGAGCCGCAGGTCGGCACCCGCCTCCCGCCGCAAGCCTGATCGTCCTCTGTGCCCTTCTTGCTTTCGCGGGACGCCCTCAGCGCCTCACCACCAACGGCAGCTCGACGAAGCTCGACTCGCCCGGCGCATGATAGATCCGCTGCGTCGCCTTCACATAGTCGCCTGGCTTGGCCCAGAAGATGTTGGGCACGAAGGTCTGCGGGTTCCGATCGTAGAGCGGGAACCAGCTGGACTGGATCTGGACCATGATGCGGTGCCCCGGCAGGAACACGTGGTCGGCCGTGGGCAGCTCGAACCGGTACAGGAGCGGCTTGTTGGGCGTGATGGGCTTCGGAGCCGAGAGGCTCTCGCGATAGCGGCCGCGGAAGATGTCGGCGGACACCATGAGCTGGTACCCGCCCATCGCCGGCTGGTCCGCCACCTGGTCGGGGTAGACGTCGATGAGCTTGACGACCCAGTCGGCATCGGTCCCGGTGGTGGCCGCGACGACGTTGGCGATGGGCCGGCCGGCGATCTTGACGGGCTCGGTGAGCACGTCGGAGGTGAAGGTGAGGACATCCGGCCGGCTGGCGAACTGGCGCTGGTCGGTGACTAGCCAGTTGCGCCAGATATCGCCGCTGGCGGGCCGGTTGGGACGCACCTGGTAGGGCACCGGCTTGTTCGGATCGGACACGTACTCGTCGTACGGCGCATCGTCCTTCGCGGGCGCGTCGAAGCCCGCCTTGTGGCCGGCCTCGAGGTACAGCGGCGTCGGTTTCACCGTGCACCCGGAAGCGCACCCCGACGGCCAGCTCTGCAGGTGTTCCCAGTGGTTGGTGCCACTGACGAAGGCGGTGACGGGCGACACGCTGTCGGCGGGGGCGTCGTCCTTCAGGTAGTGGGCCAGGAACGGGGCCAGGATGTGGGTGCGGAAGTAGAGGCCCGTATCGCTGCCGAAATGGAGCGCCCCCAACATGCTGCCGTCGCCGATCTCGCCGCCGTGGTGCCAGGGGCCCATGACCAGGAAAACCATGTCGTTGTGCGTGTCCCTGGGCTCCATCCTGTCGTAGACGGCCGGCGCACCGTAGATGTCCTCCTGGTCCCACAAGCTGTGCACCAGCATGGTGGGCACCTTGAGGGGCTGGGCGCCCAGGATGCTGTCCATGGCCTGCTGCTGCCACCATGCATCGTAGGCGGGGTGGGCCAGGATCTTGCGCCAGAACCCGACCTGCTCGAGACCGTGGCTGCGGCCCAGGGCGCCGGCGGAGCCCGCGGCGAGGTACGCGTCGTAGTCGTCGTAGTAGCCGGTCCACCAGTCGTAGTCGTTGGTCCGGGACGCTTCCTGCTCGTAGATGTACGGCATCATCTGCTGGCGGAACGCCCCGTTGTGGAACCAGTCGTCGCCGCGCCAGCCGTCCACCATCGGGTTCATGGGCACGGCCACCTTCAGCGCCGGATGCGGGTTCACCAACGCCATGAGCGGCAGGAACCCGTCGTACGAGATGCCCAGGATGCCCACCCTGCCGTTGGTCTCCGGGATGTTGTGAATGAGCCAGTCGATGGTATCCCAGGTGTCGGTGGACTCATCGACCTTCGTCGGGTTGAGCGGCCCCACCAGCGGCCGGTTCATGACGTAGTCGCCCTCCGAGCCGTACTTGCCCCGGATGTCCTGCACGACCCGGATGTAGCCCCCATCCACGATGACGTCCGTCGCATTGTCGTAGCCCTGGAGGATCGGTCCCAGGTGCGGGCTGGCGGCGTGGCTGGTCAGCCCAGTGGCGTCGTAAGGCGTCCGCGTGAGCAGGATCGGCGCGTCGTGCGCTCCCTTCGGGATCAGGATCACCGTGTGCAGCCTGACGCCGTCCCGCATGGGGATCATGACGTCCTTGCGCACGTAGTCGAAGCTGGACGTGGCCGGCGTGAAGTGCGCCGGCGTCTCACTGGGCAGGCTGTCCTGCTGGGCGGCCACAGGGCCGGTGGCAAGGGCCAGGGCCGCCAGGGCGGCAAGGACGGTGGAGACGCGCGTAGTGCTCATGCGGGTTGCTCCCGACAAGTGGGTGTGTTGGTCCGCGGGTATTCTACGACGACGTGCGCACCACGGCCAACGGCGTGACGGCCCCTTGTGCCTCGCGCCCGGTTCCGCCTAGTTTCCGCCGCCTGAGGCCCGAAATGGGGCCGTCCACACCACCCTGATGCACATGGACCGACTCGACGTCCAACGAGCGCGCCAGATCCTGGAAGCCGCGACCGGCACGCGTGCGCTCGTCGTGGGCGACATCATGCTGGACGTGTACCTGCGCGGCTCTGCATCCCGCATTTCGCCCGAAGCGCCCGTCCCCGTCGTTCACGTCGCCGAGGACTGGACCGCGCTGGGCGGCGCCGCCAACGTCGCGTGCAACGTGGCCGGCCTGGGCGCGCGCTGCGACCTGATCGGCGCCGTGGGCGCCGACGAGGCCGCCGGCGAGCTGCGCCGCACCCTTGCCGCCATCGGGGTAGACGCCCGCGGACTGGTCGAGGTGGACGACCGGCCCACGACGGTCAAGACGCGCATCCTGGCCCGGCAGCACCAGGTCGCACGCTACGATCGCGAGATCGACGAGGATGTGGAGGGCGAAACGGCGGAGCGGCTCGCCGGGGTCGTGGAAACCCTCGTGGCCCAGGCCGATGCGGTCATCCTGGAAGACTACGACAAGGGCGTGCTGGTCCGGCCCGTGATCGAGGCTGCCCTGGACGCCGCGCGCCGACGCGGCGTGCCCGTCGTTGTTGACCCCAAGGCGCGTCACTTCTTCGACTACGGCGGCGCCACCGTTCTCAAGCCCAACCTGTCCGAGCTGGGCGCGGCGCTGCGCGCCCCCGTTCTGGCACACGACCACGAGTGGATGGACCGTACCCGCCGACACCTGGACTGCGGCCACCTGCTGGTCACCCTCGGCGAGGAGGGCATGTCGCTGGTCACCGAGGACGGTGAGCACCTGCACGTGCCAGCCGTTGCGCGCTCCGTATACGACGTCTCAGGTGCAGGCGACACCGTGAGTGCCATGCTCGCGGTCGGGCTTGCCGCCGGTGCCTCCATCGCCGAGGCCGCCGTGCTTGCAAGCCACGCCGCCGGCATGGAGGTGGGCAAGGCGGGCGTCGCCACCGTCTCGCCCGACGAGATCCTCGATAGCATCAAGCGCATGCACGACCGACCCTGAACCCGGCACGCACGGAGTGATACCCGAATGGACCTGAAAACCCTGCACACCGACGCCGCACCCGAGGCCATCGGCCCGTACAGCCAGGCCGTCGTCGCCGGCAACCTGGTGTTCACCGCCGGCCAGATCGCCCTCGACCCCGCCACCATGGAGCTCGTCGACGGTGACATCCGCGTCCAGACCGACCGCGTCCTCATGAACATCGCCGCCGTCCTCCAGGCCGCCGGCGCCTCCCTCCAGTCCGTGGTGAAGACGACCGTCTTCCTCAAGGACATGAACGATTTCGCCGCCATGAACGAGGTCTACGCCGAGCATTTCGCCGGCCACAAGCCCGCACGCTCCGCCGTCGAGGCGGCTCGTCTGCCGAAGGACGTGCTGGTGGAGATCGAGACAGTCGCGGCGCTGGGTTAGTCTTTCACCGCGGACACACGGAGAACGAACGCCGGCGTGCTTCGCGCTGGAGCATGGACGGACAACTGCGCGTTTTCACCGCAGGGTACGCGGAGCGCGCAGACGACTGGCTTCGTTGCGGGGCAAACGCGACAAAGTCGGGATTTCACCGCAGAGTACGCGGAGCGCGCAGAGGGCTGGCAATGCCGATTGGTTGCCGGCGTCCTTGGCACACCCGGCGCTGAACCCGACTACCGGTCCACATCAGCCTTTCCAGAAAGATGTCTCCTAAGTGCCCTCTGCGTTCTCTGCGGTGAACCAGGCCGTTCATCCGCCCCGGCTTCGCGACGAACCCCGCCCTCAGCGTCCTCTGCGTTCTCCGCGGTGGAACCCAGCAGTTGATCCGCCCCGGCTTCGCGACGAACCCCGCCCTCAGTGTCCTCTGCGTTCTCTGCGGTGGAACCTGGCAGTTCATCCGCCCCGGCTTCACGACGAACCCCGCCCTCGGCGCCCTCTGCGTTCTCCGCGGTTGAACCCGGTTGATGTCCCCGTTGGCCATGCGCTGGACCCAGGCAGCGATTCCCGTTCGTCACCCAATCGCTGATCCTGTCCTGGTGGAGAGGGAGTTGGCACAGCTAACGGGGAAGGACGACGGATGCACGTCAATCGCTTGACAGAGCAGGTGATAGGAGCCGCAATAATCGTTCACCGCGAGCTGGGCCCCGGGCTGCTCGAATCCGCCTACGAAAAATGCATGGCCGTCGAAATGGCGCAGCGCGGTCTTCCGTTTGAACGGCAATTCCCTTTGAAGATCCTGTTCAAACAGGTCCGCATTGACTGTGGTTACCGCGTGGATTTCCTTGTGGACCCGAAAGTTGTCGTTGAGCTGAAGGCTGTTTCCCACCTCGAACCAATCCACTCCGCCCAGATCCTCACCTACCTGAAGCTGTCCGGCTGCCATGTAGGTCTACTGATCAACTTCAACGTCCACGTCCTAAGGAATGGCGTGCACCGTCTCGTCCGCGGCTTGCCCGAGCCTGCATTTCACCACGAAGTCCATTGAAACGAAGAGGCTTGACCCGCGTCGACGTTCATTCCTCCCCGTCCCGCGACGGACGATGCCCTGGACGTTCTCGGTGGTGAACCGCCTCACTCGTCCACCTGGAATCCCACCCCCCACGCACCCACGCCGATATGCGTCGCCAGCACCGGCGTCGCCGGCCCCATCAGCGTTTCCTCCACCCCGAACCGCTCGCCGAACCGCTCCGCCAACGCATCCCGCATCGCCTCCGCCCGGTCCTGCGCATCCACCTGGACGACCCCGAACCGCACCTTCCGGGCACCTCCCGGAATGCTTTCATCAATCACATCCAACATCTTTGTTATCAATCTGTTGGCACCCATGACCTTCGAAACTGCTCGAATCCTGCCCTCGCGGTCCAGGCCGAGGATCGGCTTCACGTTCAGCATGTTGCCGAGCCAGGCGCGGCTGCGGCTGACGCGTCCGGAAGCCAGCAAGCGGTCGAAGGTGTCGATGGTGAAGAAGAAGGTGGAGCGATCGCGGATGCGGGTCAGCTGCCGGACGATCTCGGCGGGTGGCAAGCCGGACTCCGCCAGCTCGGCGGCGCGCAGGGCGAGCATGCCCTGGCCGAGGGAGGCGGACAGGGAATCGACGACGTGGATGGGCGCGTCGATCTGCTTGGCCGCCGCCTCTGCGGAGGCCAGGGTGCCGGACAGTCCGCCGGACAGGAGCACGGCGATGATCTCCTCGCCCTCTTCCGCGGCGCGGCGGAACGCCTGGAGGAAGGCGGCCGGGGGTGGCTGGGAGGTGGTGGGGTGCTCGCCGTCGCGGAGGCGCTGGACGAAGGTGGGCGCGTCGATGTCGACGCCATCGCGCAGCACGCGCTGGCTGTACACGAGGGAGAGGGGGACCACGTGGATGCCGTGGCCCTGGACGACTTCCGGAGGCAGGTCGCAGGCGCTGTCGGTGACGATGGTCGCGGGTCTGCGGGCGAGGCCCACGTGGGCGGCGGCTGCGCGTTGCACGGCGTCGTGCTGGGCGTGCATGTCCTCTGCCTTGTGGGTCACGAGGGAGCCGGTGGAACGCAGGTAGGCGAAGACGCCGTCGGGGTCGTCGGTGTGGACGTGGATCTTGAGGACTTCGCCGGACCGGATCACGATGAGGGAGTCGCCGGTTGCGCGCAGCGTGGCGCGAACTTCCGCGGCCTCGGGCAACCGGTCTCCCCGGACGAGCGCTTCGGTACAGAAGCGAAACTTTTCCGTCTCTGCGAACTCAATGCGTGCCGCCGGGGGTTCGGCTTCGAAGTCAACGGGCTCGATGGGCGGCCCGATGGGGGTGCCGTGAATGAGGGCGCGGATGCCCTCGATAAGCTCGACGAAGCCCTTCCCGCCGGCATCCACGACGCCGGCGGCGCGCAATGCCGGCAGCATTTCCTGGGTCCTGGCAAGCGCGTTGCGTGCCCGGTCACCGAGGCGTTCGAAGAGAACGGTGAAGTCACGGACACGCGATTGCTCCGCCTCGGCTTCCTCCGCGGTCTCACGGATGACCGTGAGGATGGTTCCCTCGATGGGCCTCTCTATCGCCTGGTAGAGATGCCGGACGGCGTTGGCCATGGCGACGGAGAAGTCGGTAGCCGTGAGGCGCATGCGTGTGCCCACGCCTTCGGCGAAGCCGAGGAAGAAGTGGGACAGGATCATGCCGCAGTTGCCGCGTGCGCCGAGGACCCCGGCTTCCGCGGCATCGCGTGCGACGTCGGCGGCGGAATCGGCGTGGTTCTGCTGCAGCCGGTCGACGATGGACGTGCAGGTAAGGGCGAGGTTGGTGCCAGTGTCCCCGTCGGGCACGGGGAAAACGTTGATGCGGTTCAGTTCGGCGCGCGCATTGCGTGCATTCTCGCAGGCTGCGATCAGCCCGCGGCGCAGCCTCGGACCGTCGAGATATCGTATTTTCATTTGAGCCCAAACATAGTCGCAGACGGGGCCGACGCCAAGCCGGCTGGCGGGGCGGGAAACCTGGGGCGACGGCTGGGGTTCCAAGAGGACAGCGGGCGGCGATGATCACACGACGAAAGAGCTCATGCAAGACGCATTGCACGTAAGTGCGACGCCGGTCGACGTGGCGCTGCTGGACCGGCTCGTGAACGCGGTGGAAACGGTGTTCCACGGCCATCGCGAGGTGATCCGCCTGGCGGCAGCTGCTCTGCTGGCGCACGGCCACATCCTGTTCGAGGACGTGCCCGGCGTGGGCAAGACGACACTTGCCCGGGCGCTGGCCGCAGCCACCGGACTGGGGTTCCGGCGCATCCAGTTCACCAGCGACCTGCTGCCGTCCGATGTGCTGGGCGTTTCCATCTTCAACCCGGAGACGCGCCAGTTCGAGACGCGGCCGGGCCCCATCTTCACCAACATCGTGCTGGCGGACGAGATCAACCGGGCGCCGCCCCGCACGCAGAGCGGCCTGCTGGAAGCGATGCAGGAAGGCCGAGTGACCATCGACGATCGGACGTACGACCTGCCGCAGCCGTTCATCGTGTTGGCCACGCAGAACCCGTTGGAGCAACATGGCACCTATCCGCTGCCCGAAAGCCAGCTGGACCGCTTCCTCATGCGCCTGACCATCGGTTACCCGGACGAGGATTGGGAGCGGCGCATCCTCCAGGAGCAGGCGACGCCCGCCGACCCGCTGGACACTCTGGAGCCGGTGGTGTCACCCGAGCAGGTGACGGCGCTCCAGGCCCACGCGGAGGCCGTGCACGCGGAGCCCGACGTGATCGACTACGTCATGCGGCTCGTGCGTGCCACGCGGGATGACAGCCGGGTGCGCCTGGGCGTGAGTCCGCGTGGGGCCATTGCCTTGTTGCGCGCCTCGCGCGCCTACGCCCTGGTGGACGGCCGCACTTTCGTCGTGCCCGACGACGTACGCCGCCTCACTATGCCCTGTCTGGCCCACCGTCTCCTGCCCACCGCCGGTGCCTCAGTGGAGGCGTACGAGGAAATCCGCGTCATCGTCGAGGACATCCTGGATGCGGTGGAAGCGCCTGTCTGAGATCCACTGGCGGACCCTGCGTCGCTGGTTCAAGCCGCCGCGCCGTCTGTACTTCACGCGCGGCGGCGGCTTGTTCACCGCGGGCGCGTTGGCCGTCGGCCTGGCGGCCATCAACACGGGTGACAACCTGCTTTATCTGCTGCTGGGTGGCATGATGGGGTTCATCGCCGTGAGCGGGTGGCTCTCCGAGCAGGTGGTGCGCGGCATCGAGGTTCGGGCCCTGCCCCCGCACGCCGCTACCGCCGGTTCGCCCACTCGCGTGGGCTACGAAGTACGCAACCGGAAGAAGTGGATTCCGAGCTACGCCCTGGAAGTGGTCGAACCGGATGGTGGACGTGCGTATGCGCCCGTCGTACGTGCCGGCCATGCGTGCGTGGTGCGGGCGGAGCGCACGTTCCCGCGGCGCGGTGTGTACCGGCTGGAGCACGTGGCGCTGGCCACGTCGTTCCCGTTCGGACTGTTCATCAAGACGCGTGACGTGGATGTGCGAGGCGAGGTGATCGTCTGGCCCCGTCGGGACCGGCCCGTGCGCGAGCTGGCCGCGGGAGGTGACCGGGTCCGGCGCACGGGACAGATGGCGGGCACCGCCGCCGGCGCGCGAGGCGAGTTCCGGGGCCTGCGGGAATACCGCCCGGGTGACGATCCCCGGGACGTGCACTGGCGCTCCACGGCGCGTTTGGGCCATCCGCTGGTCCGGGAATACGAGCGGGATGTGGGGCAGACGGTGTGGTTGTGCCTGGATCTGGCAGCAGACGACGAGGGCGTGGCGGACATCGCGGCGGAGATCGTCGCTGCCCTGGCGGATCGGGCTGCCGGTCGGGATGAACGCTTCGGCCTCGTGACGCCGGACGTCATGGTGGCCTCGGGGCGGGGCATTCCGCAACTGGAGCGGGTGCTGGACGCCCTGGCCCGTGCGTCGTTCCGTCGCAGCGTACCGCTGCCGCAGCCGCCGGTTCCCAGGATCGAGTGCCCCCTGGTCACGCCGGGTGTGTCCCCCGACGGCTGGGGCGATGTCTACACGGCCACCGGAGGCGGCCGGTGAGGCTCCGGCTGCTGCACCACCGCCTCGCCATCGGCATGGGCCTGGCCGGGCTCGTGGCCTTCGCCGGCGGCGCAGGGTTCGAGCCCGTCGCCGTCTTCACGGCCGGCGCATGCCTCGTGGCGGCGCTCTTCTGGCAGCCGGAGCCCGGCACGTCGACCCGGCTGCAGCGCGCCTTCGCCGTGTTTGCCGTGGTTCTGGTCGCCCGGGCCGCCTACGCCGTGCTGGCGGGGGACGGCGACCGGCTCGTGCCCATGGTCGACCTGCTGCTCTTGCTCCTGATCAACGAGGCACTCAAGCCGGCGGAGCGGGCCAACGACGTCCGGATCTACATCCTTTCCTTCGCGCTACTGCTCGCAGCCACCGTCTACCGGCCCGGCCTGCTCTTCGCCCTCGCCTTCGTGGCGTATGTCGGCGTGAGCACGCTGGCCCTGATGATCGGACAGCTGCGACGCACATCGGAACGCTACGGAGTCCGCGACGTGGGCGTCGGCCGGGGCTTCCTGGCCGGTACGGGTGCGCTCTCCATCGTAACGCTGACGGTGAGCGCCGTGCTGTTCCTGGCCTTCCCGCGGGTCTCACGCGGCTGGCTGCCGGGCGGACGCGGCTTCACCACCACTGTTGCAGGGTTCGGGAACGAAGTCTCGCTGGCGGCGTACGGCGCGAGCATCCGGTCCAATCCCGAGATCGTGCTGCGGGTGGAGTTCCCGGATGGCACACCGTTGAATGTGGGCAGTCTCCACTGGCGGGGCCGCTCGTACGACCACTTCGACGGCGTCCGCTGGTCCCGCTCGGAAGACTTGCCGCCCAGCGCGCCCAGCTTCGAGTGGTATCGACAGCGGCGGACGGGGCCCATCAAACGCCAGGACATCTACGGGTCCATGCTGACCAACCGGGTGCTGTTCGGGATTCATCCGGTGGTGGGCGTTCGTCCGCTCACGCACATCCGGCCGGTGGCGGACAATGCCGGGGACCTTCGCTTCTTCGGTCGGACGGCGCCCGCCTACGAGGTGAATTCCTTCGTGGACCCGCCCACGCCGGAGCAGCTGCGCGGCGCGCCCGACGGCGGCGCGCCGGCGTCGTCCTACTACCTGCAGTTGCCGTCGTTGCCGCGCCGCGTGTTCGGTCTGGCGGACTCCCTCACGGCCGGGCTGCACAACCGCTACGACCGGGTAATGGCCATCGAGCGCTGGCTGAAGACCAACTTCCGCTACACCTTGCAGCTGCCTGCCACGCCCCAGCAGGCCACCCTCGAATATTTCCTGTTCCAACGACGCGCCGGACACTGTGAGTACTTCTCCACGGCCATGGCCGTGCTACTGCGCGCCGTGGGCATCCCGACTCGCAACGTCAACGGCTTTCTCGGCGGGGAGTGGAACTCGGTGGGTCGGTTCTTGGCGGTCACGCAGAACCAGGCGCATTCCTGGGTCGAGGTCTGGTTCCCGCGGTTCGGCTGGGTCACCTTCGATCCCACTCCTTCCGCCGGGCCGGGCTCGGACGCCGCGGCCCTCAGCTGGTGGTGGCCCGGCCGGTTCCTGCTGGATGGCCTCGAGCATCGCTGGAACAAGTGGGTACTGGATTACAACCTGGGCACGCAGGTCGCCCTGCTCGACCGGACGACGCGGCTGTTCTCGGACCAGGGGAAGTCATCCGGGCCCAGCGCGCCGCACCTGCCGAAGCACCTGCTCTGGGTGCTGGCCGGTGTGGGAGCGCTCATCGCCGTGATTGCGGCATTCAGCGCACGTCCGGCCCGACGCCGGGCGGAGACACGTTATTACCTGAAGCTTCGCAGGGCTTACGGCGCCGCCGGCTACCGACTCGCTCCACCGGGCGCAGCGCTCGGCCTGCTCAGCGCGCTGGACGCGCAGGACGCGCCCGGTCTGGGCGACGCCCGGCGATTGGTGGAGATTTACCTGGCCCGCCGCTTCGGGGGCACGCCGGCGGGTCCCACTGAGCGGGCCAGCATGGCGGCCCATCTGAAAGTCGCCGTTGGCGCGCTGCGCCGACGCAAGCGCCGGCGTGGCTCGCGGTCGGCTCAACGAGGCGTGTCCGCATCTCGCGAACGGTCCGACGGATTGGACGGCCAGGGGCTCGACGGCAGGTAGGCGGGTGGTGGGCGGAACATGGCCGGTTGCGGTGTCGGCGACGGCACGCGCCGCGCACGCCCGATGCCCTGCGTGCCGGCGATGACGAGCACGGCACCCACCACGCCCAGCGCGTCCGGGTATTCCTTGAAGAACAGCATCCCCCAGAACGCCGCGAACACGATCTGGAGGTAGCCCACCGGGATCGCCCGCGCGGCCTCCTCCAGGCGCAGGGCGTGTGTCAGCGCCACTTGCGCGGCCATGGTCGCGAGTCCCACACCCAGCAGAACCAGCCAATCCGCGCCCCGCGGCATGGTAGCGTGCGGCGCAACAATGGGTACGGATGCCACCAGGCTGAACACGGCGAAGTAGAAGACGATCACCAGCGGGTCCTCCGTGGCATTGAGGCGCCGCACCGTCACGTACGCGCCGGCGCTCAGCATGGCCCCGATCAGCGTCAGGGTCACGGCCACAGGGTCCAGCGTCGCCGCGAGCGTGCCGAACAGGAAGGCCGGCCGTGCCACCAGCGACACGCCTGCCAGGCTCAGCAGGATGAGCGCCGCCGATTTCCATTCGAGGCGCTCCCCCAGGGTCAGGGCCGCGAACACCGCCGTGAACACCGGGCTGGTGAACTGCAGCACCGTGGCATCGGCCAGGGTGAGGCGGGTGAGGGAGAAGTAGAAGCAGCTGAGCGCCGTGAAGCCCAGCACGCTGCGCAGCAGGAGCAGCTTCCTGCGCACGCCCCACACCGGCACGCGTCCCCGTCGCATCAGCCACAGCGTGATGAGCATGACCACCACCGAGCGGGACAACACGATCTCCTGCGACGGGATGCGGCTGCCGGCCACCTTCACCAGCAGGTTCATCAAGCTGAAGAAGAATGCCGCCACGGCCATGTACTGCAGGCCCAGCGGCATTCCCAG
>JARRJS010000004.1:0-51089 GCA_037388885.1 Gemmatimonadota bacterium
GTCCGGAAGCGCGTATCCCTTGGACTGCAGCTCGCTGATGCACGCCTTCATCTGCGGGATGGACGCGCTGATGTTCGGGAGCTTGATGACGTTGGCCTCGGGCCGTTCCACCAGGCGGCCGAGCTCGGCCAGGTCGTCCGATGCCTTCTGCTCCTCGGTCAGGAAATCGGGAAAGACGGCCAGAATGCGGCCCGCCAGGGAGATGTTCCGGGTCTCGACCGGGACGCCCGCGGCCCCGGTAAACGCGCGGATGACGGGGAGGAAGGCGCGCGTGGCGAGGGCGGGCGCCTCGTCGGTCCAGGTGTAGATGATCGGAGGCGACTTGTCCATGGGATTCGCTTTCTATCGTTGATCTTCGTGCGTCCGACCTCGGGTCGGAAACAGAAGAACGCTTTGTTGTTCACGTGGCCGGGTCCGCTGCGCGACGCCCGGCGGTCCGAGTCAGGGTTAGGTTAGGGAGGAACGCTGCGATTGACAATACGGCACGCGGGAGCCCTGTCCTGCTGATTCACACGACGACGTTTCCATGAACGAATCCCCAGCTCGGCACACGGTTCGGCGCAGTATCCTGATCACCGGCGCCAATCGCGGCATTGGCTACGCGACGGCACGTGAGCTGGCGCACGCCGGCCACGCCGTGACGCTGACATCGCGGGACCCGGATGCCGGCCTGGGCGCCGTGGACCGGCTCCATCGCGAGGGCGCCAGCGGGGACGTGCGAGCGGCCGTGCTGGACCTGGCATCGTTCGCTTCGGTTCACCGGTGCGCCGCGGAGCTTGCCGAAGGTCGCCCGTTCGATGTCTTGATCCACAACGCGGGCATCATGGTGGCCGCGCCCGGGCGCCGTCTCACCGAGGACGGCATCGAGGAGTGCCTCCAGGTCCACGCTGTGGCGCCCATGCTGCTCACGACGCTGCTGGGGCCCGGCCTCGCCCGGCCGTGCCGGATCATCATGGTGACGTCGAGCCTCCATGCGCCGGGCTCCCACGGTGAGCCCGTGGGCTTCGACTTCGACGACCCGAACCTCGACCGGGGCTACAACCCCGACCGGGCGTACAAGAACGCGAAGCTGGCGCAGATCTGGCTCACGCGGGAGTGGGAGCGACGGTTCGGCCACGCGGGCCTGCACGCGAACGCCGTGTGTCCCGGCTTCGTGCCGAAGACGGTGGCCCCATACACCCGCGGTACGCAACGCTTGCTGCTCCGGTATGTCCTGCCGTGGATGCCTTTTGCGACGTCGATCAAGGACGCTGCTCGCATTGAAGCGAACTGGGCACTCCGTGACCCGGATGAGCCCGGCGGACACTATTTCGATGGGCACGAGGTCACGGCCCCGAGCGAAGATGCGAGGGACCCGGCGAACGCGGATGCGTTCTGGGCCATGGTGGAGCGCTGGATCGGGCGGCCGATCGAGGCCCCGCTGGATTAGCCGCGGCCGTTCTCCTCAGCCTTCGACGCCACAACGTGCTCGCCCATCCCGCACTTCCCGCGCGATGGCCACGAAATTCGAGGCCACAGGCGAGAGGTCTCTCGCGGCGCCGGTTCTCGAGTCCTGGCGGACTGAGCCGCCCGATGGAAAACACATCTACTTCGTCTCGACCAGGAACGGGCAGCCCGATGCCTGGTCGCTCCCGGCGGACCGAAGCGGGGTGGCCGAGTTGCTCGTGGACCTCCTGTCGGCTTCCATCGTCGAGGTCGAAGCGACCCCCGACCAGCAGTGCTTCCTGCTGCACGTGCATGGTAACGGTTCCGACGATCTGGTGGCCGTGCGCCGCGGCGACACGCTCGAGACGCCGGTCGTGACCGGGCCGGACCATGAGACGGCCCTGGACCTTTCGGACGACGGCCAGTGGGTCGCCTACGAGTCCATCACCGGGACGGGGCGGGAGGTGTACGTGAGCCCCTTTGACGATGCGAGCGGCGTCAAGTGGCAGATCTCCACCAACGGCGGGGGGAGTCCGCGCTGGGCGCCCGACGGGCGTGAGCTCTTCTACGTGGACGGCAGGGGGATGATGATGTCCGCCCGGGTGCAGAGGACCCCGAGCTTCCGTGTGCTGAAGGAGAAGGTGGGGCGTTGGCGTCGTCTGCGTTGTCGTCCGACCGAGAACCCAGTTCGCCTCAATGCAAGGTGAGCACGGCGGACAGAATGAAGTACAGGAAGAGCGCCGTGATGGCCAGGGTGAGGACACCGTGGTACGACTCCCGGTCGGTCAGGCCCAGGGATCCCACCAGGAGGGCAGCCATCACGTTGGTGACCACCCCCACGTCCATCGGATTGCCGGACGTCAGACCCCGGCGGACAGCGTCGAACGCCGGGCCGAGGGCGGCCATGGTGAAGAACCAGCCCTTCCGGCGGTAGTAGAACGCCCTGAGGTCGACCGACTCTCCGTGGACGGCGTCGGGCAACGCCGAGGCCGCCGCCAGGTAGAGGGTCACCGGGCTAAGGAGGATGAAGAGGAAGTAGAAGAAGGTCCAGTGCTCCAAGGGCAGGTCCTGGAAGCCGAAGCTGGACCACCACCACTCCACCTGGGCCACGAAGATCAAACCCGCCCAGACCCACGCCAGCCAGTATGACCGGACCCGGGGCCGCGCCTGGACGATGCCGTGTACGTTGGTCAGGAGCTGGGCGATGCCCAGCCCCAGGATTATGGAGATCAGAACCGAGAGGTGCTCGAAGCGCGACATGGGTCCGGTAGGATGGGCGAAGCGGGATGGGCAGGTCAAGAGCCGGGCGATGCCCCGGTTCGGGCGGCCGATCGAGATTGCCCGGGACTAGCCCCGCTCGTCCCGCACCTCGCGCGCAATGGCCACGAAATTCGAGGCCGCAGGCGAGAGGTCGTCCCTGCGCCAGATGATGTCCTGTGGAAGCACGGGAGTCGGGTCGATCAGAGGCCGCACCGCGATATTGGCCCGCGACAGGCGCGCCACCGAGCTCGGCAGCAACGTAACGCCCAGACCCGCGCCGACGAGAACCGCCAGCGTGTTCATTTGCCCCGCCTCCTGCTCCACTCGCGGCGTGAAGCCTGCGGCCGCGCACGCCTCGAGAACCAACTCCAGATAGCGCGACCGGAAATGGGTGGGGAACAGGACCCACGGTTCCTTGGCCAGCGCCTCCAGCGGGATGCGATCCCGTCGGGCGACGGGGTGGTCCTCCGGCAAGACGGCGATCATGGGGTCCTCCGCGACCCGCTCCGTACTGAAATCGCCTTCACCTTCCCGGTGCGCGTAGAACCCGACATCCAAACCGCCGCGATCCAACGCCTCACGTTGTTCACGGCGCGACAGTTCCACGGTATCCAGCTGCACATCGGGGTAGCGTTCACGGTAGCGACGCAGGATGTCGGGAAATACCAGGAAGATCGCCAGGTCCACGTAGCCCACGCGCAACCGGCCCGTCTTGCCCGCCGCCGCCCAGCGGGCCGCCGCCATCGCCCCTTCCGCGTCACTCAACGCGCGCCGCGCTTCCTCCAGGAAGGCCCGACCCGGTTCCGTCAGCGAAACCCGTCGCTTGCTGCGGTTCAGCAACACCACCCCGAGCTCTCGCTCCAGCTTCTGGATCTGCTGGCTCAGCGCCGGCTGCACAATGTGCAGCCGACGGGCCGCACGCCCGAAATGCAGCTCTTCCGCAACGGCCACGAAGTAACGCAGATGTCGGAGTTCCATGGGGTTTAATAACAAAAAGTGATCAATTCCACAGAAATAAGTATTTGCGATGATTAAAACGCGCAAGCAGATTGAAAATCAGCCTGTGTCCGGGGCTCCCTCCCGGATGCGTCTCCTGAACTCCCCACAGGAGGTGAGTTGTGCGACCCACCCGCATTGTCGTCCTCGCGTTGGTAGCAGGCTCGTTTGCCGCGTGCAATGAAGCGACGCCCATGCAGGTCCAGCCGCCTGGCGTTGCGATGGGGCGAAGTCCGGCTCCTGCTCCGACGATCAGTACGTTTGCCACGGGTTTGAACGCCCCGCGGGGACTCCGGTTCGGGCCGGATGGTTACCTGTACGTGGCGGAAGGCGGCACCGGCGGCAGCAATTCGACGGAGGGTCAGTGCGACCAGGTAATCGAGCCGATCGGGCCGTATACGGGGGGCTACACCGGGCGCATCTCGAAGGTTGACGCTTCGGGGAATCGTACGACGGTGGTGGACAATCTGCCGTCGAGTCAGACGAGCCCCGGTTCGGGCGGCCTGGTCAGCGGCGTGGCCGACGTGGCGTTCGTGGGCCACACGCTGTACGCATTGCTCGCCGGTGCGGGCTGCTCACACGGCATCCCGGACGTTCCGAACGGTGTGATCCGCGTGCATGGCGACGGCAGCTGGGATCTGGTCGCCGATCTCAGCGCGTACCAGGCGGCCCACCCGGTGGCGCATCCGGAGGAGGAGGATTTCGAGCCGGATGGCACGTGGTGGCAGATGGTGGCGGTGCGTGGTGATCTGTACGCGGTGGAGCCGAACCACGGCGAGCTGGTGCGGATCACGACGGCCGGAGATGTGAAGCGGGTTGTCGACATCTCCGCCAAGGAGGGGCACATCGTGCCGACAGCGGTTGCCTATCACGGCAACTTCTACGTCGGCAATCTGAGCACGTTCCCCTTGGTGCCGGGTGCGTCGACCATCTACCACATCACGCCGAGCGGCCAGATCCCGGAGACGACGGGGCACCTGACGAGCGTCCTGGGTGTGGTGTTCGACCACCAGGGGCGGATGTACGCCCTGGAGAACACGGTCTGTCCCTCCGCGGAGCCGTGCATGCCCACGCCGGAGACGGGTAGGGTGGTGCGGGTGGCACGTAACGGTTCGCTGGAAACGATCGCATCCGGTTTGATGCTGCCCACCGGCATGACGATGGGTCCGGACGGGGCGTTGTACGTTTCGGTGGCCGGCTTTGGCGCGCCGCCGGGGGCGGGGGCGATCGTGCGCATCGAGTTCTGAATCGGCGCGGAGACCGATCAGTGACCACTGCCATGGAAGCCTTCGGGCCCGCATTGCACGGTGAGGTGATACGGCCGAAGGACCCGTCGTACGACGATGCGCGGCGGGTCTGGAACGGCATGATCGACAAGCGTCCTGCCCTGATCGTGCGGTGTGCGGACGAACGAGACGTGGTCGAGACGGTTCGGTTCGCACACGACAACGACGTTCTTCTGGCCGTGCGCGGTGGCGGGCATAATGTGGCCGGGTTCGGCACCTGCGACGGCGGTGTGGTGCTCGACCTCTCTCCGATGAAGGCCATCCGGGTCGACTCTGCGCGCCGGACGGCGCGTGCGCAGCCCGGGTTGACCTGGGGCGAGTTCGACGCGGCAACCCAGGCGCACGGTCTCGCGACGACGGGTGGACTTGTTACGACCACCGGCATCGCCGGCTTCACCCTGGGCGGCGGCATTGGCTGGCTGATGCGGAAGCACGGCCTCGCCCTCGACAATCTGGCGTCGGTCGAGCTCGTGACGGCGGCCGGCGAGCACCTCCGGGCCAGCGTCGATGAGAACCCCGACCTCTTCTGGGGCGTGCGTGGTGGTGGTGGCAACTTCGGCGTTGTCACGTCGTTCGAGTACCAGCTCCATGCCGTTGGCCCGGAGGTGTTCGGCGGGGCCATCTTCTACTCCCTCGACAGAGCAGGCCAACTTCTGGAGTTCTACCGCGAGTGGGCGCCGGCTCTGCCGGATGATATGACGACGATGGTCGCCTTCCTGACCGCGCCACCCGAGCCTTTCGTGCCGGAAGAGCTGGTGGGCACGCATATGGTTGCCGTTGCCGTCTGCCACGCAGGGCCGCTGGAGGAAGGCGAGAAACTGGTTCGACCCTTGCGAGATCTGGCTCCTCCGCGGATCGATCTTCTGGGACCGCTGCCCTACTGCGCCCTGCAGGGCATGTTCGACGCCACGGCGCCGAGGGGGATCCAAGCGTACTGGAAGAGCGAATACCTGGCCGCGCTGGATGACCGTGTCGTCGAAACACTCGCGGAACATGCCGGACACATGCGCTCGCCGTTTTCGGCCATCCACGTCCACCACCTCGAAGGCGCTGTCAAGCGCGCCCCGGGAGACGCAACTTCGTTCGCCCATCGGGATGCGCCGTACGTGCTCAACATCATCGGGTCGTGGACCGATCCGGCCGAATCGGAAGCACATATCGGCTGGACGAATGAGCTGTGGCGGTCGATTCAGCCGTTCGCAACCGGCGCGGTGTACCTCAATTTCCTCGGGGCGGAACGTCACGAACGCGTGAAGGCGGCGTACGGCGCCAAGTACGACCGATTGGTCAGGCTGAAGAAGGAATACGACCCCGACAATCTCTTCCGCCTCAACCAGAACATCAAGCCTGAACCGGTTGAGACGCCGGGCGGCTTCGCCGGGCGGTAGGTCCTCACAGGGCGGCAAGCTGTGTGCGCGCCGAACCATCTCGGGCGGGCGCGACATCGCACCCGCCTCACAGGTGGGTGAACGGGTGGACTGGCTGCGCGCCGCCTCGCGCGACGACGTGTCCTACATGGTGCTGAAACGCGTCATCTGCGGACCACTTCCCGGTACGCAGCGGTGAGCTCCGGATCCGCGGCCACTTCGTAAAGCCGCGCGTTGAACGTGGCCCGCGTCAGGCCGCGCGCTTGCAGGATGGAGTCTGCGGCGGTCGGCTTCGCCTCGATGGCTGCGGCTGCGGCTGCCACATTGGCCAACCAGCGCGGCGGGGCAGATGCATCGGCGTGAGTGCGCTTCATCGGCTCGCGCCCCTGTGCTTTGCCATGGGCTTCGCCGGACCTGCCATGCCCACGAGCCCCGCGGGCTCCCGAGAAACTGTGACCCCTGCCGATGCCCCGCCTGGCGTGCTCGGCACGGATCGCCTGCGCCAGGGCTTGCCCGCGCAGCCCGGCCCTCAGCTGCTGCTGGACGAACGCGCCGAAGTTCTCGATGGGGCCGTGCTCCTGCACCGTCGTCACGGTCTGCCGGAACACCACGGTGAGATCGCCGGCGGCTACGTTGCTGTTTCTGGCACTGACGACGGCGACCTTGACGTCCGCGTCTGGAATCCCGCCGTCCCGCAGCGTTTGCGCGACGGTGGGAAGCAGGATCGCCTGCAGCAGGCCGGAGTCGGGGCGCGCCGCCTGAGCCTCCGTCGCTGCCGGCTGTGCCACGAAGACGATGGCCAGGCAGGACGCCAGTGCCGCTCCGCGTTTCATGGTCCCTCCTCTCGTGGGCGACCCGGGGAGAGGACTGCACCACTTCCAGGCTACGCCGCTCTCGACAGGCACACAAGGGTCCCACCTTCGGCGGTTGGTCGCGCCGGATGGGCTTTCCTGACCTGCCAATGATGATCCTTGACCGATCGATGATGCTGCGCCCATAGTGGTTCCGGTCGCGCGGCGGCGCGCTTCTCCCCATCACCCCACCGACGGCGACCGCCGGTTCCGCGCATTTTCGCGCGTGGGAACGGAGGATACTCTTTCCAATCGGAGGTAGACCATGCGACACCCTGTTCAGCAGGGAGGGCTGGCTGTTGTCCTGTGCCTCGCCATGGCGATGGCGGCATGCAGCGATGCGGGAGCGCCGGTTGCACCCCGGCACGCGCCGCAGCAGAACAACGAGACGACACCGTACCTCAACCCCCAACCCGAGCCCCCCTCGATCCTTCTGCACTTCGCACGTGGGCGATGAATCCTGCGGCAGCATGCAGCTGGTGCAGGGCGGTTCGTGGCAGAGCGGGATCGTGACCCACGTCAGCTACAGCCTCGCCGTGAGCGATATCGACGGGAATCCCTTCCTGAATGCCAGCGTGGCCGGCATCGCGGTGAAGGGCATGGTCGTGCTGAACGGGACGGTGGACAGCGGCGCCTACGACGGGCAGACCATCCACCCGCTGGGGGAGATCCAGACAAGTGGCAATCCAGATAATCTGGAAGCCACGATGCTCGGCGCCATCATGCTGAACCCGCAGCCCGAGCCGCCATCGACCGAGTTCCCGCCGAGTCCCTGCGCACCGGCGCAGTAGCGCTTTCGCGGTCACACAGTCTTACGAGCGGCGGCCGTCGCGTGCGGCTCCGGGAGCTTTGAGCTCTCCGGGCCCCGCGACGGCCGTAGTACGCATCCGACGTTCCCGGCTGCCACGACCCGCGCCTTATGGATCGGACCCTGGCCGCCGGGGCGGTACGGTAGTTATTCTCCCGGGACCTGCGCCAACCTGTGCGCCGTTCATGTAACCCGGGCCGGCCGTCCCCATGGACTCTCTGTTTGTCGCCGAATGGATCGTGCGGCTCGCGATGTTCGTGATCATCGTGATCCGGAAGCGATCGGCCACGACAGCGCTGGCGTGGCTGATGGTGGTGGCGTTCCTGCCGTTCGTGGGTGCGGTGGCGTACTTCATGTTCGGCGAGACGCGTCTGGGCCGCCGGCGTACGCTGGCCTACCAGCACTGGGAAGACTCCCTGTCCAAAGCGCCGGCGGTGTGGAAACGCCTGTCCACCGAGTGGCAGGCGGAGCTCGCCGAGCCGTACCGCACGCTGTCGGACCTGGCGGAGAGCGTGGGTGCGACGGAGGCCAGGGCGGGTAACGCCCTGGAGCTGATCCCGGAAACGACGGACCTGTTCGTGCGGCTGTGCGAGGACATCGACGCGGCCGAGCATCACTGCCACCTGCTCTTCTACATCGCGAACGAAGATGCCGCGGCGGTCGCGGTGGCGGAGGCCATGGTGCGGGCGCGGCAACGGGGCGTGGCCTGCCGGGTCCTGTTGGATGCTGCGGGCTCGAGACGCTTCCTGCGGAGCGGAACCTGTGCGCGGATGCGCGAGGCGGGTGTGGACGTGATGGCCATGATGCCCGTGAACGCGCTGCGTGCGGCCGCCGCGCGGGTGGACCTGCGGAACCACCGCAAGCTGGTTGTGATCGACGGGCAGGTCGGTTACCTGGGCAGCCACAACCTGACGACGCCCATCTATCCGCGGAAGAAGCGGTTCGGGGCGTGGGTGGACGCATCGGTGCGCGTGCGCGGGCCGGTGGTGTACGAGCTCCAGGAAGTGTTCCTGCACGACTGGGCGTTCAATGCCAGCCCGCTGCCGCCGGAAGACCGCTTTTTCCCACCCGCGGAAGTGCCCGAGGGGAACGTCGTGGCCACGGTGCTGCCGACGGGGCCCGGCCGGGAGGAGGCCCCGCTGCTGGACGTGATCCTCCAGACGCTGGGCATCGCCCACGAGCGTGTCGTGCTCACCACGCCCTACTTCGTGCCGGAAGACGCCGTGCTGGCCGCCATGCGTTCTGCGGCGCTGCGCGGTGTGGAGGTGGTGCTGGTGGTGCCGAAGCGCTCCGACCAGGCGCTGGCGAACGCGGCGGGTCGCTCCCATTACGGGTACCTGCTGGACGTGGGCGTGCAGATCTGGCAGTACCGCGGCGCGCTCATGCATGCGAAAACGCTGACCATGGACCGGGAGTTCGCCATCGTCGGCTCGGCCAACCTGGACGTGCGCAGCTTTTCGTTGAACTTCGAGCTGGCGCTGCTGGTCTACGATACCGACTTCGCCTCCGAAGTCCACTATCTGCAGATGTCGTATCTGGAGAACGCCGAGCGGCTGACGGTGGAGTCGTGGCGCCACCGCGGCGCGGCTCGCGTGTTGGGCGACAACGTAGCCAAGCTGATCACGCCGCTCCTCTGAGCGGCGCAGGGGGATAGACGGGATGAATGGTGAGCCGGTCGACGGAGGCCTGCTGAGGGCGATCTGGGGTCGCGTCCGCGCATTCATCCCCGTGCCGCTGTTCCTGGCCGCTCTCTGGGCCATCCACCACGAGCTGACGGAGTTCCACGTCCAGGAGGTGCTCGCCGCCGCAGGCGCGCTGCCGTGGCGTTCCCTGTCCAGCGCGATCGCGTTCACGGCGCTGAGCTTCCTGGTGCTCACCGGCTACGACACGCTGGGGCTGCGCTACATCGGACGGCCCCTCCCGTATCGCCAGTCCGCATTCGCGTCGTTCATCGGCTATTCGTTCAGCCAGGCGCTGGGCTTCCCGCTGCTCACCGGCGCACCGCTGCGTTACCGCCTGTACTCCGGCTGGGGCCTCAGCTTCAGCGAGGTCCGGGACCTGGTCACCTTCTACAGCGCCACGTTCTGGCTGGGTTTCGCTGCGCTGGCGGGCATCGTTTTCCTGGCGGCACCCGTGGAGGTGCCGGGTCACCTGCGTCTGCCCCTGGCGGTGCTGCGCCCGCTGGGCGCGGTTCTGCTCCTGGTCGTGGTGGCGTATCTCCTGTGGTGTGCCCGGCGGCGGCCGGCGTTGCGCCTGCGGAGCTGGGTCCTGGAGCCGCCGCCTCCGAGGATCGCCGTGCCGCAGGTCATCGTCAGTGTCCTGGACTGGGCCGTGGCCGGAGCCGTGCTGTTCGTGTTGCTGCCTGCCGGTTCGCACCTTTCCTACGTCACATTCCTGGGCCTCTTCCTGCTGGCGCAGATCGCCGGATTGTTGAGCCACGTGCCCGGTGGCCTGGGCGTGTTCGAAGCCATCATCATCGTGTCGCTGCCGGCGGCCATACCGGAGAGCCAGGTCCTGGGCTCCCTCATCGTCTACCGCGCCGTCTACTACCTGTTGCCGCTGCTGGCGGGCTCGGTCGCCCTGGGCGCGTACGAGCTGCGCCAGCGGCGCACGCGCATGGCCCGGGCCGCCGCCCACTTCGCTCGTGGCGTGTCGCTGGTCGTTCCCCAGGCACTCGCGGTGACCGTGTTCGTCGCCGGCGTCGTCCTGCTGTTCTCCGGCGCCCTGCCCGCGGAGCGGGCGCGGCTGCATACGCTGGTGCGCTTCGTTCCGCTGCCGCTCATCGAGCTGTCGCATTTCCTGGGTAGTGTGGTGGGCGGTCTTCTCCTGGTGTTGGGCTGGGGGCTCCAGCGCCGTGTGAATGCGGCCTACCTGCTCAGCCTTGCGCTCCTGGTGGCAGGCATCGGCTTCTCCTTGCTCAAGGGCCTGGACTACGAGGAAGCCCTGGTGCTGTCCGTGGTTCTGGCCGCGGTCTGGGCCTCCCGTGACGAGTTCTACCGCCCGGCCTCCCTGCTGACGGAGCCGTTCACGCTGGACTGGATCTTGGCCGTGGCGGGAGCGCTGCTGGCCGCGGGCGGGTTGAGCATGATCGCGTTCCACCGGGTCAACTATCGCAGTGAGCTGTGGTGGCAGTTCGCGCTCGGCGCCGATGCGCCCCGTTCGCTGCGCGCCACGGTGGGCGCGCTGGTCGTGTTGCTCGGCTTCTCGGCCCTGCGCCTGCTGCGACCTTCGGCGCGCGAGGTGATCCGGAGCTCGCCGGATCTCGGCAGCATCGAAACCCCGGTGGCGGCCTCGCCGTGGACATACGCCTGGCTCGCTTTACTGGGCGACAAGCAGCTGCTGCTGCACGACGACGGCTTCCTCATGTACGCCATCGAGGGCCGGAGCTGGGTCACCATGGGAGACCCCATCGGCCCTGAGGACGCACGTGCGGACCTGGCCTGGAGGTTCCGGGAGCTGGTGGACCGCCACGACGGCTGGCCGGTCTTCTACCAGGCCCGTCCGGAGAATCTCCCACTGTACATCGACCTGGGTCTCACGCTGACGAAGCTGGGCGAAGAAGCGCGGGTGCCGCTGGCCGCATTCACGCTGGAGGGCGGGGAGCACAGAGAACACCGCAAGACGCTGCATCGGGTCGAGCGGGAAGGGGGTACGTTCGAGATCCTGCCGACAGAGGCCGTGCCGGGTGCCTTGCCAGACCTGCGCGCCATTTCCGAAGATTGGCTCGCGGCCAAGAGCACCCGCGAGAAAGGGTTCTCCCTGGGTGTGTTCCGGGACGACTACATATGTCGAACACCCGCCGCCGTGGTGCGGGTGGGTGGACGCGTCGTCGCCTTCGCCAACGTGCTGGAGGGGGCGGAACGGGAGGAGCTCACCATCGACCTCATGCGCTACTCGCACGCGGCGCCGGCCAACGTGATGGAGTTCCTGTTCCTGCGGTTGATGCTCTGGGGCAAGGAACGCGGCTTTCGCTGGTTCAACCTGGGCATGGCCCCCCTGTCCGGGATGGCATGGCGGCCGATGGCGCCGCTCTGGAACCGGGTCAGCGCGACCGTGTTCCGGTTCGGGGAGCACTTCTACAATTTCCAGGGTCTGCGGGAATACAAGGAGAAGTTCGATCCGGTGTGGGAGCCGCGCTACTTGGCTTCGCCCGGCGGCCTGGCGTTTCCGCGAATCCTGACGAACGTGGCGACGCTCATCAGTGGCGGCGTCCGGGGCGTGTTCATGAAATAGCTGGTGTTCGGCAGGGACGGTGCCGACATTGGCATGACGGGTGCATTCGGTCCGGGCAGGTGAACGCGGCAGGCAGGAGGCGGCATGGACATGGAGCAAGCGGTCGACGATTGGGCCGTAGGCGAATCGGAGCGGTGGCTTTCCATCATTGCCGGTGGCATGCTGGGCCTGGCAGCGCTGCGCCGCGGGTCTCTGGCGGGTTTGCTCATGGGCACGGCGGCAGGCTTCCTCATCCATCGTGGCGTGACGGGCCACTGCCTGGTGGGCGAGACGGTCTTCGGCGAGCTCGGGGACGCGGGTGGTGCCTGGGACGCCGTGGACGCTGCGGAAGCGAGCGCGGCTGCGGAAGTGAGCGAGGAGAGCTGACGCGCACGTGTCCAACGGCGACGTTGTCGACGTGGCGGTGCGGGAGCTGGCCGACGTTCTGGGCGCCGATCGCCTGGAGCGGAACGTGCCCCTCGCGCCGTTCACCACGTTCCGCATCGGCGGTCCTGCCGATCTGTTTTATCGTGCCCGGACGGCGGACGATCTGGTGGCGGCCGTGTCGGGCGCCCGGACGCTGGGCATGCCGTATTTCCTGTTGGGTGCCGGCGCCAATGTCTTGGCGGCGGACCGGGGATTCCGGGGCCTCGTCATCCGGAACGAGGTGGGCGGGATCGACTTTCCCGGCGGCGGTCGCGTACGCGCGGGGGCGGGCGTGCGCACGTACCGCGAATTGATCCCGGCCACCCTCGAGCGCGGGCTGGGTGGGCTGCACCATTTCGTCGGCATTCCCAGCAGCGTGGGTGGTGCGGTATGGCAGAACCTGCATTTCCTGTCACCGGATCGGAGCCGCATGGTCTACGTCGCAGAGGTGTTCGAATCGGCGGAGATCCTGGCGGACGGCGAGCGACGCACGGTTCCGCGTGAATATTTCCGCTTCGGCTACGATTACAGCATCCTGCATGACCGGGACGACGTCGTCCTGACGGCCACGTTCGCGCTGGAGGCGACGCCGGATGAAGAGCTGCACCGGGTCGTGCGGGAGAATCTGGCATGGCGCGACGAACGCCATCCCGACCTGTGGCTCTACCCGTGTGCCGGTTCGATCTTCCGCAAGATCGAGGGCATGGGCGCGGGCCGGCTGATCGACGAATGCGGCCTGAAGGGCCGCATCCATGGCAACGCCCAGATCTTCCACAAGCACGCGAACATCATCGTCAACCTGGGCGGCGCAACGGCCGCGGACGTGCGCGCGCTCATCGATCTGGCACAGGAGGCCGTGCAGCGCCGCTTCGGCCAGGAGCTCGTCCCCGAAATCGTCTTCCTGGGCGAGTTCTGATCATCGTTTTCGGGCCTCCTACCTCCTACCTTTCTTCGCATGCGGATCGTCATCGTCGGTGCCGGTGCGGTGGGCTTCCACCTCGCAGAGCGGCTGTCGGAAGAGAACCACGATGTCGTGGTGATCGAGGCGGACCCGGATCGCGCGGAATACGTGGCCGAGCAGCTGGATGTGCTCGCGGTGACCGGCAACGGTGCGGCGATGCCCGTGCTGCAGGAAGCGCGGGTGCACCAGGCGCGCCTGCTGCTTGCCGTCACCAGCAAGGACGAGGTGAACCTGGTGGCGTGCCTGGCCGCCTCCCGCCTGGGCGTCCGCTTCAAGGTCGCCCGTGCCAGCAACCCGGAGTACTACCGACAGGGCAGTGCGCTCTCCCGCGAGCAGCTGGGGATCGACCTGCTGATCAACCCGGAACGCGAATGTGCGTGGGAGACGTTCCAGCTCCTGAACAGTGAGGCGGCCACGGATCTGGCGCGCTTCGCCGATGGCAAAGTGCAGCTCATGGGGCTGCGTGTACGGGAGGGTGCGCCGGTCACGGGGCGGTCCCTGGCGGAGCTGGACCGGGACCTGCCGGACCGTCGCTACGTGACGGTGGGCATCGTACGGGACGGCGTGACGGAGATCGCGCGCGGCGAGAGCCGGATCGAAGCGGGCGACCAGATCTTCCTGCTGGCGCCCACCTCCGAGATGCCGGCCATCCCGGCCATGGCGGGGTACGCCGGCTTCAAGCTTCGCCGCGTGATGATCGCCGGCGGCAGCGACGAAGCGTTCTACCTGGCGCAGCACCTGGAAGAGCACCACGTGGACTGCACCATCCTGGACGTGAATCGGCGGCGTTGCGCCGACCTGGCCGAGCGGCTGCCCCGCGCACTGGTGCTGCACGCGGATGCTACGGACATGGAGCTGCTGGAGATGGAAGGCGTGGAGGGCGTCGACGGCTTCGTCGCGTTCACGGGCCACGACGAGACCAACATGCTCGCCAGCCTGCTGGCCAAGACGCAGGGCGCCCGCAAGGTGATCAGCCTCATTCATCGCCTGGACTACGTGCCGCTGGTCAGCCGCGTCGGCATCGATGCCGCTGTCTCGCCGCGCCTGTCCACGGCGAACGCCATTCTGCGCTATGTGCGGCGAGGCAACGTGTCCACCGTGGTGACCCTCAAGGGCATCGACGCCGAGGCCATCGAATTCGATGTGACGGCCAGGGCGCCCGTCGCGCGCGGCACAATCCGGGACCTGGATTTCCCCCGCGGCAGCGTTGTTGGTGCCATCATCCGGGGCAACGACGTCATCACGCCGCGGGGGTCCGATGCCATCCGCGAAGGAGACAAGGTGGTGGTGTTCGCGTTGCCCGACGCGATTCCGGAGATCGAGCGGCTGTTCGCGTGAACATCCGGGCGCTGGTCCACGTCATCGGCCTGATCCTGATGGCCGTGAGCGCGGCGGTCGGCGTGTCCTCACTGGTGGCGCTCTGGTACGGAGATGGCGACTTCGTGCCGCTGCTCGTGTCCACGGCCATCCCGATGGTCGTGGGGTTCGCCGCGTACAGGAGCACGCGCCTGGACCGAGAGCTCCGGGTCCGGGAGGGCTACGCCGTGGTCTCGCTGGCTTGGCTCGCCGTCGGCATCGCGGGCGCCGTTCCGTACCTGCTGGCTCACACGGTGAGCTCGCCGGTCTCGGCCCTGTTCGAGTCGGTTTCCGGCTTCACCACTACGGGCGCCACCATCTTCGAGGAGCTGGAAAAGCTTCCGCACGGGATCCTGTTCTGGCGGAGCCTGACACAATGGCTGGGCGGCATGGGCATCATCGTGCTCGGCATCGCCATCCTGCCGTACCTGGGGGTCGGCGGCATGCAGCTCTTCCGGGCGGAAGTGCCGGGCCCCACGCCGGAACGCCTTCAGCCGCGCATCGCCCAGACGGCTAAGCTGCTCTGGATCGTGTATGCGGGTCTGACGGCGGCCCAGGTGCTGTTCTACCTGCTGGGCGGCGTGGGCCTGTTCGACGCCGTGGCCCACGCATTCACGACGCTGTCCACTGGTGGCTTCTCTCCACACACTGCTTCGCTCGCCGCCTTCTCCCCGTACATCCAGTACGTCACCATCGTGTTCATGCTGCTGGCGGGCATCAATTTCGCGCATCACTACCGCGCGCTGACCGGTCGTCCGGGCGTGTACGCCCGGGACCCGGAATTTCGTTTCTATCTCGCGGTTCTGGGGGGCGCATTCGTCGTGGTCCTGGTCACCGTCTGGCTCGGCGGTAGCTATGCGACGCTGGGCTTCGAGCGTGCATTCCGTGACAGCCTGTTCCACGTGGTGTCCATCACCACCACGACGGGATACGTGTCGCACGACTACGAGCTGTGGCCGTTCGGTGCGCAGTTCCTGTTGCTGCTGCTCATGTTCGTGGGCGGCATGAGCGGTTCCACGGGCGGCGGGATGAAGGTGGTCCGGTTGAACATCCTCATGCGCCACGGGTTCGCCGAGCTGCGCAAGAGCATCAATCCGCGGGCCGTCATCGTGACCCGGGTGGGACGGCGCGCCATCCGGGAGGACGTGTTGCTGAACGTCCTGGCCTTCGTGCTGCTCTACCTGTCGCTGTTCGCTCTGGGCGTGCTGGTTCTTGCGCTCCTGGGCCACGACCTGGCGACGGCGGCAGGCGCCGCCGCGGCGGCCATCGGCAACATCGGACCGGGTCTGGGCAAGGTGGGGGCCGTGGACCACTACGGCTGGATGGATCCGGGTTCGCACATCGTGCTGGTGTTCCTCATGCTGGTAGGCCGCCTGGAGATCTTCACCGTGCTGCTGCTGTTCCACCCGGACATGTGGCGCAGCGCACACTTCGCCCGCACCTGATCCGGACGCGTACTCCCCGAAACGACGTCTCCAACGCCAGACCGCCGCGTGCTTCGAGGCACGCGGCGGCCAGAATCACGTTCACCCCGTCGACGAACGCGACGAGGTCGGCAACTCACGATAGTGGGGGTGGGCCGTGCGGCGGCGGCTTGGGGTGGCCCTGCGGCCGGCCGGCCGGTGGACCTGTGCCCGGTGGCACCGGCGGCCGCCCACTCATCCCCGGCTTCCCCTGGCCCGCATTCGGCATATTGCCTTTGGCGCCCATGGCTCCGGCGGGTTGGCCGGCACGTACCGCCGAGGCCACCTGCGCAGCTGCTTCGCCCGGCATCTCGCCGCGCCGAATCATGCCTTCCACGGCCGCGGGAATCTGGCGCAGCTGGTCCGCCTGGGCGCCGTGTTCGCTCCAAGCCTTGAGGACGTCGAGGGCGGGTCCCACCGGCACACCGCGGTCCAGCAGGTCGGCCAGCGTATGGACCGCGAGCGCCACCGGCTCACCGGGGCGGGCCTGCTCGTGGATCGTGCTCACGGCTTTCGCCGGGACCCCACGCCGCAGCGCGTCGGCCACGGCTGCCACTTCGTCGGAGCTGGGTGGCGTCCCGTTCTTCAACAGGTTGCGCGCCTCACCAAGCTGTGCGGACAGCTGATCGAGCGCCTGCACGATGAGGGGCGGAGGGGCGTGCTTGGCCACGCCTTCCAGCGCCTTCTCCAGGAGCGGCTCGGTGGGCAGGTTCTGCTCACGAGCGCGAGCCAGCACCTGCTCGACGGCCTGGACCTGGTCCGGTGGCAGGGCCGCGCGGATACGCTCCATGGCCGGCTCCTGGGCAGCCAGCTGCCCGGCCAAGGCCACGAACGCGATCGCGGCAAACACCCCACGCAGAGTTGACATCTTCATCGTTCGTTCCAATCCACGGGACCCGTCATGTGGTCCTCTATCCTGTTAGACGGGACAGGGGGCGCATAGGTCACGGCTTTGCCTCGATCACGATGCTGGCGTTGGTCCGACCCCACCCGTCCTTCATGATGCCGGGCGCGTCTTTCGGCACGGTCCACCGGTCGTCCACCTGGAAACCAAAGTGATACACGCCGGGCGACAACGTGATCGTCGCAGTCCACGCGTCGCCGTCCCGCTGCATGGGCACCGATTCCCAACTCGTGAAGTCTCCCACCAGCGCCACGCGCCGGGCGTGCGGGGCGCGAATGCGGAAATGCACCTCCCGGCCGGCATCCGTCCATGCCCCGTAGTCCACCACCCCGAACCGCGCCGCCGCCGCCCGGTGACCGACGCGCCAGGACACGGCGAGCGTCGCGGCGAAGTTGCCCTGCGTGCCGTAGACGGGGTCCGTCACGGTCTGACCCGCATAGAGCTGGAGCAAGGCGGACCGCGTCGGGCTCCACGCCAACGTCAGGCCGTAGCCGGTCTCGTTCTCGGCGGGACTGTGCTGCAGCGTCACGTCGGCAATGGTGCTGACGGGTCCAATGTCCGTGGTGACCCGCGCCGTGCCGGAGACGTAGGTTCCGTCCAGAGCCCCGTTTACGGCGCGTAGGCCGGTGCCTTCCAGGCGGACCCACAACGGGCCCATCGATCGACCCAGCTGCGCCGTGCCACCCAGGATGTGCATGGGTCCGTCGATCGTGGCGCTGGTGAACATGCCGGGCCTCGTGCCGGTCGTGTCGGGCGCGTTGCTCTGCCAATGCCCGAGCCGTGCCGTGCCCTGGAGCACGTAGCCGAAGGACCCCAACCGCCCGGAAAGTGCGGGCTGCACGGAGCCCGCATATACGCGATACTGGAAGGGATCCGTGAAATCGAGCGCCTGGCCTCCCAGCTCCAGTCGTCCGAGTGTCCGGCCGAATCGGTGGGCCATCCACGTGTGCGCCTCACCGACGAGCCATGCCGCCGTGGTGCCGCCGGCGCCCTGGCCGAATCGCGCGGTGGCTTCCGTGCCGCCGACAGGGTAGGAAAGAAGCAGGCGGCCGCCCAGAATGCCATACAGGGCAGCCGCCGTATCGACGTTCGCAGGGGGCAGCGCGTTCGTCGCGCCTCCATCCAGCCAGAATTCCACGTCCTGGCCGACGGCTTGTGAGGGCTGGCTCAACAGGAGCAGGGCGAACAACACCCAACCCCCGTAACGCGTCAGGACGCCTTGGGGGCCCCGATGGAGATGAGCGCGTCGCGCCCACCGAAACCATCGTCCACGTAGCTTTCCGCCCTCGGATCGGTCACCCACCGGTTCCCATCCACCACGAACATGTACTTGTGCACGCCCGGCGTCAGCGGGAACAGACCGGTCCACACGCCATCGCCGTCGGGATCCTGCAGCATATTACGGTCCGGCTCCCAATTGTTGAAGTCGCCCGCCACCGCGACCGACGTTGCGGAGGGGCCCGCGTATACGAATTGTACATAGATCCGCGGGGTAACGACGTTGCTCATGGAGGTCAGCTGAGCGCCGCTGGGAGGCGGTGCCGTGGCCAGAGGCTGTTGCAGCTGTGGCGCTCGCGGCCACAGCATCAGCACCACCAGCGCGAAGGCCATGGCGGCGACGCCCACGGCGGGTCGAACCCGCACGGTCTTGGGCTCCAGCAGCCAGTCGACGAACCGCCGTACGAAGCCAGTCCGCTCCGGCAGTTGACTCATGACGGCCGTTTCCAGCCAGGTTGGCGCCCGGTCCGTGCGCAACTCCGCGGTAGCGTCCAGCCAACGGTCCCAGCGTTCGGCTTCTTCCGCCAGTTCCGGCGGGAGCGCTTCCCGGGGCAGCTCCCCGTCCAGGTAACGCTGTAGCTCGTCTTTCACTCCACGACCTCCTGCATGAGATTCTGGAGGGTCTCCCGCGCCCGATGCACCCGCATCTTCAGCGCCGGCACCGAGGCGTCCAGCATCTCGGCCATCTCCTCGTACGACCGCCCTTCCACGTGCTTCAACACGAAAGCCTCGCGCTGCTCCGCCGGTAGCTGGGCCAGCGATTGGTCGATGACGATCCGCAGCTCCTTGCGATGGAGATCCTCCACCGGGTCGTCCTCGCCCTGTTGCACCGGGGCATCTTCCAGACTCACATCCCGGTGGCTGCGGCTGCGCAGGTAGTCCTTCGTCCGATTCGACACGATCCGGAAGATCCATCCGCCGAAGCGCGCCGGGTCGCACCGGTGAATGTGCCGGTACGCCTTTATGAAGGACGCCTGCACGACGTCCGTCGCCACGTCCGGATTGGACGTCATGCGCAACGCATGCCGGTACAGCACATCCTCATAGCGTCGCACCAGCAATCGAAATGCATCTTCGTCGCCGCCCCGCACCCGCGCCACCACCTCTGCGTCGGGGGGGCCGATCGCGTCCTCCGTACGCATGCTCATCTTGAAAGACGAATACACGGGAAAAAGGTCACACGAATGAATGGCGCATTGGGCTTGCAGACGCCAGCGTGGCGACTTGCATCGGGTTTCGGGCGCCACTATACTCCGTCACCGGGCCGCTCGTATGTACCCGAGAGTTCCGGGGCTGGCTTCCTCCGCCAAGAAGAGGGGGTGGTCGGCCCTGTTTTTTTGCGGGTCCGCGAACGGCCTTGCAAGCCGCGTTCCGTGCGGTGTCGAGTTGAGAGGAAGTGGGAGTGTATGTCTGGTTCGGGACTGGAAGGGGTAGTCGTTGCGCGGACAAGGCTCAGCCAGATCGATGGTGAAGCCGGCCGACTCGCATACGGTGGGTACTCCATAGAAGACCTCGCGGAGCATGCCACCTTCGAAGAGGTGGCCCATCTGCTCTGGCACGGCGAGCTGCCGGGGCGCGCCGAGCTGGACGCATTGCGGGCACAGCTCGCCGACGCGTCGGCCCTGGACGACCGTGTGCTGGCGCTCATCCGGTCGGCACCCGCCGGGGCGCGGCCGATGGCGATCCTGCGAACGGCGGTTTCGGCCCTCGGCATGCTGGATCCGGACGCGGAGGACACGGCCGACGGGGCGAATCTACGGAAGGTGGTCCGGCTCACGGCGCAGCTTCCGGTGATCACGGCGGCCATTGCCCGGACCCGCGATGGCCGGGACCCCGTCGCCCCCCGGCCGGATGCGGGCATCGCGACGAACTTCCTGCGCATGCTGGGCGCGGACCCGGATCCGGACCGTGCCCGCGTGGTGGACGTCGCGTTGATCCTCCATGCCGAACACGGCATGAACGCCTCGACCTTCTCGGCGCGCGTCACCATTGCGACCCTGGCCGACCTGTACTCCGCCGTGACATCCGCCATCGGCACACTGAAGGGCCCGCTGCACGGCGGGGCGAACCAGCGGGTCATGCACATGCTCGAGGAGATCGGCGAGCCGGAGAACGCCGAGGCGTGGGTCCACGACGCGCTGGACCGCAACGAGAAGATCATGGGGTTCGGGCACCGGGTGTATCGCACACTGGATCCCCGGGCGCCGATCCTCCGCGACCTGGCCCACGGGTTGGGTGGGGAGGACAACTCGAGATGGTTGCGTATCTCTGACCGTGTCGTGGAGGTCATGGACGCGGAGATGCAGAAGCGCGGGAAGAAAATCTATCCCAACGTGGATTTCTTCAGCGCATCGGTTTACCGCACGCTGGGGATCCCGGTGGACCTCTTCACGAACGTGTTCGCCTGTGCACGTGTCGTCGGCTGGACGGCTCACGCCATGGAGCAGCTGGCCGACAACCGTCTGATCCGGCCACGCGCCGAGTACGTCGGGCCGGCACAACGTACCGTAGAACCCATCGATCAACGGCCATAGGAGCGAGATAGACCACGCCGAGCGACTACGGATTCGCCGGCGTTCCCGGTGAGGGTGAGCGGATCACGGTGTAGGAGGATTTGCATGCACGCGTTCGACCGGTGCGATGGATCCCCGGCGTGCCTGCGCCGGTAAAGCATCCTGAGACGCTGGACATGATGCTGGAGCATCCTGGCTGGGATGAGGCGACGAAGCGGGTGGTGAAGGGCATGGAGGTTGCCGAGGCGATCGTCGAGCACATGGACGAGTGACGCATGGACCGTTTCGAAATCAGGATCGACAGCGCGGACGCGGCGAAATTGGATACGCCGCTTCTCGCCCTCCCCCTGTTCCAGGATGCCGACCTTGCAGCGGACGCTGCGGCCGTGGATGCGGCGCTGGACGGCGCCGTGGCCAGAGTGCGGGAGCGAGGTGATTTCCGGGCCCGTCCGGATGAGTCGCTGCTCCTGTACGCGGCCGGAGTCGAAGGCCCGCAACGGGTGGTGCTCATCGGGTTGGGCAAGCGGGAGGCCCTGGACCGCGAGCGGGTGCGTCGTGCCTTGGGTACGGCGGTGCGGCAGGCCGAGAAGTTGGGGTCGGACGCCGTGGCGTTGGCAACGGACGCCGTGGTGGACGTGGGCGAGTTGTCGGCGCAGGACGTGGGCTGCGCCGCGGCGGAGGGCGCCGTGCTGGCCGCATGGGACTACCGGGAGCTGAAGACGGTGGAGGACGAGGATGCTCCGCGCTCCCGGGTCGTGTCCTTGACCCTGACCGGTGCGGCGGACGCCGATGCGCTGCAGGAAGGCGCGAGGGTGGGCCGCATCGTGGCGGAGTCGGAGAATCTGGCGCGGGAACTGGCCGCGCGGCCGGGTAACATCGCCACGCCGTCCCACCTGGCGAGCGTTGCCGGTGACATCGCGACGGAGCACGGCCTGTCCATCACGGTGCTGGACCGGGCGAAGATGCAGGACGAGGGCATGGGCGCGTTGCTGGCGGTGGCACAGGGGTCGGAAGAGGAGCCGCGCCTCATCGTGCTGGAGTACCAGGGCGGGCCCGACGGTGACGCGCCTTTGGCGCTGGTGGGAAAGGGCGTCACCTTCGACGCGGGCGGCATCTCCATCAAGCCGGCGTTGAAGATGGAGGAGATGAAGTACGACATGGGTGGCGCGGCCGCGGTGCTGGGCGCCATGCGTGCCATTGCAGCGCTGGATCTGCCGGTGAACGTGGTGGGCGTGGTGCCGTCCACGGAGAATCTGCCTTCGGGCAAGGCCGTGAAGCCGGGCGACGTCGTGCGCAGCCATTCCGGCAAGACCATCGAGATCATCAATACGGACGCGGAAGGACGGCTGATCCTGGCCGACGCGCTTTCCTACGTTCAACGCTACCACCCCCGCGCCATCCTGGACGCGGCCACGCTCACCGGTGCGGTCATCATCGGCTTGGGCCACCACGCCATCGGCCTCATGGGCACCGACGATGCGCTGGTGGACGAGGTGCGCTCGGCGGGCGAACGCACTGGCGAGCGCTGCTGGCCGCTGCCCCTGTGGGACGACTACCGCCGGCAACTGGACAGCGCCGTGGCAGATATCCAGAACACGGGCGGCCGACCGGCCGGCACCATCACGGCCGGCTGGTTCCTGCGCGAGTTCGCGGGCGACGCGCCCTGGGCGCACCTGGATGTGGCCGGCACCGCCTGGAAGGACGATGCGCTGTCGTATCTGCGCAAGGGACCGACGGGAATCCCGACCCGGCTGTTCGTCGAATGGGTGAAGGCACGGGCCGAGTCCTGATTCCGGTGGCACGACGACGCTCCCGGCTCCTGTCGGGGGCGTTTTTTTCCGTGCTGCTCCTCGTGGGCGCTGCCCGTGCAGCCGCCCAGGAGCCGACCGTGCCCCAGCGCGACACGCTGCGCCGCGCCACGCCGGCCGACAGCCTGCGACCCCCCGCCGACACCACAGCACAGGATACCACCGCTGCCGACACATTGAAGCCACCGCCGCCGCTCGTGGCCATGCCTCGCGACACCCTCGCCGGGTGGAGTCGCGGCGCCTGGGAATGGAATCGCGAGGCGCTGCTGGCCAGCGGCGCGTTTTCCCTGGCCGACCTGCTGGAGCGAATCCCGAGCGTGCTGACCATCCGCTCGGGCGTGTACGCTCAACCGGAAGTCGTGCTGCCGCCGGGCGGCGGATTCGGTCGGGTCGAGATCACCCTGGATGGCTTCCCCCTGCAGACGCTGGATGGGCCCACCTACGATCTCTCCGGCATCGAGCTGAACCAGCTGCAACGCGTCCGCGTGGAACGGTGGCCGGACCGCCTCCGCATCCAGCTGTGGACGTTCTCGCCCGAGACGCCGCGCAGCGAGACGCAGATCGAAGCCGGCACGGGCGATCAGAACACCAATCTTTTCCGCGGCAGCGTGCGCTTCCCGAGCCTCCTGGGCACGCCGGTGGCCGTGGCTTTCGAACGCCTGGGCACCGACGGCGTTGCGCCGGACGGTGCCGGCAACCGCATGTCCATCTGGGGCAAATGGAGCTTGATCTCCGGCGGCACCGGGCTGCAGCTGGAGCTGCGGAGGCGCACAATAAGCCGGGACGCGGGCCCCGGGGCCGGTAGCCTGGCCCGCAGTGACTGGGTCGGGCGCCTGCGGCGTGAGCTGGCGCCGGGTCTGGTGGCCGAAGCATTCGTCGGCGCCTCGTCCGTCCAGGACACGGTCGGCGCAGAGCTCGTTCGCCGTTCGACTCTCGAAGCCGGTGCCCGCGCCGGCTACCGGGCGGGTCCCCTGGAGGCGGATGGGGCCGTGGACCACCGCACGCAGGATGAGCTGCCCGCAACAACGGCCCGGGCATCGCTCGCGCTGGGGTCTGTTGTCGGCATCTCCGGCGGCGGTTTCCTCGAGTGGCAGGACTGGGGTGCCGCTGGCTCCGCCTTCTCCTACGGAGCCCAAGCCGAGCTGGGACCGTTCCTCGGCGTCCAGCCGTTCGTGCAGGTGAGCGGAGGAAGGTCGGGCGTGCCGTTCGCGGGCCAGTCGGGGCCCGTGTTCCAGGACGGTCGGAGCCTGCGTGCGGGCGTCCACATCGGGTGGGGCGGATTCCAGCTGGGGGCCGCCGGCATTCGTCTGGACAACGATTCCACCCGCTCGCTCGGCCTGCCCTTCGACAACAACACTCAGTCGTATCCCGGAGCGAACCAGGACCTGCTGGAAGTCACCGCGCGCGTGCCCACTGGTCTGGCTCCGATCTGGCTCGAAGGCTCCCTGACCCGGAGCACCAAACCGCCGGAGACCATCTATCTGCCGAACCAGAGCTGGCGTGTCGCCCTCGTGCTCCACTACCTGCCCCTCGCCAGTGGCCACCTGGAATTCTATTCCCGCCTGGAACGGCAGAGCCGCGGCGCGTTCCTCGAGCCCACGACCGATGGATCCCTGGTGACCATCCCGCCGCTCAATCCCTGGGACTTCTACCTCCAGATCCGCGTGCTCACGGTGCGGGCGTTCGTGCGCTGGCATTTCCTGGGCTACCGCGTGCTGCAGTATGACATTCCCGACCATATCTTCCCCATCCAGCGGACGGATTACGGCGTCAAGTGGACCTTTCACAATTGACCCCCAACCGCTTGCTCCCATGCGACTTGCAGGGTCGAGTCCCGGAATGCCGCCGGGGTGGTCGCGCGTGCCGCCATCGCGTTGACCGCAAGGGCGCGATTGGGTACCTTCGTCCGCATCGGGAGGCGAAATGATCCGGAGCATGACCGGCTTCGGCGAGGCGGAGCGGGACACGCCGGCAGGGCGGTTGCGGGCCGAGGTCAAGACGGTCAATCACCGTTTCTTCAGCATCAACATGCGTTTGCCGAACGGTCTGGAGCGGTTCGAGCCCCGGATCCGCGACTGGCTGCGCACGGGCATCTCACGTGGCCACGCCAATTTCTCGCTACGATTGACGACCGGCGAGGACGAGGGGTCGGTGCCGGCGTTGAAGCTGGACGCGGTGCGAGCGCGCCAGTACGCGGAAATCTTCCGTGCCATGAAGTCGGAGTTGGGGCTGGAGGGGGAGGTGGACCTGGCGCTCATCAGCCGGTTCAACGACGTGGTGGTGCGGGACGACGAGGCGGGGCCGGAGCTGGAAGAGGACGCCGTGCGGGAGGCGACGCTGGCGGCGATGCAGGTGCTGGTGGTCATGCGGGAGGACGAAGGCCGGCGTCTGCACGACGACCTGGACCAGCGGCTGGCGGCGCTGGAGCGGGAGCTGGCGGTGGTGGAGGAGCATGCGCCGAGGCGGCTGATGGCCGAGCGGGACCGGTTGCGTCGCGCCGTGGCGGAGCTCGCCGAAGGAGTGGCCGTGGACGAGGACCGGCTGGCGCGTGAGATCGCGCTGCTGGCGGACAAGTGGGACATCAGCGAGGAAACAGTGCGGTTACGGTCGCACATCGAGCATTTCCGGGCGCTGATGGAGGAAGACGCGGCCGAGCCGGTGGGCAAGCGGTTGTCGTTCCTGGTCCAGGAGATGCACCGGGAAGCCAACACGATCGGTTCGAAGGCGAACGATGCAACGATCGAGCAGCGCGTCGTGAGCATGAAGAACGAGATCGAGCGCCTGCGCGAGCAGGTCGAGAACGTGGAGTGAGTCTGGAACGGGCGCCGTTCCCGGTGGTGATCGCCGCGCCCAGTGGGGCGGGCAAGACGACGATCGCCCGAGCGCTGGTGGAGCGGAACGACGACATCGTGTTTTCGGTGTCGGCGACCACGCGCGCGCCGCGCCCGCGGGAGATGCCCGGCCAGGACTATCACTTTGTCGATGACGACACGTTCGACCGCATGATCGCGGCGAACGAGCTGGCGGAATGGGCGGTGGTGCACGGCAAGCGCTACGGCACCCTGCGTCGGGAGGTCACACGGGCCCTGGAGCAGGGCAAGCTGGTCATGCTGGACATCGACGTGCAGGGCGCGCGCCAGGTGCGCCGCGTGTTCGTGGATGCGCTGCTGATCTTCGTGGTGCCGCCCAGCGTGGAGGAGCTGAATCGCCGACTCAGCGAACGCGCCAGCGAGGACCGTCAGGAACGCCGTCGGCGGTTGGAAAACGCGCGCAGGGAGATCGCGGCCGTGGAGGAGTTCGACCACGTGGTCGTGAACGACGACCTGGAAACGGCCGTGACCAGCGTCGAAGAGATCCTGCGCGCCGAGAGTAGCAGGGTGTCGCGACTCCGCAACGCGGACGCCTTCGTCGCCAGTTTCGACAGAGAGCTTCGTGAACTGCTGAAAAGGAGCGCCGGATGAGAGTATTCGTTCCCAAGGACGTGGCCAAGAACACGGGCAGCAAGTACCTGGGCGTGCTCGTCGCCGCCAAGTACGCCCGCGAGCTGAACGCGTTGCCGCGCGAGGCAGTGCCGGAGCCCGGCCACGAGAAGCTCACGACCCGTGCCCTGGGCGCCCAGACCGGCGGCGACATCGAGTTTCGCCTCATCAACCGTCGGAAGAAGGGTTTGTAGGCCGCCATGGAGGAGCGGCGCGGAGCTTCGGACCGCGCCCCGCGACGTCCCTGGCGGAACCACCGCGTGTTGCTCGGCGTCACGGGTGGCATCGCGGCGTACAAGGCCGTCCAGCTGGCGCGGGACCTCACCCTGCTGGGTGCCGACGTCGACGTGGTCATGACCGACGCCGCCGCGCAGTTCGTGGGGCCTCTCAGCTTCGAAGGCGTGACCGGCCGACGCGTACACCGTGACATCCGGGAGCCCGGCCACGCGCTCGACCACATTCGCCTCGCCCGCGATGCGGATGTCATCTGCGTGGCGCCGGCCACCGCCGATTTCCTGGCTCGCGCCGCCGCCGGCCGCGCCAACGACCTGCTGGGCGCCGTGCTCCTGGCCACGCAGGCTCCCGTCCTCGTGTGCCCCGCCATGAACGACCGCATGTGGGCACACCCCCAGACGCAGGCCAACGCCGACCACGTGCAGGCCGCCCTGAGCTACGAGATCGTCGGACCGGGCATCGGCCCGCTGGCGTACGACGAAGGCGAAGGCGCGGGCCGCATGGTGGAGCCGGACCGGATCATTGAGCACGTCGGTCGTGCGCTGGAGTCGCCTGGCCCGTTGCGCGACCGGACGGTCGTGGTGACTGCGGGCCCTACGCAGGAGGCACTGGACCCGGTGCGCTTCCTGTCCAATCACTCTTCGGGACGGATGGGCTTCGCCCTGGCCGCGGCCGCCTGGCGCCGCGGCGCCCGGGTGGAGCTCGTCTCCGGGCCGTCGGAAGTGCCGCCGCCCTGGGGACCGAAGCTGGTGTCCGTGCAGACCGCGGCGGACATGGACGAGGCCATGCGTGGCGCCGTTGAGCAAGCCGACGTCCTCATCATGGCGGCCGCCGTGGCGGATTTCCGTCCCGCTGGTCCCGCGGCCGGCAAGATCAAGAAGAGCGAGGCGCCCGCATCCGTCCCCCTGGAAGCCGTGCCGGACATCCTCGCGGGCGCCCGGAGCGCGATGCCCGACGGCGCGGTACTCGTCGGCTTCGCCCTGGAAACCGATGATGCACGCGCGAACGCCCTCAAGAAGCTCGAGGAGAAGGACCTGGACCTCATCGTCCTGAACGATGCCACACGCCCGGGCGCAGGCTTTGGCGTGTCCACCAACGAGGTGGTCATCCTGGGCCGCGACGGGGCGGAAGAAGCGTTGCCCGTGTTGACCAAGGATGAAGTCGCGGAACGGATCCTGGACCACCTCGAAACCCTGCTGGCGGGCCGGGCGTGAGGACCGCCGGCCGCCGGCCGTCGACTGCCGACTGTCGCACGGCGTCCCTTGCCGGCAAGGCGGGGCTCCATCGATCGACGAGCGACGAGCGACGATCGTCGGTCGTTGCGGGTGGAGCCGGGTTGCTGGGGTCGTGGCTGGTTGCCGGTGGGGCTGTGTTGCCGGCGGGGCGCGTATGACGCTGGACCGGCGCCTTCTGCAAACCTATCTGCAACAACGTGTTGAGCTTGGCGAGCACGAGTTGTTTCTAGACGAGCTCAGTGCGGCAGAAGCCTTGCGGATTCTGCGATCGCCGAGCGCCGACCGCCGACCGTCGTCGGCTCCGGGCGAGGCCGGTTCTCCGGCATCCCGAAGGGTATCCGGCGAGGGTGCGTCCGCGCGTGGCGCGCAGGTGGCTGCAGGTCCTCGATCGTCGATCGTCGATCATCGACCGGGTGGTGGGGAAGAGGGTCGACGGTCCGCGGTGGTCGGTCGGCGGCCCGGGGTGGAAGGGGGAGGGCGGGGAAAGAAGGAGCTGGCGGTGCTTGGGGAGCAGGCGGCGGGGTGCACGCGTTGCCGGTTGCACGAAGGTCGGCGGAGCGTCGTGTTCGGCGTCGGCAACCCGGCGGCGGAGGTGGTCGTGGTGGGAGAGGCACCGGGCGCGGAGGAGGACCGGACGGGCTTGCCGTTCGTGGGTCAGGCGGGCAAGCTACTGGATCTGATGTTGATGTCCATCGGGCTGCGGCGCGACGACGTGTATATCTGCAACGTCCTGAAATGCCGGCCGCCGAAGAACCGCAACCCGATGGCGGATGAGGTGGCGACGTGCTCGGAGTACCTGCACGGGCAGCTGGAGATCATCGCGCCGCGGGTCCTGTTGGCGGTGGGCAAATTCGCGGCGCAGACGCTGACGGGCAGCGACAAGAGCATCGGGCGCCTGCGGGGGGCGGTGCACTCGTACCAGGGCATCCCGCTGATCGCGAGCTATCATCCGGCGTACCTGCTGCGCAGTCCCAACATGACGGCGACGGCGTGGCAGGACCTGCAGCTCCTGCGACAGGTCCTCGATGGACAGCTTTGAGCGACAGAGCTTGACCGCGCCGGCGACCGCGGACCGGCAACCTCCGTACGCCATGGAGGCGGAGGTGAGCGTGCTGGGCGGCATGCTCATCGATGTCGATGCGGTGGCCAAAGCCGTCGAGGTGGTGGACGACGGCATGTTCTACCGTGAGGGCCATCGGCGCATCTTCCGCGCGATGGCCCGCCTGTTCCAGCGGGGTGACGTCGTCGATCCGGTCACCGTCTCCGAAGAGCTCAAGAAAACCGAGGAGTTGGATTCCGCCGGCGGCCTGCCGTACCTGGCGGAGCTGCTGGACGCCGTGCCGACGGCCGCGAACATCGAGTACCACGCGCGCATCGTCCGGGAGCGGGCGCTACTGCGCCGGCTGATCGAAGCCTCGTCGCAGATCATCCGGGACGCCTACGAGCCGGGCGAGCGCTCGGTCGAGGAGGTGCTGGACGAGGCGGAGCACAAGGTCTTCCAGGTCGCCCAGTCGCACGAGCGCGAGGGCTTCGTCTGGATCAAGAAGATCCTCTACCCCACGTTCGAGCGCATCGAGCAGCTGCAGGCGGCCCAGGGGGGCATCACGGGCGTCCCCACGGGTTTCACCGATCTGGACGGCAAGACGGGAGGCTTCCAGCGCGGCGACCTGGTCATCCTGGCGTCGCGCCCCAGCATGGGGAAGACGGCCATGGTGGTCACCGTGGCGATGTACGCGGCCATCTCCCGGCAGATCCCGGTGGCGCTGTTCTCGCTGGAGATGTCCAAGGAGCAGCTGGTGCAGCGCATGCTCTGCTCGGAGGCGCTGGTGGATCTGGGCCGGCTGCTGCGCGGCCGTTTGAGCGACGACGACTACGTGCGCCTGGCGCAGGCGGCCGGCCACCTGAACACGGCGCCCATCTGGATCGATGACTCCGGCGTGCTGACCGTGCTGGAAATGCGCGCCAAGGCCCGGCGTCTGAAGGCGGAGCAGCCGGAGCTGGGCATGGTGATCGTGGACTATCTTCAGCTCATGCAGGGCTCCAACGCCGAGAACCGGCAGCAGGAGGTGAGCGAGATCAGCCGCGGGCTCAAGGCGCTGGCCAAGGAGCTGCACGTGCCTATCATCGCGCTCTCGCAGCTCTCCCGGGCGCCGGAGCAGCGCAGTGAGCACCGTCCCCAGCTGTCCGATCTGCGCGAGTCCGGTTCCCTGGAGCAGGATGCCGATCTGGTCATGTTCCTGTACCGCCCCGAGTACTACGTTTCCGACATGGAAGCCCAGGAAAAGGGCATCGTCGGCAAGGCGGAGCTGATCATCGGCAAGCAGCGCAACGGCCCCACCGGGACGGTGGACCTGTACTTCCGGAAGGAGTCCACGCGCTTCGAGGCCTTCACCCCGCAGGAGCCCTTCTAAGTCGAATTCGAACTCGAATTCGAATTCGAAAAGAGCGCGTCAAGAAATCGAGAGGCTCTGCCACTCCCCATGCCAAAAGTCCGGACCGCCTACTTCTGCACCGACTGCGGCAACGAGACGCCGCGCTGGCAGGGCCAGTGCCCGGCGTGCGGGGCGTGGAACACGCTGGTGGAAGAGCCGGTGGCGAAGAAGTCGTCGTCGCGGCGCGCGCCACCGAAACGCGGCCGCCGCGGGGAGGCTGCCGCGCCGGTGCGGCTGTCAGAGGTGGAGGAAAAGGCGCAGGCGCGCTGGTCCACGGGGCTGGCAGAGCTGGACTTCGTGCTGGGAGGCGGTGTCGTGCCGGGGTCGCTGGTGCTGCTGGGCGGCGAGCCGGGCATCGGCAAGAGCACCCTGCTGCTGCAGGTGGCGGCGCGGCTGGAAGCCGCGGGCCACGCAACTCTGTACGTCTCGGGCGAGGAATCGGCGGCGCAGGTGCGCATGCGGGCGGATCGGCTGGCCGAGGCCGCCTGCTCGGTCACCTTTCTGGGCGAGACCGAGCTGGGTGGCATCCTGGGCAGCGCACAGGACGGCAGGCCGGACGTGCTTGTGGTGGACTCCATCCAGACGGCTTACACGGAAGACCTGGACGGCGCCCCCGGCAACGTGACACAGGTCCGGGAGTGCGCAGCGCGGCTCCAGCGGCACGCGAAGGAATCCGGCACGGCCGTTTTTCTGGTAGGGCATGTGACCAAGGGCGGCTCCGTGGCCGGGCCCAGGACGCTGGAGCACATCGTGGACACGGTGCTCTACTTCGAGGGCGCCCGCAGCCTGGATCACCGGGTGTTGCGCGCCACCAAGAACCGCTTCGGCGGTGTCGATGAGATCGGCGTGTTCCGCATGACCGGGCGCGGCCTGGAGCCAGTGACGAACCCGTCCGAGTTGTTCCTGCACGACCGGGCCCGGGACGTGAGCGGCTCGGCCGTGGTCCCGGCCATCGAGGGCACGCGACCTCTGCTGGTGGAGGTGCAGGCGCTCTGCAGCCGCACCAGCTACGGCGCACCGCAACGCGTGTCGACGGGCTTCGACCGCCAGCGCCTGGCGCTGCTGCTGGCGGTGCTGGAAAAGCGGGTGGGCCTCGGGTTCGGGGAGCAGGACGTGTTTCTCAACGTGGCGGGCGGCGTGCGTGTGACGGAGACCGCGGCAGACCTCGCCGTCGTGGCGGCGTTGGCGTCCAGTATGTTCGATTCGCCCGTCCCGGGCGATGCGGTGCTGCTGGGCGAGGTCGGGTTGGGAGGCGAGCTGCGGGCCATCGGCCAGGTGGACCGGCGGTTGGCGGAGGCCGCACGCATGGGCTTCCGGCGGGCGTACCTGCCGGCACGCGGCGGGCCGGCGAGCGCCGTGGACGGGCTCGAGGTCACGCCGGTGGATCGCGTCCAGGACTTCGTGCAGGCGTTGTTCCGATGAGCGTGCGTGCGGCGGTCGTGATGGCGGCCGGCGGAACGGGCCGGCGCATGGGCGGTGTGCGGAAGCAGTACCTGGAGCTGGCGGGCGAACCGCTGCTCCTGCACGCGCTGCGGCCGTTCCTGGCACAGCCTGCGGTGAAGTGGGTGGTGGTGGCGTTGCCGGCGAACGACGCCGAAGTGCCAGCCTGGCTGGCCCGGCTGGATGCGCGTATCCGCACCGTCACGGGCGGCGCCGAGCGGGGCGACAGCGTGCGGGCCGGACTCGATGCGGTGCCGGACGACGCCGACGTCGTCCTGGTGCACGATGCGGCGCGGCCGCTGGTTCGGGCGGAGGTGATCGAGCGCGCCATCGAGGAAGCGGGGAAGGGGGTGGGCGCGGTGGTGGCCGTACGCGTTGCGGACACCATCAAGGTGGTGGAGAACGGCGTGGTGACGGGAACGGCGAACCGTGCGCGGTTGTGGCAGGCGCAGACGCCGCAGGCGTTCCCGCGGGCCATGCTCGTGGACGCGTACCGGCGCGCCGCCGCGGAGGGGGTGGCGGCGACCGACGACGCGGCCCTGGTGGAGCACTACGGCGGACGCGTCGTCGTCGTGGAAGGCGACCGGTCGAACCTCAAGGTCACCACGCAGTCGGACCTGGCCGTGGCCGAGGCACTGCTCCGGGAGCTGCGAGGACGTGGCTGACATCGTCACGCTGCCGTACCACGATCCGCGAGACCGGGCGGCGGCCGCGGATCGGTTGCGGCGGCACCTGCGCGAAGGGGGCCTGATCGCCTACCCCACGGAGACGGTGTACGGATTCGGCTGCGCTCTCATGCCGGGCCCGCTGCGCCGGCTCAGCCGGCTCAAGGGCCGCGGCCCGGACCAGCCGTTCCTGGTGCTCATCCGGAATCCCGACGATGTGGGGGAGCTGGCGTGGACGGACGCCGCGCGCCGCCTCGCGGCCGCGTTCTGGCCCGGGCCGCTGACGTTGGCGCTGGCCGACCCGGGGCGCCGCTTCCCGGACGCGGTGCGCAGTCGGTCCGGCACCGTCGCCGTGCGTGTTTCGCCGCATCCGGCGGCGGCCCAGGTGCTCGAAGCGTGTGGCGGACCGGTGACCTCCACCAGCGCGAACCGGCCCGGTGACCCGCCATCTCTGGATGCAGGCGCCGCCGGGCGCGCCTTCGGTGCAGACGAGCGCCGCGCGCTGGTCCTGGATGGCGGGTCGTTGCCCCCGTCGCAGCCATCCACCATTCTGGATTGCTCCGGGGGGGCGCCGCGCCTGCTACGAGCGGGCGCCCTACCCATCACCGAGATCGAGGCATTCATCCGGCTGGCGCATGACTGAATCCAACACACAACCGGAATCCGATAGGACGACCTACAACATCCTGTTCGTGTGCACCGGTAACACGTGCCGTAGCCCGATGGCCCTGGCCCTGGCCCGCGAGGCCGTGGCGCGCCGCGGGCTGGCCAACGTCGGCCTCGCGTCGGCGGGCATCTCCGCGGCGGTGGGCGAGCCGGCAGCGGACAACGCGCGCACGGCACTGGCCGAGCTGGGGCTCGAGCTGGACGACCATCGGGCGACGCAATTGACCCGGCGACAGGTGGAGTGGGCCGACCTCATCCTGGGCATGGCACCGGCGCACCTCGATGCCGCCGAGGCACTCTCCGGAAGGGGCAAGACGTCGCTGATCACGGACTTCCTCCACGGACCGGACGCCGGAGACCCGGTGCCCGATCCCATCCTGGGCGACCTCGACCTCTACCGGACTACGCGAGACCAGCTACAAGCGGCCGTCGAAGCCGTGCTGGATCGGCTCGAACCCATTCTGGCCCCCTGAACGCACTTCATGGATCGGAGCCCGCACACCCGCCTTATCGCGCTGCTGGGGGATCCCGTCGAGCACTCCCTGTCGCCGGTCATGCAGAACGCGGCATTCCGGGCCGCCGGTGTGGACGGCGTGTACCTGGCGCTGCGCTGTGATGACGCGGCGTTGCCCGGTCTCCTGCGCGGGATCGCGCGCGCCGGCGGCGCGGGCAACGTGACCGTGCCCCACAAGGTGGCTGCGGCCGCCATACTGGACCACGCCACTGTGGCCGTGGAACGCACGGGCGCCTGCAACACGTTCTGGCTGGAAGATGGCAGCGTCTGCGGTGACAACACGGATGTCGCCGGGTTCGACGCAGCGGTACGGGACCTGGTCGGCTCGCCGGCGGGAGCCCGGGTTCTGCTGCTGGGGGCAGGAGGCGCAGCGCGCGCCGTCGCGCTGGCGCTGCTCGACGCACGCGCCGACAGCATCTGGATCCGGAACCGATCGCCGGAACACGCCAGGCTGTTGCAGGAGGCCCTCGACCCGGGGCGCATGTGCATCACCTTCGTCGACCCGGAGGAGCCGCCGGGCGGGGATTTCGACCTCGTCGTGAACGCCACCAGCCTGGGGCTGGACGCCGGCGACGCCCGGCCCGTCGATCTCGAACGGCTCGGACGCGTGGGCGCCGTCATGGACCTGGTCTACGCGCCCGGCGGCACCGCGTGGGTCCGATCGGCCCGGGAGCGCGGCGTGCGGGCCGCGGACGGTCTCGGCATGCTGGTGGCGCAGGGCGCGGCATCCTTCCGCCACTGGTGGGACCGGCCGGCGCCTGTGGACGCCATGCGCTCGGCACTGGAAGGCGCCATGTGACGCCGCCGACCCATGGCGCGTTTCGCCATGGCAGCGCCCCGCATGAAGGCCAACTTCCAGGCCATGGATCGGCATCGGTTCCGACGGCTGGCCCACGGCGTGCTGGACCTCGTCTTCCCGCCCGTCTGTCTGGCCTGCGACGGCCCCATCACGGCCGGCGACCCTGCCCGCCTGGTCTGTGGTCGGTGCCGGAGCCGCCTGCGATCACTGCCGGCCCCCGCCTGCCCGCGCTGCGGCGCACCTTTGCTCCGAACCGGGCGCGCACGCGGACCTACATGTCGCGAATGCCAGGGCTGGCCCGCCGATCTGCGCAGTGCCCGGTCGGCATACCTGCTGCACCCGCCTGCGGACCGAATCGTGCATCAACTCAAGTACCGCGGTTGGAGCGCCCTGGGCGCCTTCATGGGCCAGCGCCTGGCGACGCTGTCGCTGCCGCCGGACGTAGAGCGGGAAGCCCGCATTGTGGTGCCCGTCCCCACGACCCGGAAGCGCATGCGCAGCCGGGGGTACAACCAGGCGGCGCTCATTGCGAGGGGATTCGCCCGGAGCACCGGTCGGCGCCTGGTGCCGCTGCTCGTACGCGACGCCGCACGAGGCAGCCAGACCACCTTGCAGCCGGCTGCGCGGCGAGCTAACGTGGCGGGAGCTTTTCACACGGCGCTCGGCGCTGAACGCAGGATCCGGGATGCGCACCTCATCCTGGTGGATGATGTGTTGACCACGGGCGCCACCGCCGTCGAGTGTAGCAGAGTCCTCGTCGAGGCCGGCGCACGTTGCGTCAGCCTCGTTACGTTTGCACGGGCGCTGGATGCCCGGCGATTGACCCAGAGCTGAAACAATCTTCCCAGAGGGGTTCTTACATGGCGATTCGCGCTGCGATCAACGGGTTCGGCCGCATCGGCCGCAATGTGCTGCGGGCGGCGAAAAAGCACGGAGCGGACATCGACTTCATTGCCGTCAACGACATTACCGACAGCCGCACGCTCGGGCACCTGCTCCGTTACGACTCCGTACACGGCGCCTACCCCGGCACCGTCGAGGCCAGGGACGACGCGCTCGTCGTGGACGGCGACGAGATCCGCGTCACCGCGGAAAAGGACCCGACCAACCTGCCCTGGAAGGACCTGGGCGTGGACATCGTCTTCGAGGCCACCGGCCGCTTCCGCAATCGCGACGACGCGGCCAAGCACCTCGCCGCCGGCGCCAAGAAGGTCATCATCACCGCGCCCGCCAAGGGCGAGGACATCACCATCGTGCTGGGCGTCAACGGGGATGCCTACGACCCCGACAAGCACCACATCATCAGCAACGCCAGCTGCACCACCAACTGCCTTGCACCCGTCGCCAAGGTCATCCTTGACCGCTTCGGTTTCCAGTGGGGCACCATGACCACCGTCCACTCCTATACCAACGACCAGCAGATCCTCGATTTGCCGCACAAGGACCTGCGCCGCGCCCGCGCCGCCGCCATGTCCATCATTCCCACGACGACCGGCGCCGCGAAGGCCACCGGCCTCGTGCTGCCAGCGCTCAAGGGCAAGCTCGACGGCATGGCCATGCGCGTGCCCACGCCGGACGTCTCCATCGTCGACCTCACCGTCGACGTGGAGACCAACGTCACCGCGGAGGCCGTCAACGACGCCTTCCGCGAAGCTGCAGCCCGCGATCTGAAGGGCATCCTCGCCGTCTCCGACGAGCCGCTCGTCAGCGTCGACTTCACCGGCAATCCGGCCAGCTCCATCGTCGACCTGCCGTCCACAATGGTCATGGGCGAACGCATGGTGAAAGTCCTGTCCTGGTACGACAACGAGTGGGGCTACTCCTGCCGGTGCGTAGACCTGGCGGTCAAGGTTGGCGAGCACATCTGATTGATTTGTAGTAAGTTAAGCCTATGGATGTAATGCGGTGCACGAAGCCGTCGAGCATTGACGGTTTCGGGCACCCGCATTAGCGTGCTCCTGAAGGCCGGCGATGTACGACGCCGAGCACATTTCCACGAGACGCGGGTGGTGGGGGGTTGGGGTGGCCACGGGTTTCTGGAGGTGGGCGATGGTCGAGGACACGGAACGGAACCAGGGGTCGTATCGTTGTCCCGTGTGTGGGCACCATGACATGGCGGACGTGCCTGCGGGACAGGAGACGTCCTTGATCCGGTGCAGTCACTGTGGGACGGAGCTGGAGCTGACGTCGCGGGGCGCGGAGTCGTTCTCTGTGCAGGTGGCGCGTCCGGCGTCGTCCTGATGCGGTCGGGAGCACCGGACGCCGGGGGACCGGCGAACGGCCACGACCCGGGAGCGGGTCGTGGCCGTCGTGTGTGGGAGCAGTACGTGACCGCGTTGGAGGCGCTGCTGGCGCTGGAAGGTGTGCGAGCCCGGCGCGCGTTGTGGCAGGCGGACGGTGCGGATGTTGGGCCGACGGGGAGCGAGGCCGCCCCGCGGGTCCATTATCTGGAGGTGGGGCGCGGCCGGCCGGTGGTCCTGGTGCACGGAGGTGGCGGGGGCGGTGCGAACTGGTTCCGGGTGTTCGGGCCGCTGGCGGAGCGCTATCGGGTGCTGGCGCCGGATCTCCCGGGATTCGGGCTGTCCAGCTGGCTGGAGCCCGGACGCCAGGTGGGCCGGACGGGTGCGGCGTGGCTGGGGACGTGGCTCGATGGGCTGGGCGTGCAAGGATTCGACATGGTGGGCACGTCGCTGGGCGGGTTGCTGGCCCTGCGCCTGGCCCAACGCTGGCCGGGGCGGGTGGGGCGGCTCGTGCTGCTGTCGTCGGCCGGGCTGGGCCGTGCGGTGCCGTGGCCGGTCCGGATGGCGACGCTGCCCGGAGCGGGGCGGTGGAGCCTCCGTCCGAGACGGACCGGGACGCGCTGGCTGTTCGAGCGCTATCTGACGTCGAATCGCAGTCAGCTGAACGAGGCGCGCCAGGAAGCGTTGGTGGAGTATCTGTACCGCTCGGAGCGGACCGGCGAGCCTGGCCGCATGGCCCGGGCGTTGCATGCCTTCTGTGGGCTGCGGGGGCAGCACGAGATCGTGTCGACCGGCGACCTGGCGCGCGTCCGCACGCCGACGCTGGTGATGTGGGGAGGCCGGGACCGCTTTTTCCCCGTGCGACACGGCCGGCGGGCTGCCGGCCACATGGCACGCGCGCGTTTCGTAGTGCTTCCGGAGGCGGGCCATTCGCCGAACTGGGAGACGCCTGCGGCATTCAATTCGGTGCTGCTGGCCTTTCTTTCGGAATCTGAGGGCGTGGGCTAGCTCCGTGGCAAAGCCGTTCGTGAGCATCCGACCTGTACGCGGGCGTTCTGCGAGGATAGCTTTGCCGCGACCCGCAACAAACGAAGAACCGAACATCAAGCATGGATCACTCTGGGGGACAACCGATGCGCCCGATGACACTCGATGACCTGTCCGGCGCGGCGCTCGAGGGCAAGCGTGCGTTGGTGCGGGTCGATTTCAATGTGCCGCTGGACAGCGGCGACGTGGCGGACGACACGCGGATCCGCGCCACGCTGCCCACGCTGCAGCGGCTTCTGGACCGCGGTGCGTCCATGGTGCTGATGTCGCACCTGGGGCGACCCAAGGGGCAGTGGAAGCAGGACCTTTCGTTGCGGCCTGTTGCCGCCCGACTGGGCGAGCTCATCGATGCGCCGGTCCGTTTCGTGGCGGACATCGTGGGAGCGGATGCCCAAAACGCTGCCGGGGCCCTGGCGCCCGGCGGGATCCTGGTCCTGGAGAACACGCGGTTCCTGGCCGGTGAGGAGGCCAACGACCGCGAGCTTTCCGAACAGATGGCCCGGCTGGGCGACCTGTACGTGGACGACGCCTTCGGCTCGGCGCACCGGGCGCATGCGTCCACGGCGGGCGTTGCGGACGTGATGAAAGACAGCGGGAGGCCAGCCGTCGCGGGCCTGCTCATGGAGCGGGAGATCCGCTTTCTGGGCCAGGCGCTGGAATCGCCGGACCACCCGTTCGTGGCGATCCTCGGGGGCGCCAAGATCTCCGGCAAGATCGACGTCATCGAGAACCTGCTGCCGCGGGTGGATCGGCTGCTCATCGGCGGCGCCATGGCGAACACCTTCTTCCGTGCCCTGGGCCTTGACACCGCAGACTCCCTCGTGGAGGAGGACCGCGTCGACATGGCGAAGGACCTGCTGGGCCGCGGCGGCGACAAGCTGGTGCTGCCCGTGGACTGCGTGGTGGCACGCGATGCCGCCGAGGACGCCGAGACGCGCACCGTCGCCCGGGACGATGTGCCGGACGGCACCAAGATCCTCGACATCGGCCCCGACAGCGTCGATACATTCCGCGGACACGTCCAGGGCGCGGGCACCGTGGTCTGGAACGGGCCCATGGGCATGTTCGAAAAGGCGCCGTTCCGGGCTGGAACGGATCGACTGGCGCACGCCGTGGCCGCCGCCACCGATGCGGGCACAACGACCATCATCGGCGGGGGCGATACCGCAGCGGCCGTGGAGCGGGCCGGCCTGTCAGGCCGCATGACCCACGTATCGACGGGCGGCGGCGCCTCCCTCGAGTTCCTGGAGGGGAAGGAGCTTCCGGGGATCGCCGTGCTCAGCACGACCGGGGGGCAGGATGGTTGAGGCCATCACGCGGCCGGTGATCGCCGGCAACTGGAAGATGAACAAGGGCCCATCCGCGGCGAGGGCGTTCTGCGAACGATTCGGGGCCGAGCACGAGCCCCGGTCCGACCGCACCGTGCTGTTGTTCCCACCGGCCATCACGTTCGTTGCCGTCGCCGACGCCCTCGCCGACCGCCCGGACATCCGCCTGGGTGTCCAGGACGTGCACTGGGAAGGAGAGGGCGCCTTCACGGGCGCCATCAGCGCGCCCATGGCCAGCGACGCCGGCGCCGAATTCGCCCTCGTCGGCCACTCGGAGCGCAGGCACGTCTTCGGCGAGACGGATCGGGAGACCGGCTTGAAGGTGGCGGCGGTGTTCGATGCCGGCCTGCTGCCCGTACTCTGCGTCGGTGAGACGATCGAACAACGTCGCGCCGGGCGGGTCGAGGACGTCATCCTGCGCCAGCTCGAAGCCGCTCTGGGTGACCTGGCCGACGAACGGCTCGCCCGAATGATGGTCGCGTACGAGCCGGTCTGGGCCATCGGCACCGGCGAAACCGCCACGCCCGATGACGCGGCCGAGGCCCACGGCACCCTGCGGGCATGGCTTCGGGAGCACGTCCACGACCACGCCGACGCCATCCCCATTCTCTACGGCGGCTCCGTCAAACCGGACAACGCCGCCGCGCTGCTCGCCGCCTCCAACGTCGATGGCGTGCTCGTGGGCGGCGCCAGCCTGGACCCCGTCAGTTTCGCCAAGATCGCTGATTCCTGAGAGAACCCGACATGACCATGCTCGAGAACGAGTCCGAACGCACCACGGAAGCCCTCACGGAGACCATTCGTGACCGGCTGTTCCGGGCGCGAACCCTGCTCATCAGCAGCGAGATCAACCAGAAGGTGGCCTCTCAGGTCATCGCCCAGCTCCTGGCCATGGCCGCGGAATCCGATGAGCCCATCACCATCTTCATCAACTCCCAGGGCGGCCACGTCGAGTCCGGCGACACGATCCACGACATGATCCGCTTCGTGAAGCCGGAGATCCGCATCGTCGGCACCGGTTGGGTTGCCAGCGCCGGCGCCCTCATCTACGTCGCCGTGCCGCGCGAGCGGCGATACTGCCTGCCCAACACCCGCTTCCTGCTCCACCAGCCGGCGGGCGGCACGCGGGGTACGGCGGCGGACGTGGAGATCGAGGCCAACGAGATCCTCAAGATGCGCGAGCGCCTCAACCGCATCTTCGCCGAACGCACGGGCCAGCCCCTGGAACAGATCGAGGACGACACCCGCCGCAACTTCTGGCTGGATGCTGAAGCGGCGCGCAAGTACGGCCTCGTCGGCACCATCGTGGAGCACTGGGACCAGATGGTGTGAGCGCGGTTGACACCACTGGACGACCGCGCGAAACTAATGGGCTGGTGCGAGACTGAACACATGGAGAACGCGTGTACGCATTCCTGTTGAGCGTCCTGGTCCTCGACGGCGTGGCCCTGATGGTCGTGGTGCTGCTGCAGTCGGGGAAGGGAGGCGGCCTGGCCGCCATGGGTGGTGGCATGGGGACCGACACGTTCATGGGCGGGCGGCAGGCGGCCACGTTCCTGACCAAGGCGACGTGGGTGACCGGCGGCCTGTTCCTGGTCCTGGCGGTCGCTCTGGCGGTGCTGTCCTCGAAGAGTCGGACGCCTTCGTCGGTGCTGCAGGGCGAGTTCCAGCAGCAGCAGACGCAAGCTGCGCCGCAGCCGCTGCTGCCGGGCGCGGCCGGCGAGGCGGGGCAGACCGCGACGCCGCCGGCGAATCAGCCGACCACGCCGCCGGCTCAACAGACGCAGCCGACGAATCAGCCGACAAAGCCGCCCCCCGGGCGATAGGGGCGGACGGCCACGGGAGCAGCGGGCGACTCAAGAGAGTCGCCCGCTGTTCGTAGGCGCGTGGCAGGGCCGGTAGTGAGCGCTGTTTGCTTGACGCGGCCTTCACGGTTGCAGAACTTTCGGCACGATTCAGCCCCGGATCGGGGCTCCCCTTTGACGGAATCATGGACAGCGCGGGACACGGTCGATGCGGCGGGCTGCGCGGGTGGTGCGCCGCCGGATCCTCCGCCCGGTTGCGCGGGATTTGGCGCCGGCCGCGCTGGGCGTTGTTGTCGGCGCAGGCCGGACCGACGAGGCTTGAAGCGATGGCGAACACGACGAGCAAACGGCAGAAACCCGGCCGGCCGAAGCCGGACCACGTGCGTCACACGGAGGAAGGGCGCCCGGTCACGTTCCTCGAGGCAATCCGTGAGGGATTGTGGGAAGAGATGGAGCGGGACTCCTCGGTCTTCATTCTGGGCGAGGACATCGGCGCGTACGGTGGTGCATTCAAGATGACCGATGGGTTCCTCGCTGCGTTCGGCGCCAAGCGTGTGGTGGACACGCCGGTCAGTGAAGCGGGGTTCACCGGTGCGGCGGCGGGCGCGGCGCACATGGGGCGGAGGCCCATCGTGGAGATGCAGTTCATGGATTTCGTTTCGTGCGCGTACGAGCCCATGACGAACTACATTGCCACCTCCCGGTGGCGGGGCGCCGGCCCGCTGCCCCTTGTCGTGCGGGGGCCGGTGGGCGGGGGTGTGAGGGGTGGGCCGTTCCACTCGCAGAACCCGGAGATGGCGTTCTTCCACACGCCCGGCTTGAAGATCGTGTATCCGTCCACGGCACGGGATGCCAAGGGCCTCCTGAAGGCCGCCATCCGGGACGACGACCCGGTGCTGTTCTTCGAGCACAAGAAGCTGTACCGGGCGCCGGCCTTGCGGGAGCAGTTGCCGACCGAGGACTACACGGTGCCTATTGGTGAGGCGCGCATGCACCGGGAGGGGCGCGACGTCACCATCGTGACGTACGGGGCGATGGTCCACGAGAGCCAGCGGGCGGCGGAACAGCTGGCGGGGGACGTGGACGCGGAGATCCTGGATCTGCGCACGCTGCTGCCCATGGACGAGGACGCCATCGTGCGGAGCGTGAAGAAAACGAATCGACTGCTGGTGGTGCATGAGGACACGCGCACGGGCGGCATCGCGGGCGAGATCGCCATGCGCGTCAGCGAGAAGGCGTTCGAGTGGCTGGACGCGCCCATCCTGCGCGTCACGGCCATCGATTCGCCCGTGCCGTATTCGCCGTCCCTGGAGGACTATTTCTTGCCTCAAATGGACGACATCGTGGCGGCGTGCCGCTACCTGGCTTCCTACTGACACTGACGACGACCCGGAACCGCGGAGTCTGCTGACAATGGCGAAGATCGAAGTCCCCATGCCTCAGATGGGCGAATCCATCGCGGAAGGCACTGTCTCCAAATGGCTGAAGAAAGCCGGTGATGCGGTGGAACGCGACGAGCCCATCCTGGAGATCTCGACGGACAAGGTGGACGCAGAGATCCCGGCCCCTGCCGCAGGCACGCTCGCCGAAGTGGCGGTCGAGGAGGGCGAGACGGTGGAGGTCGGGACCGTGGTGGCATACATCGAGACGGAGAAGCAGGCGGGGGCGGGGGCGGGGGCACCCGTGGCGGAATCTGCGCCTGCGGCGGAGTCTGTGGCCGGGGCTGAGGAGGAGAGTGGCGAAGCCGAAACCGCGGCTGCGGGGACCGGCACGGCGAAAACGGCGGAGTCCGCGGAACTGGCGAGCGGCGCGGTGGCTGGCGGTGCGGGACGGGGTGGCACGGGGAACGGGACGGCGGGTGCGAGCAGGCGCACGTCGGGGGACGGCAAGGCTGCCACGGCGGAGGAGCGACTGCGGCAGCGTTCGACGCCGTTGGTGCGGCGTATCGCTGCGGAGCACGGCGTGGACATCGGAGACGTGGAGGGCAGCGGCCGTGCCGGACGGGTGACCAAGCAGGACATCATGGCGTTCCTGGAACGGGAAGAGGCGGCGGGCGCCGGAGCGGCTGCGGGCCCGGCGGCCCCCGCGAGGCCGGGGGCTCGCGGAAAGCCGGCGCCACCTGCGCCGGCGGGTGCGGGCGTGCTGTCTGCGGATGAGCTGTGGTCCGCCTTCTACGGGCAGGTTCAGCATCCGGAATGGCCCGTCCGGGAAGCGGACCGAGTGGAGCCCATGGATCGCATCCGGCGGCTCACGGCGGACCACATGATCCTGGCGAAACGGATCGCGGCGCACGTCCACTCGTTCATCGAGATCGACTTTACGCGTGTGGCCAGGATCCGTGCGGCAAACCGCGCGAAATGGGAACAGCAGGGCGTGAAGGTCAGCTACACGGGCTTCGTGGCGTGGGCTACGGCCCGCGTGCTTCAGGAGTTCCCGCGGGTGAACGGGACCGTCTCCGGCGAGAATTTGATCTACCGCGGGAACATCAACCTGGGCATGGCGGTGGATCTGGACCCGGGCCTCATCGTGCCGGTGATCCGGGACGCAGACGATCTGACGCTCGTGGGCATCTCGAAGCGCATCATCGACCTGGCCGGCCGGGCCCGGGACCGGAAGCTGAAGCCGGAGGAGATCCAGGGGGCCACGTTCTCCATCACGAACCCGGGCGTGTTCGGCACCTATGTGGGAATGCCCATCATCCCGGAGGGCACGGCGGCGATCCTGGGCCTGGGCTCCATCGAGAAGCGGCCGGTCGTGATGGAGGTGGACGGCGCGGACACCATCGCCATCCGCCACCGGTCGATGTTCTCCCTGGGCTACGACCACCGCATCGTCGACGGGGCGGACGCCGCCCGGTTCCTGGCCCGCCTGAAGGAGGTCATCGAGAGCTTCCCGGAAGAGGCGTGAGGTGACCGTCGACCGTCGACCGCTGAGCGCCGTGCCCTCGCGGCGTGTGCCGGACGTCAAGGCGGAGTCGCCTTCGCGATCGCGCCCGACCGCGGCCGAGGCACCGGGTTCGCGGCCCGCAGGTGCGCCGCCGGTTGAGCCGGCGGCGGTGGCGGCGGGCCGGCCGCTGCAGGTCCGGTGGCTGGGCACGACCTCGTACGCTGACGCCCTGGCGCTCCAACGGCAGCTTGTGGAGCGACGGCGGGCCGACGAGGTGCCGGACCAGCTGCTGCTGCTGGAGCACCCGCACGTCATCACGCTGGGCACGGCCGCCGATCCGAGCCACGTACTGCTGGATCAGGCGGAGCGGCGGCTCATGGGCATCGAGCTGTTCGAGACGGGACGCGGTGGGGACGTGACGTATCACGGCCCGGGTCAGCTGGTGGGGTATCCCATCCTGGCCCTCGAGGCGGAGCGCCAGGATCTTCACCGCTACGTGCGCGACATCGAGGAGGTCCTTATCCGGTGCCTGGCGGATTTCCACGTGGCTGCCGGACGCAAGCGGGGCCTCACGGGCGTCTGGGTGGGCGACGAGAAGATCGCGGCCATCGGCGTGCGTGTCTCCCGCGGCTGGCTCACATCCCACGGTTTCGCGTTCAATCTCACCACCAACCTGGACTTCTTCGAGGCCATCGTGCCGTGCGGCATCCGGGACCACGGCGTCACGTCGCTGGAGAGACTGGTGGGTGCCGTGGACCCGGTCGCGGTCCGGCAGCGCCTGGTCGCCCGATTCGCCGAGCTGTTCGGGCGGGCCGCCGTTTAGGGGCGTCCGCTACTCGGCGTCCACGGCCGAAACGGGCCGGAATTCTTCCCGTTGGGGTGCCTGGAACTCGAAGAAGTCCAGGTAGCGCTCCCGTTCCCGCTGCTCGTCCAGCCAACCCCCGAAGCCGGATTCCACAAGCCCCCGGGACGCATCCTGCTTCTTGGCCGCCCGTACGGCCAGGTCGTTGGCGTACTCGTTCTGCGGGTGGCCGGCATGGCCCCGCACCCAGCGCCAGTCGATGCGATGGCGGCTTGCCGCGTTTAGCAGGCCACGCCAGAGGTCGGCGTTCTCCACGGGGCCGGTCTTCCGTTTCCAGCCCCGGCGTACCCAGCCCGCGATCCACTCCCGCATGCCTTTCACGAGGTACTGGGAGTCGGACGTGAAGATCACGTCGCACGGCCGGCGCAGAAGGCGCAACCCCTCGGTGGCGCTGCGGATCGCCATGCGGTTGTTCGTCGTGGCCGGTTCGCTCAGCCAGTAGTCGCGCCGCACCCAGCGGTCGTCCTTCCAGTACTCCACGAGCCCGGCCGCGCCACCGGGAGAGTCCCGGTCGCGAAACTGCACGCCCAGACACGATTCGTCTGCGTAGATGTAGAGAAGGGAACGCATCTCCACCGCCAATTCCAAGGGGCGTAGCAACCTACGGCTTGACGCGGCGTGCGTCCACGGTAGATTCGCCTGCGGTTTCCCTTTCCAACTGCGGAGCTTTGCGTGGCCGAACGGGCGTATCTTCTGCTCGAGGACGGTCGGGCGTTCCACGGCCTGGCCGCCGGCGCCCGGGGCATCGCCCTGGGCGAGGTCGTGTTCAACACCTCCATGACCGGGTACCAGGAGGTCCTCACCGACCCGTCCTATGCAGGCCAGATCGTCACCATGACGGCGCCCATGATGGGTAACTACGGCGTGAACGACGCGGACCAGGAGTCGGCTCGCCCGCAGGTGGCCGGCTTCGTCTTGCGCGAGCTGTCCCGCATGCACACCGGCTGGCGGGCGGAGGACAGCCTGGACGGCTATCTGGAGCGTCAAGGCGTGGTTGCGCTCACGGGCATCGACACCCGCGCGCTCACGCGTCACATCCGATCCGCCGGTGCCATGCGCGCGGCGATCGCGCCGGCCGATACGCCGGAAGCCGACCTCATGGGGCGCATCAAGGATCACCCCCGCATGGAAGGCCTCGATCTGACCGGCCACGTCACCACGGCCCAACCGTACGAGGTGGCGCCGACGGGACCGGAGCGCTTCCGCGTGCTGGCCTACGACTTCGGCGTGAAGGGTCATTCGCCACGCCTGTTGGCCGAACGCGGGTGCCGTGTGCGTGTCGTGCCGGGTGCGACCACGCCCGAGGAGATCGAGGCTGCGGACCCGGACGGGCTGTTCGTGTCGAACGGGCCGGGCGACCCTGAAGCCGTCGCCCACGCCCTCGAAACCATCCGCAGGCTCGCCGGCAGGGGAGTGCCCGTTTTCGGAATCTGCCTCGGCCACCAGCTCGTGGCCCGGGCCTTCGGCGGGCAGACCTTCAAGCTCCTCTACGGCCACCGGGGCGGCAATCATCCGGTGCGCCGTCTGTCCGACGGGGCCGTCGAGATCACCGCCCAGAACCATGGCTTTGCCGTGCGCGGCGGCACGGACGCCGTGGAGGGAGCGCCGGACCTGCGGGTGACCCACGTCAACCTGAACGATGGCACGATCGAAGGCCTCGCACACCGCCACCTGCCGGTGTTCAGCGTCCAGTACCATCCCGAGGCGGCACCGGGGCCGCACGATTCGCGATATCTGTTCGACGACTTCGTCGAGGCGATGGCGGAAGTCCAACGAAAGTCTTGACTTCCGGAATTTCGGGCGGTACCGTTGCCTTCCGTTCCTTATTGCTCGTAACTCTGTGTCTCACGGCGAGTTGCCGTGGTTTTACGTTCGTTGGTCTTCCTGGCGCCCGGTCGCGCGTGGGCCGACCAGTGAGATGAGCGGGCTGTCCGACGTTGAAATAATGATCAGCTGAGGGGGGAGCTGCGCTCCCAGACCATCCACGCGGAGTCTGGAGGATTGGAGGCATCATGACGAAAGCGGACCTCGTCGAACAGGTTGCGGACGCCATCGGCCCCGGCGTAACCAAGAAGGACTGTGCGCTCGTGGTCGACGGGCTGCTCAACGCGATCAAGAACGCGCTGGCGGACCAGAACAACATCGAGATCCGCGGTTTCGGGACGTTCAAAGTCCGGCGCCGCAAGTCTCGGGTGGCGCGCAACCCGCGGACGGGGGAGAGGGTGGAGGTGCCGGCGCGCTCGGTTCCGGTGTTCAAGCCCTCCAAGGATCTCCGCCAGCAGGTGAGCGACGGTGCGCGGTCCCAGGCGGCGGCCGGGTACTGAATCGTCAGGGCATGACGCCAGGGACGTGAACGCCCTGTCCGGTCCGCGAGCCGGATGGGGCGCTCGTGTATTAACGTTCCGGGGCGCTCGTGCATCCAGAAAGATGTGATGAGGGTGATGATGGCACGTGCGACGGAGGCGGCGGATGACCGCGACCTCGTCGAACAGGCACGCGGCGGCGACCGCGAAGCGTTGAATGCGCTGTTGTCGCGCCATCTGGGTGACGTGTACGACGTAGCCTTCCGGGTGCTGGGTGAGCGGGATGTGGCAGAGGATGCAGTGCAGGAGGCGTTCATCAACGCGATCAGGGGTCTGCCCCGGTTTCGCGGGGATGCCAGCTTCCGGACGTGGCTTCTGCATATCGCGCTGAACACGGCGCGCTCCGCGCTGCGTCGCAGGGGCCGCCGCCACGAGGCCACGTTGACGACGATGCCCGACGTGGCGGGGGACGGCCCCGACCCGGAGGAGACGACGTTGCGCACGCTGGAATCGCAACGCGTTCAGACGCTGTTGGCGGAATTGCCGGAGAAGCAGCGGCTGGCGGTGACGATGCGGGTATATCAGGGCTTGAGCCATCGCGAGATCGCAGAGGTGACGGGCAGCACGGAGGGCGCGGTGCGCGTGAACTATCACCTCGGCATCAAGCGGTTGAAGGAGTTGGTGCAATGAGCGGCGTAGACTGTGAGATCGTGCGGGATCTCCTGCCTGAGTACGCGCGGGGACGGCTGGACCCCGCGCAGTCGAGCCAGGTGGGCGCCCACGTGGCGCAGTGCGACGACTGCGCCGCGGAGCTGGCGATGCTCAACCTGCTGGCCGAGGACGCCGTCGTGCCCCCTGCCGGCCTGGCGGACCGCGTGCGGCATGCGCTGGAGGCCGAGCTGGCGGGCACGGCGCAGGTTGCGCCCATCCGGCTGCATGGCGCGAGGAGGCCGTGGTGGCGCAGCTTCTGGACGCCCGCCGCCGTGCTGGCCACGGCGATCACGGCGCTCATCGTGACCCGAGCCGTTGCACCGGGCACGAAGGATCCGCTGGACTCCGCCGCGATGCTGGTCGCCGAAGACACCGGCGTGGTGGCACCCTACGGAGACTGGCCGGGCGCGGACGGGACGGTGGCCGGCCTGGCCATGGTGGATAACCTTTCCGCGCAACAACTGCAGACGTTGCTTGACAGGATGGAGCGGTGAGCATGGCGCGCATTCCAAGAGACCTGGCGGTGGCGGCAGCGGTGGCGTTGCTGGCGACGGTGCCGGCTGCGGCACAGGTGCCGAGGCGACCGATGCCGCAGAACGAGCGGGCGGTGCTGCAGCAGCGCGTCCACGCCCGCTTCATGGAGGTCCTGACTCGGCGGCTGCAGCTGAACGATCAGCAGCGGGACCAGGTGTCGGCGATCCTGCAGAAGGACATGCAGGAGCGGCTGGAGCTGGGGCGCAAGGCCTTGCAGAACCAACATGCTCTGGCCGTCGCCACGGCGGACACCACGACGAATCCGGCGCAGATCCAGGCGCTCCTCGACGAGATGGACCGCTTGCGGGGACAGGAGACGGCGTTGGCTGCCCGTGAGGATTCGGCGCTCGCCACCGTGCTTACGCCGCGCCAGCGGGCAGAATTCATCATGTTGCGAAACCGGTTCAACGAGCGTGTGCGACAGATTCGCGGCGGCATGCGCAGGCCCGGCATGCGCGGCCCACCGCCGGCACCGCCCGGTCCCCCGTTCTGAGCCCGTCTTTCGCTCCGCGCCGGCGGCCCACGGAACCATTCCGTGCGCCGCCGGCTTCATCCGTCGGGGTTGAAGCGTTCACAACCCACGTCTAGCTTGCAACACATGCGTATCAACCTGCTCCTGTTCGCCATCTACCGGGATCTTGCAGGGGGCGGTGAGCTCCAGCTCGACCTGCCCGACGGCGCCACTGTGCGCGATCTGCTGGCCATGCTACGGGGGCGCGGCGATGGCCTCGGGCGACTCCCGGCCGAGCCGGCTGTGGCGGTGAACCGGGATTACGCGGCCCTGGACACCCGGCTGTGCGACGGCGACGATGTGGCCCTCCTGCCACCGGTGGCGGGAGGGTGAGCGTGTACGCCGAGATCGTGCACGAGCCGATCGATCCGTTGGCCGTGCTGGCCCGCGTCGGCGCCGCGCAGGACGGGGCCGTCGTCCTGTTCCTGGGCACGGTCCGGGATCACAACGATGGGCGGCCGGTGCGGGGCCTGCGCTACGAGGCCTACGAGGAGATGGCTGCGACGGTGCTGGAAGCCATCGCACGGGAGGCCGCGGACCGCGCCGTCACCGACGTGGCGGTGGCCCATCGCGTGGGCGAGCTTTCGGTGGGTGAGCACAGCGTGGCCATCGCAGTGGCCGCGCCGCACCGGGCCGACGCGTACGACGCGTCCCGCTACATCATCGAGGAGATCAAGAAGCGTCTCCCGATCTGGAAGCACGAGCACTACGTCGATGGAGAGGCACGCTGGCTGGGAGGGGCAAGGCCGCCCGTCCGGGAGCGCTCATGAGCGACCTGTTGAAGCAAGCCGCGGACCTGCGGCGGACACACGAGAGGAGGCGCAGCCTGCCCGTTCTGGGTACCGAGCTGTGCGGGCAGCCGCCCACGCACGCCTGGAGCCCCGAAGCCACGATTCCGCCGGCGGCCGCGGCGGCCCGCGGCGACACGGGCCCCATGGAGGATTCGTTCGGCCGGCGCGTGGAGTACCTTCGCATCTCCGTCACCGACAAATGCAATCTGCGTTGCGTGTACTGCATGCCGGAAGAAGGCCTGCCGTGGCTGCGGCGTTCCCAGATCCTGGACTATGAGGAGATCCACGAGATCGTCCGCGTCATGGCGGGCATGGGACTGCGCCGCGTTCGCATCACGGGGGGCGAGCCGCTGGTCCGCAAGGAGTTGCCGACCCTGGTCCGCATGCTGGCGTCGGTGCCCGGCATCGAGGACATCGCGCTGTCCACCAACGGCGTCTTGCTCGCGCCCGTGGCGGAGGAGCTGCGGGAAGCCGGTGTGCAGCGGATCAACCTTTCCCTGGACTCCCTCCAGCCCGAGCGCGTCGACGAGCTGGCGCGCCGGCCGGGTTCCTTCGAGCGCATCATGGCGGGCTTCGATGCAGCCGAGCGCGTCGGGTTCGAGCCCTTGAAGGTGAACGTTGTCGTCATGCGGGGACGCAACGACGACGAGATCGAAGCCTTCGCCGCCATCACCCGGCAACGCCCCTGGCATGTCCGTTTCATCGAGGTCATGCCGGTCGCTGAGAACGTGGCCATCTCGGCCGAGCAATATGTGCCGGCGGCCGAGATGCTCGCCAAGGTGAGTGCCCTGGGCGAGCTACAGCCCATCGTGGGGCCCACCGGCAACGGTCCGGCCACGTACTTCTCGTTCCCCGGGGCGCGAGGCACGGTGGGCGTGATCACGCCCATGAGCCACAACTACTGCGAACGCTGCAACCGTATGCGCCTGACGGCCGACGGGCAGCTGCGGCCGTGCCTGTTCGGCAGCCTGCAGACGAACCTGCGTGAACCGCTGCGGCAAGGAGACGCCATCGAGCCGCTGATCCGCCATACGCTGCGGGTGAAGCCCGAGCGTCACGGGCTGGTTCAGGGGAGCGACGAGGGCTCCGGCGGTCTGCGCGCGCTTTCGCAGGTCGGCGGTTGAACGGGAGATAGCGGCCTTTCAGAGTCTCGCCCGTAGCGTCACGCACGGGCCTCCAAAAGTAGACGGGGCAGGTACTTTCGCGGGTCCGGACGCAGCGTGCGTGCCGGGCCCGCCGTCGCGTTGACACGCCCGGATGGCATCCCTACGTTGACGCCACGAGTCAGTATGAACCAGCCATTGAAAGGGCGTTACCGCATATGTTCGACAAGATTACGGTCGTCGGGGCGGGACACGTCGGCGCCACGACGGCGCAGGGCGTTGCCCGCAAGCAACTGGGCCGCCAGGTCGTCATGGTCGATGTCGTCGAAGGCATTCCCCAGGGCAAGGGCCTGGACCAATGGGAGTCGGCGCCGATCGAAGGCTTCGACTCCTTCGTTTTTGGTACGCAGGACTACGCGGACACGAAAGACTCCCAGCTCGTCATCGTGACGGCGGGCGTGGCCCGCAAGCCGGGCATGAGCCGGGACGATCTCCTCAAGATCAACGCCGGCATCGTCAAGGATGTGGCGGAGCAGATCAAGAAGAACTCGCCGGACGCCATCGTGATCGTCGTGTCCAACCCGCTGGAC